>CANCSY010000001.1 GCA_947380915.1 Beijerinckiaceae bacterium
GATTTTTCAGTAGGCAAGCCCGCCCCTTCGCCCCCATATGGGGGCCATGGTCAGCCCCCTCTCCCGCGGCGCGCGATATGGCGCGCATCTCTTGCTGCGCTTCTACCAGCTCACCCTGTCGGCGGTGATCGGGCGCTGGTGCCGCCACCTGCCCTCCTGCTCCAGCTATATGGACGAGGCGATCCGGCGCCATGGCCTTTGGGCGGGCGGCTGGATGGGAACCGCGCGCCTCTGCCGCTGCCAGCCCTGGGGGACCTCCGGCTATGATCCCGTGCCAGAGAGCCTGCCTGCGAAAGCGGGGGCGCTGACGCCTTGGCGCTATGGGAAATGGCGGGGGCCGCTGGTGTGTGAGGCGACCCCGCCGGAAAAGTGACGTTACTTGCGCATATGATAAGGCGCAGGCGGCAGGCCCCAGCCTGAGCCCCAGACGCCGGGCTCCCAGACCTTCGGGCGCTGGGGGCGATCCACGTGCCAGGGGCGGGGTTCGAAATAGCCGAGCTCCTCGTTCTTCATCTGGTCGAGCTCGCAATAATATTCGACCACGTGATCGTCGGGGTTGCGGTGATAGGTCGCCAGATTATGGCCGGGGCCATGGCGCAGCGGCCCCCAGCCCAGGGGTATGCGCACCTGCGCCAGCCGCTCGCAGCTTTCCATCAGATGCGCCGTATCCTTCAGTTCGAAGGCGATGTGATGCAGCTTGGGGCGCTCGCCCCGGAAGAAGTTGAGGGAATGGTGGTCGGGATTGCAGCGCATGAAAACAAAGAAATCGCCCAGCCAGTCGGACACGCGGAAGCCCAGCACCCTCTGGTAGAAGGCGCAGAGGCCCTGCACGTCAGGCGTGAAAAAGGCGATATGACCGACCTTCAGAGGCCCGACGCCCGCGACATTCTGGTTGGGCGCCAGGAAAGCCCAGCTCGCATAAAGCTCGATCACCGTGCCCTTGGGGTCCGTGAAGACCAGGGCCTTGGGTGTGCCGGGGAAGGGATCGTTGCGGATCTCGCTGGCGATGCCTTCGCTCGCCAGAAACTGCTGCATTTTTGCAAAATCGCTGTCAGGCGCCACTTCAAAGGAAATGCGTGTGCAATCGGAGCGATCCGGCGAGGCCACCAGCACCACATTGAGCTGGCCGAGCTTGGAGGCGAGCCAGGCGCGGCCCTTCTCCTGCGCCACGACCACGAAGCCGTTGAAGTCGACGAAATAATCAAGGCTCTTCTGGAAGTCCTGGGTCTCGATGGTCGCGTGCCCGAGGCGCTGCGCCTGAATCATGGGTTCCTCCAATATGTGCAATAGGGGGCCGGACGCCCGGCGACATGTAGCGCAGGTTAGACCCGCAGGACGCGCTTGTCACCGGCGAGGAGGCTGCTAGTCTTGCCCTCAACAACGGTTCGGGGAGGATGACATGCGCGCGCTGGCTCTGGCGATGGCGTGGCTGGTTTGCGCAGCGGCGCCGCTTCGGGCGGCGGATTCGGTGCAGGTGGGCACGACTTTTTCGATCACGGACCTGCCCTTCTTCATCGCGCAGGCGCGCGGCTATTTCACGGATGAGAAGCTCACCGTGACTTTCATCAATTTCGATTCGGCCGCCCGCATGATCGCCCCACTGGCCTCGGGCGATCTGGACGTGGCGGCGGGCGGGCCTTCGGCGGCGCTCTACAATTCCATCGCCCGCAACATCGGGGTGCGGATCGTGGGGGACAAGTCCTCCACGCCGCCGGGCCGTCCGGGACAGACCCTGCTGGTGCGCAAGGCGCTGATCGAGAGTGGCCGGGTGAAAACGCTTGCGGATTTCAAGGGCCTCAAGATCGCCAGCGCCGCCCCCGGCAGTTCGGCCATGGGAACCCTGAACCGGCTCTACAAACTGGCGGGCCTTGGCCCCAATGACATCGAGCGCGTCTATCTGGGCTTTCCCCAGCAGATCGTCGCCTTGCAGAATGGCGCCATCGACGCAGCCCTGCCCACCGAGCCCTTCGCCAGCGAGGCGGTGCGTCAGGGCTATGCGGCGGCTTTCATGTCGGATGACCAGATCTATCCCGGCCATCAGATTTCGGTGCTGATCTATTCGGACCGGTTCCGCACCCAGCGCCGCGATGTGGGCCTGCGCTTCATGCGCGCCTATCTGCGCGGCGTGCGGGCGCAGAACGGCGCCATCGTGGACGGGCGGCTGACCGGGCCGGACGGAGAGGAGTTCATCTCCCTCATCACCGCGCAAACGCCGGTCAAGGATCGGGACTTGCTGCGCAACCTACGGCTCTCAGCCAATGACGGCGATGGCGCCCTGAATGTGGCGAGCCTCGAGGAAGACTTCGAGGTGTTCAGGGCCGAGGGGCTGCTGGAGGGCAAGATCACCCTGCAGGACGCGCTCGACCCCGGCTTTGCCAGGGAGGCTGCGGCGTCGCTGGCGAAGTGATGCCCCCGCCCCAATTTCGCCCCACTGGGCCGTCAGCTTGGCTGGATGCGCCGCGCTCTTCTCCTCCCCTTTCTGTTCGCGACTCCCGCCTTCGCGCAGGAGCCCTGCGACGTCTGCCGCGTCGAGGACGAGGTTCAGGTGGGTGACTATACGCCCCCTGTGGTGCCCACCCCCCGCCCGGTCGTGACCACGGATTCGCGCGGCCGCGCCTTGCGTCTGCCCATCGAAGGCTCGCCCACCATCCATCACCGACCGGGCCTGGGCGTCTGGGTGGGCGAGGCGGGGGAAGGCAACAATCTCTTCGTCAACGCCCGGCGCAACAAGGCCATGCTGGGTCTGCGGCGCGATTTCTGAAGCGCCCCCTTTGCGGGCGCCGTCTGAACCTGTAGGTTCCCCTGACAATAAAATCAGGGGAACCGCTCGATGATCCACACCCGCCACCCGTCGCGCCGCATGGTGCTCGCAGGCCTCGCCGCCACAGCCGCCACCCCATCCTTTGCGCAAACGGCCGCCGACTATCCCAAGGCCCCGATCAGGTTCATCTGTTCGGCGGCGGCGGGCGGAGGCAATGACCTCATCGCCCGAATCGTGGCCGAGCGGTTGCAGGCCAAATGGGGCCAGAATGTCGTGGTCGAGAATCGTCCCGGCGCGGGCAACAATCTGGCGACAGAACAGGTCTACCGCTCCCAGCCCGATGGCTACACCTTGCTGGTCTCGCCGCCCGCCTCCATCACGGTGAATGCGGTTCTGTTCAAGGAGCTGCGCTTCGATCCCAAGAAGATCGAGCCCGTGGCCATCACCTCCTATATTCCAAATGTGCTGGTGGTGGGCGGCAAGTCGCCCTTCAAGACCGCGCAGGAATTCATCGCCTTCGCCCGGGCCAATCCCAACAAGCTCTCCTACGCCTCGCAAGGCAATGGCACGACAGGCCATCTGACAGGCGCGCTGTTCGAAGAGTTGATCCAGTCAAAGCAGGCTCATGTGCCCTTTGGCGGCGCGGCGCCCGCGCTCAATGATGTCTCGGCGGGCCATGTGGACTTCATGTTCTCGGACATCGGCACCGCCCTGCCGCTCGCCCAGGGCGGCTTGCTGCGCATGCTCGCCACCCTGACGAAGGAAGCGCCGCCCGTCATGCCGGACCTGCCGACCATCGCTTCGGTCGGGATGCCCGAGCTTCTCTCCGACACATTCACCACCTTCACCGCGCCCCCCGGCACGCCGCTGGATATTCGCGAAAAGCTGGCCGCCGCCATGCGCGAGATCATCATGTCGGACGATGTGAAGGCGCGCCTCAACAAGATTGGCGTTGTGCCCTGGGGGCTGAATGTGCAGGAGTCCGCCGCGCATATTGCAGCCGAGAGCGAACGCTGGAGCGCGATCATCAAGCGCGCCAATCTGCGCCCGGAATAGGAGAGAGCAAACGTGACCCTGGTGAAAGGCATCCGCATTCATTCCCACGGCGGCCCGGACGTCATGTCCTGGGAGGACATCGAGCTTGCGCCTCCCGGCCCCGGCGAGGCGCGGGTGCGCCATACCGCCATCGCGCTGAATTTCTCGGACATCAATGTGCGCCGCGGCGGCTTCTATCAGAAGGACCCGCTGCCCATGCCCATCATTCTGGGCAACGAGGCTGCGGGCATAGTGGAGAGCGTCGGCGAGGGCGTGACGGACGTGAAGGTCGGCGAGCGCGTCGGCTATGTGGGCGTGGGCTCCAACTTTTTCGCCAAGACCGGCGCCTACGCCCAGCAGCGCAATGTGCCCGCGCAGCGGCTGGTGAAGCTGCCCGACAATGTCTCGGACATGCAGGCGGCCTCGGTGATGCTGAAGGGCCTCACGGCCTCAAACATCATCAACCGCATCTATCGCCCTGCGGCGGGCGACACGGTGCTGATCCATGCGGCGGCCTCGGGCGTGGGCCTCTTGCTGACGCAATGGTGCAAGCATTACGGCGCCAGCGTGATCGGGACCGTGGGCAACGAGGCCAAGGCGCAGATCGCCCGCGATCACGGGCTCGACCACGCGATCCTTTATCGCCAGACCGATTTCGTGCAGGCCGTGAAGGCGATCATCCCCGAAGGGGTGCGCGCCGTGCTCGATGGGGTGGGCAAGGACACGTTCATCCCCTCCATGGACTGCACAGCCCCATTCGGCACGCTGGTCAATTATGGCAACGCCTCGGGCCATGTGCCCCCGGTGGACATCATGCTGCTGTCCCTGAAGGGCACGCTCTCCATGTGGCGCCCGGGCGTGAGCCACTTCCTGGGCGATCCCGTACGCTTCAAGGCGCTCTGCGTGGAGCTCTTCGAGCTCGTGGGCTCGGGCGTGCTGAAGACCGCCGCCACCCGCACCTACGCCCTGGCGGACGCAAAGACCGCCCACCGCGACGCCGAGGCCGCGCAGCATGCGGGGCCGGTGGTGCTGCTGCCGTAAGAAGGGCTACTGGAAATATTTCCGCGCCCGCGCCTTCGCCTTCTCAGACGCGTTGATGGCGCCCAGCGCGGCCTTTTCCAGCGCCTGCGCGCTCACGGGCTCGATCTCGATCTTGGCGGCCTCGGCTTCCCTGCGGAAGTCGGGGTCTGTGAGCATGTCGGCGAAGGCCTTGCGGATCGCCTCAAGGCGGTCCTGCGGAACGCCCGGCGGCATGGCGAAGGGATGGCCGAGAGCGTTGCCCGCAGTCACGATGTCCACCACCTGCCGGTCTTCGGGGTCCTTCACCAGATCGTCCAGCGAGGACGCGCCATTGAGATCGGCGGGCTTGGGGCCGGAATAGACGAGAATTTCGATGTCCTTGTTGGTCACCCATTCGGGCTTGGAGGCGTTCCAGCTCGACCATGAATTGTTGCGGGCGGAAACCTCGCCGCGCTCCATGGCCAGATTCAGCGGGCCGGAGCCCGTATAGCCCATCACCATCTTGAATTTCGTGCCGAGCAGATCGTTCAGCATGACCGGGAAGGTCAGGGTGATGCCGGAGGAGCCGACGCAGCCCGCGATGATTTCGGTTCTCTTCGCATCCTCGATGGTCTTCACGCCAGTGGTCTTCCATACCGCCATGGTCTCGACCGTGGGCGCGATGGAGCCGATCCAGTTGTATTTCGAGGCGTCGAACTGCACGCCCTCCATGCCCACGGCCTGAGAGGTGGGCAAGCCATTCTGGATCAGGCCGATATAGGTCCCGTCCTTCGCGGCCACCTTGTAGAGATAGTTGGCCATGACCATGCCGGTGGCGCCGGTCATGTTCTGAGCGATGATATTGGGATGGCCGGGGATATATTTTCCCAGATGCTTGGCCACAAGGCGAAGCTGGAAGTCATATTCCCCGCCGGGGCTCACGCCCACCAGCGCGAAAATGGTCTTGCCCTTGTAGAAGTCTTCAACGGCGTCGGCGCGGGCGGCGCCGCTCAGGGCGGCGGTCAGGGCCGCCGCCAGATAGAACGGCTTCAGGATCGTCATGGCGTTTCTCCGGTTCATTAGACCGGCTGTACACAATCGCGCGCCAGAGGCGCAAGCCATTGGTCAGCCGGCGGTCTTCACAGCTTCACGGGCCTCGATCCGCCCCAGCGCATCCACCACCGCGTCAAAGGTGAGTAAGGTGGAGGAATGGCGGGCCTTGTAATCGCGCACAGGCTCAAGCACGGCTATGTCAGACCATTTGGCGGCGTCCGGCGGCGGCGCGTTCTCCTTAAGCATGCGGCGCACGCTTTCGCGAATGGCGCGCAATTCAGCCGGCGTCGAGCCCACGATGTTGCGCGCCATGATGGAGGAGGAGGCCTGGCCCAGGGCGCAGGCCTTCACATCATGGGCGAAATCGCTCACCTGTCCGTCCTTGAGGACAAGATCCACTGTCACGGTCGAGCCGCAGAGCTTCGAATGGGCGGTTGCGGAGGCGTCCGGATGCGGCAGGCGGCCAAGACGGGGAATTTCCGCAGCAAGCTCAAGGATCCGCTTGTTGTAGACGTCATTCATCATGTTGAAAGGCTCTTTCGCGGACGGTCGCATTCCCGCAGGATCTATGATTAGTATATAGGGGAAAAAACAGCGGTCCGAAACCAGCGGGTCGATCAGTTCCGGCGGGAGCGCCGGTTTAACCCTGAAAACTGGCGAAAAAATAATCGGAGCCGGGCTGTGGTCCGGCTCGCGCTTCGACCCGTAACAGTTCCAGTCAGTCAACAGAGCAGGAGGCGCCACATGGATGCAGTGGTTAAGACCTTGAACCCCAATACATCTACCAAGCCCGCCGTAGCTGCGGTCCCCGTCATACGGCCGACCCGCGAAGAGGCGGAGGCGGCGGTACGGGTGCTTCTCCGCTGGGCAGGCGACGACCCATCTCGCGAAGGCCTGCTTGATACCCCCAAGCGGGTCGTCAAAGCCTATGACGAGCTCTTCAGGGGCTATCATCAGGACGCGGAAGCGCAGCTTTCTACCGTTTTCGAAGAAGTCGAGGGTTACGACGATATGGTTCTTGTGAAGGACATTCCCTTCACTTCCCATTGCGAGCACCACATGGTGCCCTTCGTCGGCAAGGCGCATGTGGCCTATTTTCCTGCCGAGGGCGTGGTCGGCCTGTCGAAACTCGCCCGCGTGGTCGAGGTCTTCGCCCGCCGGCTGCAGACGCAGGAGACCATGACGGCGCAGATCACCGACACGATCGATAATGCGCTGAAGCCCCGCGGCATCGCAGTGCTGATCGAGGCCGAGCATATGTGCATGTCCATGCGCGGCGTTCAGAAGCAGGGCGCCTCGACCATCACCACCCGCTTCACCGGCGTCTTCCGTGACGATCCGACCGAGCAGGCGCGCTTCTTCAGCATGGTGCGCGGCTTCCGCTGAGGTTTTCCGCCCCGCCAGAAACGATGCGCCCCGCAAGGGCGCATTTTTTTTGGGCGGCTTGTGCTAGAAGCCGCTAAAGGATCAGAGGTTCAGCCCCATGCCCATCACCTTCGCCCCGCGCGGCGCCAAACATGAGCTTGAAGAAGGCGCTGGCTTTGCGCCGAAGTTCGACGCCGATGGGCTGATCGTCTGCATAACAACCGAAGCGGTCACCGGCGATATTCTCATGGTCGCCTACATGAACCGCGAAAGCCTCGCGCTCACCCTGGAGAGCGGCGTCGCCCATTACTGGTCACGCTCGCGTCAGGCGCTCTGGCGCAAGGGCGACACCTCCGGGCAGGTGCAGACCGTCATAGAAATGCGCACCGATTGCGATCAGGACGCGATCCTGCTCAAGGTCGAGGCTGGCGGCGATGGCAAGGCATGCCACACCGGGCGCCGCTCCTGCTTCTACAGGCGCGTGGAGAGCAACGACGGCCTTCACCTCGTCATCGACGAGGGCTGAGGCGCTTCACGCTGTCGCGATATACTCGCGCAGCGCGCGATGCTCGGTCTCGATCTCCGCAATGCGATGCTTCACCACATCGCCGATCGAGATCAGCCCCGCGAGGCGCTCGTCCTCGATCACCGGCACATGGCGAAAGCGGCTGTGGGTCATCCGCTCCATGAGGTCGTTGATGCAGGCGCCGCTCGTGGTGGTGAAGACCTCGCAGGTCATGTGACGGGAGACGGCGTCATCAAGCGCCGCCGCGCCAATCTCTGCGAGGGCGCGCACGATGTCGCGTTCGCTGATGATGCCCAGAACCGCGCCGTCGGCGCCCGCCACCACAAGGGCGCCGATGCTCTTTGACGCAAGCAGCTGCGCTGTTTCCCAGAGGGTGCGATGAGGCTGGGTGGTGAAGACATCGCGGCCTTTAACCGCGAGTATGCGCGCAACGGTCATGAGGAGCTCCCTAGTCTCCGCGTCGTCTTCTCGCGAGACAGGAGGATAGGCCTCTGCTGGCCATAAGCAAGCGTCATGATTTTCAAACCATGCGGGAGCGCAAGCGTGGCGGGTCCATCAAGGAGAAGAGCAACAGCCCCCCCACGAAACCACCCACATGCGCCTCCCAGGCCACAGGGCCCTGGGAAAGCCCCAAAGTGGGCGACATCACGCCGAATACAAAATTCACACCGAACCACAAGACCAGAAAACTGAGCGCGCGCGTGTCGGTGAAGGTGCTGCGCAAGGACAAGGCGGGCTGCCGATAGGCCTCGCTATCAGGCGCCGCCTGTTCTGAGCCAAGCGGGCCATGCGGCTGGAAAATGAAACGCAGGCAAGCCCCCGTCAGGCCCGAGACCGCGCCGGAAGCGCCAATCATCGGCAGGCAGTCATAGCGGTGCAGCACATAATGCGCGAGCGCGCCCGCAACGGTGGCCCCCAGACAGAAAACAATGAAGCGCAGGGCGCCGAAACGACGCGCCAGAGGAGCGCCAAAGGCGGCCAGCCAGAGCGCATTCATGCCCAGATGCGTCCAGTCCGCATGAAGAAATCCATAGGTGACCAGCGTCCACCATTGCGGCGTACCATCGCCGAGAAAGAAAAGCGCGGCGCCGGCCTGCGTTAACTGATCAAAAGCAGCCACAAGGCCGTCACGATCATAGAGCAGCGTGAAGCGCCCGGGCACAAAGGCGAAGCTGACAAGCACCCAGGCGTCTTCGCTATCGGTGAGCAGATATTCACGCACGCCATGGATGAGCGCGAGCAAGGCCATAGCCGCGAGAACCACTCCCGGGATGTTGAACGCGGGCTGTCGGGACAAGAAAACCTCATTGAAAAAATGCTTAAGAACGCAAGCCCGAGAGGCTCATTTGACCATTCGTCTTCAATCGATACGCTTCAGGCCCTTCGCGAACCGCTTCCAGTTGCGCACATAGCCTTCAGCCGATCGGCCCAACCGGGCTATGGCGGCCTCGTCAAGCTGGCGCACGACCTTGGCAGGGCTGCCGACGATGAGCGACCCATCGGGAAACTCCTTGCCCTCGGTCACCAGAGCATTGGCGCCCACAAGGCAATTCTTGCCGATGCGGGCGTTGTTCAAGATCGTGGCGCCCATGCCGATCAGCGTATTGTCGCCGATGGTGCAGCCATGGAGCATGGCGCGATGGCCGATGGTGCAGCCCTCGCCGATGTCGAGGGGCGAACCCATGTCGGTATGCATCACCGTTCCCTCCTGTATGTTGGAGCGGGCGCCGATGCTGATCCATTCGTTATCGCCACGCAGCACGCAGCCGAACCAGACGCCGACATCCTCGGCCAGACGGACACGGCCAATCACCTGCGCGTCAGGCGCAATCCAGTAGCGACCCTCGTCCGGCAGTTCGGGCTGTTCGCCCTCAAGGGCGTAGATTGCCATTGGTCTGATGCTCCAAGCGATAGTTGAATTGTTACACGTTCAGGCTGACGGCGAAACATCTCAATCAGGATATAATTAACCTGACGGATTCGCGGACAGGCCTCATGAAAGCTTTTGCAGTTTCCCTTCTCGCTCTGCTGGCGCTGGCTTGTGGCGCCTTCTGGTGGTGGGGCGCGCCCCCTGCCCCGGGCGATTTCTCCCCTGTGAGGCTCGCTGTCGCTGGCGTGGCGCTGCGGGTTGATCCGCGCATGGCTCGGGCGTCGGCGGATCTCGCCAATCCCGCGCCGCAGGAGCTGGATCTCGTTCTCGCTTTGCCCGACCTTTCGCCCGCAGGCGCCAAGGCCAGTTCCTTGCCATTGGACAAGCTTGTTTTCCTGACCCTGCGTCCGCAGGATGAAAAGATCGAGCCGCGCGACAAGCCGGCCAAACTCTACGCACGCTTTCTGAGCCCCGCAGTGGAGGTCCACCCCGCCGGGCTTATACTGCGCCGCTTCGAAACGGACAGTCCCTATGGCGGGGAACAGCTCTATATGACCCCGCCAGAGGGCCGCGCCTTCTGGGCGCGCTGCGCCAGCGCCAGCGATCAACTCCCCGCGACCTGCATCAGCGAAGCGCGGATCGCGGGGCTCGATATCAGACTAAGGTTCAAGCCGGATATGTTGGGCGAGTGGGAAGCGGTGACGGCTGGCGTCACGCGGCTGGTGGAGGGGATGGCGCGGTGAGGGCTTCAGACATGACAAGTGGTGCTGAACGACCTGAACGGCGCCATCAACGAAAATCCAGATCAAAACAAATACCTTAACCCCAACGCATATGTTCTTAGATCAGCTGACCCCTTGTAAACAGACAAGCGATTTTTATTACCTCGATCAGGCCGCCATTCATTTGTAATGGCAGAAGATAGATAAAAATTGTCTGTTATTTTGTAGAACAAATCCAGTTCCAGACCGCTGTTATGGTAGGAAATATTCGAGTCCGTGGTGTTGAAATGGGTATAGCGCGCAGAGAGGTCCAGCGTCAGGGCAGTACTGAAGTCATATTGCCCCCCAAACCGGACAGTCTGCTGTCTGGAGCCACCCGTTCTGGTCGGATAATATAAATCTGCCATGGTGTATAACCTTGAAGTGTCATTCAATTTATACCCAAGGTTGATGGCGGGCGTCGTGCTTCCAGTCGAATTGCCCATCATGTCCGCCACAGCAGTGAGCGCAACTGTGACAGAATAGGGCTTGCTTGCGTCGCCCACCAACCCGTAGGCGATACGAAATAAGGGGCTGCCCCAGCCTTTCTGAGCGTCGACCTTCTGGGGTGCGCCGCTAGCGTTGGCGGTGGTGAACTCATAGACTGGATGGTAGGGGAGGTTGACTGTGACGTCAGTATTTTCAAACAGGCCATGCCGCAAGGTCATGGCCCAACTGGCCACATGGCTCTCATAACTTCCAGGATCGATTTTACCGCGCTTGGTTATGCGCACATAGTCCGAATGCTCTGAAAAGACGGAAAACCCTGCATTAACGTACGAATTCCCGACCGCAAGAATGTCCGTCGGGAAGAACCCGGTGCGCTCATCCGCAAAGGATTGAGAGCGCGCTGCGAGCGTCGCTGACAACGCCACGATTATTAATGCCCTACTCATCATACACCCACGCAAACGCACTGATTAAGCAATAGTGAATGACGATATTTAAAAGTCAAGATCAAGTTAAAACCAAGCCGGAAGGAGCCGGGGTTGGGGGATTGAAAACCCTCCCCTTACATCCATAGCCCGAACGTGGCGACGAACTGCGGGCGACTGCTGTTACTTGTCAGAAATCCTCAAGGTCGAAATCGAGGATGGCGATCTGCAGGGTGTAGGTCTTGCCCTTGGGGTCGTCGGCGGAAATGATGCCGAGGAAATCCTCGCCATTGTTCAGCTCGACGGAATCATTCTTCTTCATGCGCGAGGCGATTGTGAGCTTTTCGGTCTCGAAGAGGCGGCGCAGATATTCCTGCAGCACTTCGCGCCCCACGGGCAGCTTCATCTCCAGGGAGAAGGAGCGGTCACCGTCCTCATCGTCCACGATGATCTTCGCGATCTGGCGCTCGCCAAAGGTCACGATGGCGGCCTCGATGTCCTTGGGATCAAGGCTGACCCGGATGCCCTCGTTGTCGAAAGCGTGACGCACGAAGGCCTGAAGTTTGCGAAGTTCGGTCTTGTCCATAATGGTCCCGGTGGCCTCATGCGATTGGACACCCGCAGTGCCAGAAAAGCTGTCGGGCCGCAAGGCGGGGGCCAATCACCCCTCCAGCTTCTCCGCCAATATCTGGTCCATGCTGCGTGCAGGCTCGGCGCAGCCGGCCTCGCCCACCACCCGGGCAGGCACGCCCGCCACGGTCTTGTTGTGGGGCACGGGGCTCAGCACCACGGAGCCCGCCGCGATTCGCGCACAATAGCCCACCTCGATATTGCCGATGACCTTGGCGCCCGCGCCGATCAGAACCCCGCGCCGGATCTTGGGGTGGCGGTCGCCTCGCTCCTTGCCGGTGCCGCCCAGCGTCACCCCATGGAGGATCGACACATCGTCCTCGATGACGCAGGTCTGGCCCACCACCAGCCCGGTCGCGTGGTCGAGGAACACGCCCTTGCCGATGCGCGCGGCCGGATTGATGTCGGTCTGGAAGACTTCCGACGCGCGGCTTTGCAGCCATAGGGCGAAATCGCGCCGTCCCGCTTTCCACAGGGCATGGGCTAGGCGGTGGCATTGCAGGGCGTGGAAGCCCTTGAAATACAACAGTGGCTCGATGAAGCGCATGCAGGCGGGATCGCGGTCGGCCACGGCGATGAGATCCGCCCGGAAGGCCTCGCCAATGGAGGGATCACGCGAGATGATCTCAAGATAGGTCTGGCGGATCAGATGGCCGCCGACGTCCTGATGGTCAAGCCGCGCGGCGACCCGGTGCACGATGGCGCTTTCCAGCGTCTCATGATTCAGCACCGAGGCCATGATGAAGCCCGCCAGCTCCGGCTCGTTGCGAACGGTCTCCTCCGCCTCGAGGCGGATGCGTGAAAAAATGGGGTCGACCTTGCCCAGCCCGATCACCCGCGCGGAATGCCCTTGCGCCATACGCTCAACTCCTGAACCCGCGCGACTATAGCACGGCCGCTGGCCCGCCAGAAGTCACGGCCGCACGGCGAGAAATTCAAGCACGCCCTGCTTGTAGACCTTGTCGCCCACCGCAAGATTGTGGTCGCGGCCGGGAATGTCGAGGGCCACGCCCCTGGGCAGCATGGCCGCGAGCTTGTGCGGATCGCCCGCCACCGCGTCCTTGTCACCCACCGCCACCAGGGCGGGGGTGAGGATCGCCCCCAGCTCCGCCTCGCCGAGGGTCTGGCGGGAGCCCCGGATGCAGGCGGCCAGAGCCCGCAAGTCGCTCTTGGTCTGCTCGGCGAAGGCGCGGAACATGCGCTGCATGGGATCGGTGAGGCTCTCCAGCGCAGGCGCGTCCATGGCGTCGGCGATGCCCATGGGCAGGCCCACGCCCGCCACCAGATGATGGCCAAGGCCGCCCAGGATCATGGAGCGGACACACCCGGGATGGTTCAGCGCCAGGAAGGAAGTGATTCGTGCGCCCATGGAATAGCCCATGACGTCAGCCCGTTCGATCCCCAGATGATCGAGCAGCGCAAGCGCGTCCCGGGCCATGACCGGGGTAGCGTAATCTTCTGGCGTATAAAGCTTTTCGCTTTGCCCATGGCCGCGATTGTCAAGCGCGATGACCCGGCGGCCCGCATGGGTGAGGGTCTTCATCCAGAGGGTGTTCACCCAGTTGACCGCATGGGTCGAGGCGAAGCCGTGGATGAGCAGGATCGGCTCATGCAGGTCCGGCCCCGTGGGGTCGATGTCGATATAGGCGATCCGCGCCCCGGGGCCGTCAAAAAAGAACATATCCGTGCGCCCTGTGAAAAATTCGCGGCACCTTAACCGCAGGACGCGCGCGTTCAAAGACCCTCCATTCACCATGTTTACGAGATTTCAGGCATTGGACGGCAACTTGCGCGCGCCCACGAGGTTCCCTGCACAGCAACCGGAGCCGACCATGCCGATCCATTTCCTATCCCTGACCCTCGCCCTCTGCCTCCTCGCAAGCCCCGCGCTGGCGGCGCCAGCGTGCCAGACCGGCGACTTCGAGAGCTGGCTCGAGGGCGTGCGACAGGAGGCCGCCGCCAAGGGCGTCTCCAGGTCAGCGATAACGGCTGGCCTGCAAGGCGCCGCCCTGGACCAGTCCGTGCTCAAGCACGACCGAGGCCAGAAGGTGTTTCGCCAGACCTTCGAGGAATTTTCCGCCCGGATGGTCAACCCCCGCCTGACGCGCGCTGGCAATATGCTGCGCAAACATGCGGGCCTGCTCCAGCGCATCGAGGCGCAATTTGGCGTGCAAGCCGAGGTCCTGGTGGCCATCTGGGGGCTGGAGACGGATTTCGGCTCCTACAATGGCTCCTTCCCCACCCTGCGGGCGCTGGCGACCCTGGCCTATGACTGCCGCCGCTCCGAGATGTTCCGCGCAGAACTCATCGACGCCCTGAAAATCGTGGATCGCGGTGACATGCAACCTGCCGCCATGAAGGGCGCCTGGGCAGGCGAAATCGGCCAGACCCAGTTCATGCCCTCGTCTTATCTGAAGTTCGCGGTGGATTACGATGGCGACGGGCGCCGCGACATGGTCGCCAGCGTGCCGGACGTTCTGGCCTCCACCGCCAACTATCTGAAGGGCTATGGCTGGCGGAGGGGCGAAGGCTGGGAGCCGGGCCAACCGAATTTCGCCATCATCAAACAGTGGAACAAAGCCGACGTCTATTCTAGAACCATCGCCTATTTCGCGACACGGCTGGCGGAGGGAACGGGCATGCGCTAGCCCCCCGAACCAGCCAGAGCAGTCGCGGGGCTGGTCAGTGAGGAACGCATGTCGAAGAATCTTCCCATCTATGTCGTGGGGGCCGGACTAGGCGGCGTGGCGGCGGCGCTGGGCCTCGCCCGCAAGGGCTGGAACGTCCGCATCATCGAGGCGACGCCGGAACTGGGCGTCATCGGCTACGGCATTCAGCTCGGCCCCAATGTTTTCCCCATGTTCCGGCGCCTGGGCGTCGAGGACGCCATTCTGAAACTCGCCCATTTCCCGCCCAATGTGCTGATGCTCGACGCCCTGACTGCAAAAGAGGTCACGCGCGTGCCCACCGGCGACAGTTTCCGCGCCCGCTTCGGGAATCCCTATGTGGCGATCCATCGGGTCGATCTGCATGGGGCGCTGCTGGACGCCATGCGCGCCATGCCCAATGTGGAGATCCTGCCCTCCACGGAATTCGCCTCCTACGAGAATCTGGGGGACCACGTTCTGATCAAGACCACGGACGGCCGCCAGTTCGAGGCCTCCGCCGTCATTGGCTCGGATGGCATTGGTTCGGCGGTGCGCCGCCAGATGGTGGGCGAGGAGGCTCTACGCCCCATCGGCTATGTGGCCCATCGCACCATCGTGCCCATGGAGCAGGTGCCCAAGGAGATCGGCCGCGACGAGGTGATCCTGTGGGGCGGGCCGGGTTTCCATATCGTGCAATATCCCCTGCGCGAGCGTTCCCTGTTCAACATCGTGGCGGTGTTCCAAACGGAAAACCTTTATGAGCGCGCCGATGAGGAGACCTATCGCCGGGTGCTGATGGAGACGTACGCCTCCGCCCATCCGCTCATGCACGAGATGTTGCGCATGATGGACCTGAAGCGCCGCTGGGTGATCGCCGACCGGGATCCCATCCGCAACTGGACCGACGGGCGCGTGGCGCTGCTGGGCGACGCCGCCCATCCGGCCCTGCAATCCTTCGCCCAGGGCGCCTGCATGGCGATCGAGGATGCGGTGGTGCTGGCCGAATGCATCGACATGACCAAGGGCGATTTTGGCCGCGCCTTCAAGACCTATGAACGCGCCCGCGTCCTGCGCACCGCCCGCATCGTCCTGGAAAACCGAAGCCTGTGGGAATTCTACCACCTGCGCGGCATCGCCGCCGAGGTCCGCAACGAGGCCTGCGCCGACAAGACCGAGGAGGACGTGTTCAACTGCCTGGCCTGGATCTATGACGGGACGCGGATTCCGCAGGTTGCGGCGGAGGGCTGATCCCTCCCCCTACCCAAACTGCCGCAGCTTCTCTATGGTGCGGCGCAACTTTCGCAGGTTCCGGGGACAGACCATGGCCGCCGATCACGCCACACCGCATTTCCACAACCAGCCAGGCGTGCGCGCCGTTCGCGTCGGCGCCAAGGAATTCATGTGCGTGGGCGCCCTGCCCCCCTTCGATCATCCCCATATCTTCATCGACATGGGCGATGCCGAAGAGGCCATCTGCCCCTATTGCTCCACGCTCTATGTCCATGACGCAGCGCTGCATGGTCATTCCGACCCCGCCGAATGCGAATGGCGCCCGCAAGCCGCCTGACCCTGACCTGCCGGGCGTGACCTGATGGCGGAGAAACTGCACGCCATCATCGCAGGCGCAGGCGTCGGCGGGCTCACGGCCGCCATCGCGCTGTCCGGCGCGGGCCTGCGCGTGACCCTGCTGGAGCGGGCGAAAACCCTTGGAGAAGCAGGCGCCGGCCTCCAGCTCGCGCCCAACGCCACAGGCGTTCTGGCCGAACTGGGCCTGCTCGAGCGCGTGATGCGAAGCGCGCTCAGCCCCGAACATCTGCGCATCCGCCGCGCCAGCGACGGGGTGGAACTGGCGCATTTTCCCCTGGGCGTCATCGCCGAAGCCCGCTGGGGCGCGCCGTCAGCGGTGATCCACCGGGCGGACTTGCAGGCCGTGCTTCTGGAACGCTGCGCCGCTGATCCCGCCATCACCCTCCAAACCGACGCCGCCGTGGCGGGCTTCGCCGAATCGGCTGATGGGGTCGAAGTCGCGATCCGGCAGGACAATGGCGCGCGGCGGATCATGGCGGATGTGCTCATCGGCGCCGACGGGCTGCGTTCCACCATCCGCAGCCGCATGGGGCTGGGGATGGGCGATGAGCCGATCTGGTCGGGCCGCACCGCCTGGCGGGCGCTTCTGCCCGCAGAAAGCGCGCCCAAAAGCGCCCTCAAGCTGGAAACCAGCCTGTGGCTGGGGCCAAAGGCGCATCTGGTGCATTACCCCCTTCGCCGGGGCGCGCTCATCAATATCGTGGCGATCACACAGGATGGCTGGCGCGGCGAGGAGGCAGCGGATCTGTGGGCCATCAGCGGCAAGCCCGCCGAAGTCTCGCCCCGATTCAGGAGTTGGCACCGGGACGCGCGCAAACTGGTCGAGGCGGCGAAGGACTGGAAACGCTGGCCCCTGTTCGATCGCCAGCCCCTGCGGCGCTGGACGCTGGACCGGGTGGCGCTGTTGGGCGACGCCGCCCATCCCATGCTGCCCTTCTTCGCCCAGGGCGCCGCGCAAGCCATTGAAGATGCAGGCGCGCTGGGCTGCGCCTTCAAAGGCGCATCCGACATCAGGACAGCATTGGCCGCTTACGAGCGCATGCGCCGGGCGCGGGCGGGATCTGTGGTCATCGCCTCGCGCAGGCAGGGCGCGATCTACCACATGAGCGGCCCCATGGCCTTCGCCCGCGACCTCACCATGCGCAGCCTGAGCCCGCATCTGATGATGTCGCGGCTGGATTGGTTGTATGATTACAAGCCCATGGGGTGAGGGAGGGGTCTGCGCCAGATTTGGTGCGGACGGCGGGGGTCGAACCCGCACGGGAGTCCCGAGAGATTTTAAGTCTCTTGCGTCTACCAGTTTCGCCACGTCCGCAACCGGCGAAAATCCGCCAGTGCGTTCCTATTTGCCCGAGGCGCAGCCTGTGCGCAACTGAAACCGGGCGACGGGATGCGGGAGCGCGTCCTCGCCTCCGACAGACGCCGCCAGAGCGCCTGCCGGAGGGGGATGACGTCCCGCCGCAGGCGGGACAGGGAATCAAGGCCTATTCGGCTTTCGGCGCTTCGGCGGGCGCCTTGTGGCGGCGGGCGCTGGCGACCAGACCGCCCTTGCGGCCGGCGTCCATCGCAAGCTGATTGTCAGCCGAAAATGACCTTTTGGCCTTGGGCACATTCGCCCCGCCCTTGCGGCCCGCCGTAGCCGCCAGATCCGGATCACGCGCGAAGCTGCGCGAATCACGCGGCACAGATTTACCGCCCAGACGCGCGATTTCCCGGCGCCGTTCAGCAGACATGGAAGCAAAGCCGCGATTTGAGATAGCCATGAGTTCAACTCCCGTAAAAAACGCTACGGCATTACGTAACGTAAACTGCAACGATCACATGAGAAGCGCTGAACACTGCTGACAGCGGCAGCACTCCTGTCGCGAACCGTTACGTTGACGTGTACCAGCAAAAAAATACAACCGCTAGTGGTGGTGGGTATTATTTCGGGGGTGTGGCGGAACTGCTTGTCCGGGGGTACGGGGACCCCTTACTCTGCGCCCAAAAGGAGCGGCCGCATGGATTCGATCAATCTGACGGGAAAGACCTGCCTGATCACGGGGGCAGGCACGGGTCTGGCGCGCGCCATGGCGCTGGGTCTGACGCAGGCGGGCGCCGAGGTGCTCGCCGCCGACATAGACGAGGCCGGGCTGGCGCAGACCGTGGCGCTGGCGCAGGGCGCCCCGGGCCGCATGCTGGCCCATACGCTGGATGTGCGCGATCCAGCCCAATGCGAAGCGGCGGTCGCCCAAGCCATCGCCGCCTTCGGCCATCTGGATATTCTGGTGAACTGCGCGGGTCTCGGCCCTGTCTACATGAAGCGCAATTTCATCGAGGAGCCCCTGCGCTTCTGGGACGCGGATCCGGAGCGCTGGTGGAACATGATCGCGGTCAATCTGCGCGGTCCCTTCCTGCTGGCCCGCGCGGCGGCGCCCCATATGATCGCGCGCAAATGGGGCCGAATCGTCAATATCACCACCAGTTTCTCGACCATGATCCGTGGCGGCAACATGCCTTATGGCCAGACCAAGTCCGGCCTTGAGGCGGGCTCGGCCAGTTGGGCGGACGATCTCGCGGGCACGGGGGTCACGGTCAATGTGCTGATCCCCGGCGGCGCGGCGGATACGGGCATGATTCCCGAGGAATCCATGCCCGACCGGTCAAAACTGGTGGCGCCCTACGCCATGGTGGCGCCCATTTGCTATCTGGCGAGCGCACAGTCGGATGGGGTCACGGGCAAGCGTTTCGTGGCGCAGAGCTTCGATCCGGCCTCTCCTTTGGCCGAGCCGGGTTGCGCGCCCGCAGCCTGGCCCGGCCTCGCGGCCGGGGCGTCGAAGGGGCTTGGCGAGGGAACGCGCTAACAGGCTGCGGAAGGCGCCATGACGCTCATTCCTTGCCGCTGATCGGCTTGGCGTAGGAGAGCTCGAGATCCCAAGGGAAGTAGATCCAGGTGTCCTGCGACACCTCGGTCACGAAAGTGTCGACCAGGGGGCGGCCGAGGGGCTTGGCGTAGACTGTGGCCACATGGGCCTTGGGCAGCATCTCCCGCACCACCTTCATGGTTGCGCCGGTGTCCACGAGATCGTCGATCACGAGGATTCCCTCTCCGTCACCGGACTGAATTTCCGGCGAAAGGCCCTTGAGAATGCTCAGGGAGCCCTGTCGGCCGCCGCTGTAGCTGGCGATGGAGATGGTCTCGATCACGCGCGTACCCAATTCGCGGGCGACGATGGCGGCGGGCACGAGGCCGCCGCGGGTGATGCAGACAATGGCGCGAAAGGCGCCCTGACCGGACAGCCTCCACGCAAGGGCGCGGGAGTCCCGATGAAACTGATCCCAGGAAACGGGAAACGCCTTGGCTGCCTGCTCGCTCATGATACCCTCCAGATCAGGCCTCTTAGCAAGCCGGAAGCTCAGGGGAAAGCGCCGCCAAAGCTTCATCCCCATCCACCGACGTTGAAGCCACGCGACTTTCATGCGAACGTGTCATCGAACCTTCATATTGGATCCCCTGTGTCCCTGATTTCCGGCCTAAATCGCACGCGGCTTCTGGTGACGCCGCTCATTCGCCTGCGGCCGGAGTTTGCCGGTACGGTGGCGTTTTTGGGCTGGTGGGCGTTCGTCTGGCATGGGGAGCCCGAACCCGCCCTGCTCTTCGCGGTGATCGCTATTCATCTGGGCGCAGCGGCCCTGCTGGCGGGATTGCTGGGGCGCCCGAGGATCGGGCTGGCGCTGGCGACCTTTTTTCTGGTGGCTGCATTCATCGGCGCGCGGTCGAAATTCGCCCTCGTCTCCATGAATCTGCATGTTTATGATCTGCCCTTCTACCTCTTCAGCGAGGCGACCGTCGGGTTCTTCATGTCCGCCTATCCGAGGCAGGCGCTGATGGTGGGTCTGGGCCTTGCGGCGAGCCTGGCGGCCTTCGTGTTCATCTGGCGCATGGACGCCAGGCGGCGCGTGCCCCTACGGCGCCGCGCCGGACTCATGATCTGCGGGGCGGCGCTTCTGACCCTGGGCGCATGGCCGCTCAGCGGACGCAATGCGGATTTCTTCAACGAGCGCAATTTCGCGCTCTCGTCCTTCCTGACGTCCTTCTCCGATCTGCCGCAGCTCTATTCCTACAATGGGCTCATCGAAGTCGCGCCCAAACCCTCGATCACGCCCATTCCGGCCGACGCCATCACCTGCAAGCCGCAGACGGCCGCGCCCGACATCGTGATGATGCTGAATGAGTCCTCAATGCCGCCGGGCGTCTATCCCGGCCTGACCTATCCGGAGGAGCTGAACCCCTTCTTCGCCTCCTTCGACGGGCGCATCCACCCCCTGCGGGTCGAGACCTTCGGCGGGGGCACATGGCTGTCGGATTTCTCCGCGCTGACCGGGCTCTCCACCCATTCATTCGGCAATCTGCGCAACTTCGTCGCCAATTTCATGACCGGGCGCCTGCGCCATTCCCTGCCGCAATATCTGCGGGCATGCGGCTATGAGACGGCCCTAGTCTATCCTGCCTCCGCCGGTTTTGCGGGCGTGGGGCGATTCTATGAAGCCATCGGCTTTGACCGGGTGATAGACACCAGCGTTCACAAGGCGCCCGACCAGCGCCAGCGCGACGCCTTCTATCTGGGGGAAGCGGCGAAATTCCTGGAGGCGCCGTCGGAAGGGACACGCAAGCCGCGCTTTATCGTGGTGAGCAGCATGTCCACCCATTCGCCCTGGGATTTCCGCTTCTCGCCAGACAGCATCCGCGAGACCGAAAGCCTGCGCTGGAACGCCGACCCCGAATTTGACGAATATCTCTGGCGCCTTGTGCTGGCCAAGCGCGACCGCGACGACTTCCGCGAACGCCTGAGCAGGACGCTGCCCGACCATCGCATCCTCTATGTGGGCTATGGAGACCATCAGCCCGCGCTCGCCAAGGTGCCGCTCGAAGACAACCGCGCCATCGCCGACGATGGCCGCTCATGGCAACTCGACCATGAATCCAAGGCCTTCGAGACCTATTTCACCCTGGACGCACAAGGCTTCACGCCGAGGTTCCCCGGCGCGAACCATCGGATTGTGGAGATCTCCAATCTGCCTGTGATCACCATCGTCGCCGCCGGCCTGCCGCTGGACCCTGTCTTCGCACGGCGCGAGCGCCTGATGGCCCGCTGCAATGGGCTCTACGCCACCTGCAGAGATCGCGCGTCGGTTCTGGCGTTCCAGCGCTGGCTCGTGGACAGCCGCTGGATCGCGCAGAACTGAACCCCGATCAGCGCGTCGTCGGCGTCATGGTCTTGAGCATGGCGTCAACCGCCCCCAGGGCCGCCTGCAGCGCAGCGCCATCCTTGGAGCGCACCACGATCTGGTTGCGGAAGCGCCCTTCGTGGAACTGCGGATAGGAGCCGATGATCGTGTCGGGGTGGGCCTTGGCGATTTCGGACAGCGCCGTGGCGTAGGTTCCCTCGGGGATGCCAGTGGCCTCCACCGTCTCCATCATCATGCGCGCGCCGGTGGTCAGGCGCGGGGCCACATCGTCCATCATGGCCTGCATGATCGAGGGCACGCCCGCCATCACGATGACATTCTCGATCTTGAAGCCCGGCACCTTCGAGATGGGATTGACCACATGCTCGGCGCCCACGGGGATGCGCGCCATGCGGCGGCGGGCCTCGTTGAGATCCTCGGGCTTGAGGCGCTCCAGCATGGCCGCGATGATGCGCGGATCCTCGTACAGCGGGATGCCCAGCGCCTGCGAGATCGCATCGGCGGTGATGTCGTCATGGGTCGGCCCGATGCCGCCTGTGGTGAAGAGATAGGTGTAGCGGGCTCGCAGCCGGTTCACGGCCTCGACGATCTCCTCCATCTCGTCGGGCACCACGCGGACCTCTTTCAGGTCGATGCCTATATTGGTGAGATATTCGGCGATATAGCCGATGTTCTTGTCCTTGGTGCGGCCCGACAGGATCTCGTCTCCGATGACGAGCAGGGCGGCGGTAATGTTCGGTTGGGTCATGTGCGGCTCCCTCTGATCGAAGGTTTAGGCAGGCTGGCGCCGCCTCGCAAGGGAAAAGGCGCGGAGCCCCATTGACCCGCACAGGCGCGGGCGCGCAGGCTGAGCCATGCGTTTCCCCCAAGCCCTCATCCCCGGCCGCCTGATCCAGCGTTACAAGCGCTTTCTGGCGGATGTGACCCTCGACACCGGCGAGATCGTCACCGCCCACTGCGCCAATCCCGGCGCCATGCTCGGCCTCAAGGCGCCGGGCTCACGGGTCTGGCTTTCGACGTCGGACAACCCATCCCGCAAATTGAAATACTCCTGGGAGGTGGCGGAGGCGGACTTCGGGCGCGGCCCTGAGTTTGTGGGCATCAACACGGCCCATCCCAACGCCATCGTGGCGGAGGCCGTCGCCAGCGGATTCTTTCCCGAATTCGCCCCATGGCCGCGCATGCGCCGCGAGGTGAAATATGGCCGCAACAGCCGCGTCGACATTCTGCTGGAGCGCGACGACGGCCCGCCCTGCTATGTGGAGGTCAAGAACGTCCACATGATGCGCCGCCCGGGCCTCGCCGAATTTCCCGACAGCGTGACCGCGCGCGGGGCCAAGCATCTGGGGGAACTGGCGGATATGGTGGCGGGCGGGGCGCGGGCCGTGATGGTCTATCTGATCCAGATGGACGCGGATGAATTCTCGCTGGCTGAAGATATGGACCCCGCCTATGCGGCGGCCTTCGCCAAGGCCCATGGGGCGGGCGTCGAGGCCATCGCGGTTGTGTGCAAGGTGGACCCGCAGGGGATCGAGGCGGTGCGCCGGGCGCCCATCAGGCTCTAAGCGCGTCCACCGCCTGCGCCATACGCGCCGCCACCACCTCAAAAGACCAACGCTCCAACACGCCGGCCCGGCCCTGCGCGCCCAGACGCCGGGCGCCGTCGGGATCGGCGAGCAGACCCATGAGCGCGGCGCTCATCTCCTGCACGCTTTCACTGGCGACCAACAGGCCGGTTTCCCCAGGGGAGAGGATGTCCAGCGGACCAGCGGTGCGCGTCGCGATCACGGGGACACCATGGGCCATGGCCTCGATCAGCACGATGCCGAAGGGCTCGACCCGCGAGGACAGAACAAACAGATCCGCCCGGGAAAAAAAGGCGGCCCGGTCATCGATCCAGCCGGGGAAGCTGACGCGGTCGGCGACGCCTTCGCGCGCCGCCAGCGCCTCCAGTGCGCCCCGCTCCGGCCCTTCGCCACCGATGGTGAGCTGCGCGTCAAAACCGCAGCGCCGGATCTGGGCGAAGGCGCAAATGAGCAGGCTGAAGTCCTTGTTTTCATGCAGACGCCCAAGGCTGACGATCTGCAGGGGCGATTGGCCAACAGGGCGCGTGACCTCGGTCGGCGCGCGCACCAGATTGGGAACCACGACACAGGGCAGGTGCGGATAGTCCCGCCGCAGCGCCTCAGCCACCCCATGGGACACGGCGATCAGCCCGTCCATCTTCGCGATCAAGGGCTTGTAGCGGAAATTATGCACGACGCCGATGCGCGCAACGCCAGCAAGCGGCCGCGCCATGATCTGCATGGCGCGATTGCCATGGAGCAGCGCGCAGACATGACCCGCAGCCGCGCGGCGCAGGCGCCAGGAGATGAAGGGGTCAAAGCGCCCGAAAGTGGAGAAAGCAGCGCGTTCATCGGTGGGGCAGTGATCCATGAACCAGCCGCCGGATCGCCCGGCGCTCGTCACCTTCACGCTCTGGGAGCGAAGGCCTTCGTGCCAGTCCAGCGCCGCCTGCTCCAGACCGCCGCGCCCCCTGGCCATCATCACATTCAGCACCGGGCCGGTCAGCACCTTGAAATCCCTTGCGGTCGAGCTGCCGGTCACAGACCGCGAGCCACTGGCGTGCCCATTGGCATGGTAGCCAATGCAGGGGTCAGATGCTAATGGCTTTATCGAAGATCCTCAAGGCTTGGCCATGCTGCCCATCTCCATTTTCGTGATCGCCAAAAACGAGGCGCAGCGCCTTCCCGCGACCCTTGAGGCGGTGAAGGGTCTGGGGCGGGAACTGATCGTCATCGATTCCGGCTCCACTGATGGCACGCAGCAGATCGCGCTTGGCTTTGGCGCCCGCGTGGTGGAAACCCACTGGCGCGGCTATGGCCCGCAAAAGCGTTTCGGGGAAGACCAGTGCAGCAATAACTGGGCGCTGAACATCGACGCGGATGAAGTGCTCACGCCCGCATTGATCGCCGAAATACGCGGTCTCTTCGCCCAGGGCGAACCCGCGCTCGATGGCTACGCCTTCCCCATTGTCGAGGTGTTTCCCGGCGAAACGAGCCCCGGCGCCTATGCCTATGCGCTTGTGCCGGTGCGGCTCTATCGACTGGACCGGGGCCGCTATGCGGATGAACTGGTGCATGACCGCGTAGCCCTGCAGCCGGGCGCCCGCACGGCGACACTCAAAGCTCAGGCGCTGCACTATTGCATCCAGAGCCTGTCCAGCAGCGTGGAGAAGCTGAACCGTTATTCGGACCAGCAAGTGCATGACATGAGCGTGAAAGGGCGACGGACGCCCGGCTGGCGCATCTGGACCGAATTTCCGATGGCTTTCCTGAAGGCCTATCTCCTGCGGCGCCATATCCTGCGCGGACGCTTCGGATTCGTGGCCTCCATCAATTATGCCTTCTATCGTTTCATGCGCATCGCCAAGGCGATGGAAGCACGCGACAGGAACGGGAAATCCTGATCAGGGGCGCCGCCAGATCTCGTTGGAGACCGTCGAGGCGATCACCGTATAGCCCAGCTTCTCCAGCGCGCCGACCACATCGCCTGTCCAGCGATGGCCAAGCCGGTTGAGTACGATTACGCCCGGCAGCAGGCCGGTTTCGGCGTCGCTGAGGAAGGGCAGAAGGACGATATCCTCCACGCCTTCCACATCAAGCTTGAGAATGTCGATATGCCGGAGGCCTTCGCTTTCCACCAATTGCAGGAGCGGCATTGCCGGGACGTCGAAACCCTTATCGGTTCCGTCGCTGTTGAAGCCGATCCGCACGCCCGTACCGCCAAGGTTTCTGCGGTCAGTGAACAGACGCATATTGCCAACCACATCCGACACGGCGGCGTTCACGGCCTTGATGGAGCCGTGACCATTGGCGGCGATGTTGAAGCACAGCCGGGCGAAGCTCTGCGGCTCGGGCTCGACGGCGATGATGCGCGCGCCAACGCCCGCAAGCCCTGCGGCCCAGAGCGAATAACCGCCCATGCTGGCGCCGATATCGAGCATTACGACGCCATCACGCAGCAGGGGCGCCAGGGCGGCCCGCTCCACAGGGTCGAAATATTGCGGCGTGAACAGGATGCGCTTTTCGCAAGTGTTGCTGGAGGGATGCAGGCGCATCCTGACGCCCATGGCCTCGATATCGACGGGCGTTGCGCCAAGCAGACGCAACCCAAGGCCACGCAGCAGGAAGGCCTTGCGCTTACCGGCCCAGCTGGCGTCGCACCGACGCGTTGCGGCGATGATCCCGCGCATCAGGACCGAGGGCGTGAAATGGCCATAGCCCCGGGAATCGCTTGTCGTCTCGATTTGCATTCTTGATCCCGAGGGGGCCGCGACCGACCTTTCCGTTAGGGAAGGCACGACCGAGATTTTGTCTTAGCATGGCTGATGCGTCCACCGCCACCATGGCTTGCCCAGTTGCGCGCTCCCCCGCGCCAAGCTTAAAAAGGTGGCATGAACACGGCCCATCTTTCAGGATCATGGCTACGGCGCAGTTGCCTGACGCTCGGCGTCATTCTGCTCGCCTATGCGATCTTGCTGCGTGGACTGGTTGCGCCGCTTCCCGCCATGGCGGGGTCTATCGAAGCGGCCCTCGCCAACCCGCATTATCTTTGTCTGACTGATGGGACGGGCGAGGGCGTTCCGCACCACGGATCCATCCCTTGCGGCGAATGCTGCCTTGGTCTGATGCGGGTGGTCGCCCCACCGCACGCCATAGCGCCGATCACCGTGGCCTGGCCGCGCCTTGTCTGGCGGCCCGTCGCCCCCGCACGGGCGGCCTCGCATGCCGGGCCGCACGAAGAAGCCTGGACCCGGGCGCATAGCCAACGCGGGCCACCTGAAAGCCCTACTCCGACGTCTTTCACCTGATCGACGGGCCTGCCCGTCGGACCTATCGCGCGCCTGCGGGCGCCATCGGAGTTATGCCATGACCATTTTCACAAAAACCGGCCAACTGGCCGTGATGCTGACGCTTGCGGCCACCCAGGCACAGGCCCATGCGACGCTCGAAACGCCAAAGGCGCAGGTCGGCGCCAATTACAAAGCGGTGATGCGCGTCAGCCACGGCTGCGCGGGCTCGCCAACCCTGCGGGTTAGGGTGCGGATTCCCGATGGATTCATCGGTGTGAAGCCCATGCCCAAGCCCGGCTGGACCCTGGAAACCATGCGCGCGCCCTATGGCAAGACCTATGACACCCAGCACGCCAACCTGACGGAGGGCGTGCGCGAGATCACCTGGAGCGGCGGGCGGTTACCGGGCGACTGGTATGACGAATTCGTCTTCATCGGGACCATCGCCAGCGACCTGAAGCCGGGATCGACCCTCTATTTCCCGACCGTTCAGGACTGCGAAACCGGCGCAGAGCGCTGGATCGAGATCCCTGCCGAGGGGGCGAACGCCCATGACCTGAAGGGCCCGGCGCCCGGCTTGAAGCTGCTGCCAACCGAGCAGACCCAGCATCAGAAGTGAGCTGATCGGGGGCGAATGGGGAAACTTTCGCCATTCGCCCCTCGATTCACACCCGTCGCAGGGCCACATCTTTCCATGACCGCAGCTTTACCCTACTAACTAGGGACACTCGCCTATGATCCATCCCGGAGATGAGATGACCTTCGTCGACGCCGCTCTGGCTCCCACCCGCAAGACTGGCCAGATCAAGCTCCATGGCCCCCAGGACTTCGAGGGCATGCGCAAGGCCGGACGGCTGGCGGCCGAGGCGCTGGACGAGCTGACGCCCTATGTGCAGCCCGGCGTGACCACCGAGGCCATCGACAAGCTCGCGTTCGAATTCGCCATGGACCACAAGGCCTATCCGGCGCCGCTGAGCTACCGGGGCTACCGCAAGTCCATCTGCACCTCGATCAACCACGTGGTCTGCCATGGCATTCCCGACGACAAGCCCATGCGCAACGGCGACATCGTCAATGTGGACGTGACCCTCATCGTGGATGGCTGGCATGGGGATTCCAGCCGCATGTATCTGGTGGGCGAGGTTCCCCGCCGGGCGGAGCGGCTCGTTCAGGTCACCTACGAATCCATGATGCGGGGCATCGCCGCCGTGAGGCCCGGCGCCACGACCGGCGACATAGGCGCGGCCATCCAGGTCTATGCGGAATCCGAGCGTTGCTCGGTGGTGCGCGACTTCTGCGGCCATGGGCTGGGGCGGCTTTTCCATGACGAACCCAACATTCTCCACTATGGCCGCCCGGGCGAAGGTCCGGTGCTGAAGCCCGGCATGTTCTTCACCATCGAGCCCATGATCAATCTGGGCCGCCCGCAGGTGAAGATCCTCTCCGATGGCTGGACCGCCGTCACCCGCGACCGCTCTCTCTCCGCCCAGTTCGAGCATACGGTGGCGGTGACGGAGACGGGCGTGGAGATCTTCACCCTCTCCCCTGGCGGGCTGCATCACCCGCCCATCGGCGCGCCTGCGTGACGCGGGGGGCCGACGATCAGGCCCAACCCTCGGGCCTCGCCGAGGCGCCCCATTACAAGGGCCATCGCGAGCGGCTGCGCAGCCGCTTTCTGGAGACGGGCGATCAGGGCCTGCCCGACTATGAGGTTCTGGAGCTTCTGCTCTTCCGCTCCATCCCCCAGCGGGATGTGAAGCCCCTCGCCAAGGAGTTGATCGCCCGTTTCGGCTCGCTCTCGGGCGTTCTGGGGGCCCGGCGCGAGCGCCTGACCGAGGTGAAGGGCGTCGGCGAATTGGTCGCCGCCGACCTCAAACTGGTGGAGGCGGCGGGCCGTCGCCTCGCCCGGCAATCCATTCAGGACAAGCCGGTTCTGGGCTCCTGGAAAGACGTGATCGACTATTGCCATGCCGCAATGGCCCATGCGGATCGCGAGACCTTCCGGATACTCTTCCTCGACAAGCGCAACCATCTCATCACCGACGAGGTGCAGGGCGTTGGCACGGTGGACCACACGCCGGTCTATCCGCGCGAGGTGATCCGCCGGGCGCTGGAGGTAAGCGCGACCGCGATCATCCTTGTCCACAACCATCCCTCCGGCGACCCTACCCCCTCCAATGCGGACATCCGCATGACCCAGGACATCATCGCCATCGCCGGGCCCATGGGCATTTCCGTCCACGACCACATCATCATCGGCCGCAACGGCCACGCCAGCCTGCGCGGGCTGAAGCTGATCTGACGCGCCAGCGCTTGCGCCCGAGACGCACCCGGCCCATATCGGTCCCACCGGCAATTCTTCGCGATCAAAGGTCTGTCTTGCGCATCTCGGACTTCGATATTCTCATCATCCCCGGCCTCGGCGGCTCGCCGCCTGACCATTGGCAGAGCCGGTGGGAGGCCAAGCTTTCGACAGCGCGGCGCGTGGAACAGCACAACTGGGATAGCCCGCGTCTGGAGGACTGGACAGGCCGCATCATCGCGGCGGTGGAGAAAGCCCAGCGCCCCGTGCTGCTGCTCGCCCATTCGCTGGGCGTGACCGCCGTGGTCCACGCAGCCCCCACCCTGCCGCCAGGCGTGGTGCGCGGCGCCTTTCTGGTGGCGCCGCCGGCGGACTCGGTGCTCGTTGAGGCCGCAGGGGCGGGCTTCACGCCCCTGCCGCGCGAGCCCCTGCCCTTTCCCTCCGTGCTTGTCGCCAGCCGCAACGATCCCTTCGCGCCCTACGAGGAGAGCGAGGAAATCAGCTACGCCTGGGGCAGCCGTCTGCTGGATGCGGGCGAGGCCGGCCACATCAACCTCGACTCGGGCCACGGTCCCTGGCCGGAGGGCCTGATGAGCCTGGCTGGCTTCCTCAAGCAGCTCTGAGCCCCTCCAAAAGGATTAACCCTGCATTAGCCACGCTGTGAGGATCGCGCATCGAAAACGACGTAATGAGGTAGTGTCAGTTGGTCAATTCCGCTTGGACTACGCCCATGACACGCCATCTTCCGCTCTTCGCTCTTGTGATTGCGACTTTCACAAGCACGGCCGCGCAAGCCGCCGATTTCGATCTCCAGACGACGCCATCACGTCCCTCGGCGGATTTCACCG
The DNA here is from genome assembly GCA_947380915.1 of Beijerinckiaceae bacterium. Next base: position 29,345 of record CANCSY010000001.1, read on the forward strand.
GCGTGGGCCTGGGCGTGGATGCAGGCGTGGGACTGGGCGCGGCGGGCAGCGTCAACGCTTCTGGCGCCATCGGCGGCGCGCATGTCGGTTACAACTTTCAGGCCAATCGGCTCGTGGGCGGCGCGGAGGCGGATTTCCTCACCTCCGGGATCAAATCCGGCAGCCTGGGCGCAGCATCCTTCCAGCAGAATTTCCTGTCCTCGGCGCGGGTGAAGGCGGGCTGGGCATTCGGCGATCTGCTCGCCTATGGAACCGTGGGCTGGGCCTATTCGACCTCGAAGCTCACGGACCCCAGCGGCACATCCAACAAATCGATCAAGGGCTCCGCCTATGGCGCGGGCGCGGAATTCGCCCTGACGCGCAACGCCTTCCTGCGTATGGAATATCTGCGCTATGACTTTGGCGCGCAAACCTATGTGACGCCTCTGGATACGCGCGCCATCAGCACCACGACGAATTTGCTGCGCGCGGGCGCCAGCGTGCATTTCTGAGACGGTTCAGGCGCCCATCATCCGATTTCACGGCCTTGCAGGGGGCTGCGGCACACAGATCGTCACCCGCAACCCGCCCTCCATGCGGTTCTGGAAGCGCAGGCTCGCCCCATGCACATCGGCGATCATCTTGGCGATGGACAGACCAAGGCCCGAACCGCCGGTGATGCTGTTGCGGGACATATCAAGTCGTTCGAAAGGCTTCATCAACCGGTCAATGACGCCGGGCGCAAGGCCTGGCCCATCGTCATCCACCAGGATCAGGAGGTCGCCAGAGACGATCTCCACGCTGACACGCGCGCGCGTCCCATATTTGACGGCGTTCTCGATCAGATTGCGCAACAGGCGCATGAAGAGATGGGGCCGCAGCGTCGCCTGGCTCCGCGCTGTGGAGAGCAGGCGCACATCAGCGCCCAGATCTTCGAACTCCTCGACAATGGTCAAGATCAGGGCCGTCACATCGGTGCGGACAGGCGCTTCCTTGTTGACCCCGATCCTCGACAGTTCAAGGATGCCATCCAGCATGCGCGCCAGATGTTCGATGGATTCGATCATGCGATCGCGCTCGCGCGATTGTTCAAGGTTTTCCGCCCGAATCCGCAAGGAGGTGAGCGGAGTGCGCAGATCATGGCCTATGGCGCCGAGCATTGCGTCCTTGTCCATCAACATCCGTGTGATACGCGCATTCATCTCATTGAAGGCCTCGGCGACCGCGCCCACCTCCTGAGGCCCATCGGTCGGCACAGGGGACACGCGCTGTCCAGACCCCAGATCCACAGCCGCCGCAGCCAGACGAGACAATGGCGCAACAAGCCAGCGGGTCAGCAGCAAAAGGCTTCCCAGGACGATGACATACAGCGCCAATGTTCCAAGAATGAGACGGATATTAATGGAACGGTCCTCAGGGGCGCTGATGACCCGGCAACGCAACCAGTCGCCGCGCGGATCGCGCCGCGCCGCGATGAAGGTCTCGATGGGAGCCCCATTCATAGATCCATAGGGTGGGGGTGGAGGATCGTGGGGCGGCGGCCAGCGCATCTCGAACGGCGAATGGCCCGGGTGCAACCGCTCTGCGCCAGGAGGCGGAGCCAGCGGGTTACGCCTGGGCTCACGCGGCGTTATCTGATGCACAACGGGACGAGCGCCAGCCTCGATCTTGGCGATCCTGACGCCTTGACGCTTCAGATCCTCCGCAACCCGCTGTTCCAGCGGTGCGTCACGCACGAGATCGGGAACATCCTGCAAGCCAGGCCCGACAAACTCCAGGCTCATCAAGGGATTGCTGGAAAAGCGGCCAACCCGCGCCGCCGCCTGTTCGGGCGTGGCGCTGAAAAGGTCGACTATCGCCTCGCCACAAAAGGATTCCGCCAGGCCGTTGCGCCGGGCGAGTTGGCTCCACTGCTGCTCGTTCAACAACAGAAAAACATTCATGACCTGCGCCGCCGCAAGAGCCAGTGCGATGACCAGCGCCATCTGCCCCACGAGGCTCCGGGGCCACAGATAACGCCCCCAGAACCTTGAACGGGAAGATCTGGACCGGGCGCTCGGCGTCGCCATCACGGCGCCTGCCGAACATCTGCTGTGAACACATAGCCGCCGCTGCGCACCGTCTTGATCAAGACGGGATTGGCGGGATCGTCCTCGATTTTCCGACGCAACCGCACAACGCGATTATCGATACTGCGATCAAAGGGGTCAGCCTCTCGCGCATCGGCCAGATCCAGCAACTGGCTGCGCGAGAGCACCTGGCGAGGACGTATCACAAAGGCCATGAGCAACCGAAACTCCGCTTCACCCATCGGCACTGTCACGCCATCGCGGCTCATCAGGTTTCGCTCATCCGCGTTGACCAGCCATTTATCAAATGAATAAACACGCCGCCCTTGCGCCCCGGGCGGGCTGACACGCGCTCCTGTGCGACGCAACACAGCGCGAATGCGAGCAAGAAGTTCTCGGGGGGCGAAGGGCTTTCCAATGTAATCGTCCGCGCCCATTTCAAGACCGATGATGCGGTCTATGTCCTCGGTGCGCGCCGTAAGCAGGATGATCGGCACATCCGAGCGGGCGCGCAGATCACGACAGAGGGAGAGGCCATCCTCGCCGGGCATCATGATGTCCAGAATGATCAGATCGACCTCGCGCCTGGCGATCTGCGCGCGCGCCTGCGCCGCCGACTCCGCCATGGTGACGAGCAGGTCATTGCGCGTGAGATATTCGGCGAGAGGCTCGCGGATGTCAGCCTCGTCGTCGACGATCAGAATTCTGGTTTTTTCCGTCATCTCGTCATCCCAGGCCAGCCGTGCGGACAAGCTCCACCATACCGAAACGCCCGCCGGTTCCATAGTGAGGCCGCCAGTCGCCCGGGGCATGAAGGACGCTGGTGGGGTCCAGATCCATGAGCGCCACGAATGTCTCGGCAACCAGGCGCCCCCCTACGGGCCCCAGATGATTGGGAACGGCATTGCGGGCCACTGGATCGCCAACCAGGACGGAGACGCGGGCGCACCAGCCTTGCTGCGCCTCCGCCAATACATAGAACCAGAGCGGCGCCTGACCCCCGAAACTGTCCCCGTAATCGACGATGGAGCGATTCTCTGTAAGGCCATCGACGGAAGCCTTGCCCACGCGCAGGTCTTTATCGGCAATGGGGTCCAGCCCCATGGCGCGGGCCACATCCTGCCCGCTGGGAAGACCACTGACCCGGCCTCGCGAGAGATTGCGCATGGCCAGATTGGCCATGGCGCCGGGATTCGGCAGGGCGAAACCGTCCTTGTCGCGGGCGTTGGGGCCCCCGGTCTGCGAGAACTCCGGCAGATAGGCGAGCGGATTGGTCAAGATGGTGTCAATTTTATAGGAGGGCTGGACCTTCCTTGCGCCATCCACGATCCGCGCTGGCGTCATGGGATTTCGTGTCTCGAAATAAAGGCTCCAATCGATGGCCCACTCACCGGGAAATTCCCGAAACCCATTGAGGCCGGACTGATCCACCGCCGCGAATATCGCCTTGCGTCCGGCCATGGCGGGGTTATGGCGGCGTTCCTCGGGGCTGCCCTGCATCATCGCGTTAAGGCGATAGACCGAGCGCACCGCAGAATGGCCGTAACGATAAGCGGCGTCAGCGAATTCCAGCGGCATGGCGCCTGCGGGCAGGCCGAGGGTGAACTTGCGTTGGACCTGCGGCTTTCCAGAAAGGTGACCCACGCCAAAACCGGGCAGAAGCTGGTCGACGACCTCCCTTCCGCACAGGCGCGGCAGGAAATCGGTGAGCAACATCCACTGGTAATGCCAGGTCACCAACTGTCGCAAAGCGTTAAAATCCAATGCCTTACGATCTTTTGCGATGGCGTTGTGAAAATCAGCGAAGACGCCATGCAACTGGCTGACGAGCACATTTTCATCATTGCGCTTGTCGCCGATGATGGCGACCCCGCCTCTGCGGGGATGGTCGCGGTTTGGAGCAGCCTTGCCGCCCTGGGTGAGCTTGCGCCCCCGCGCAAGCGAACGACCATTGGGTTCGTAGAGGAAAGGCTGGAAGTCTGGCCCACTCCCGTAAAGAGAATCCAAGTCTAACCTCGCGGAGCGGTGGTTCACCCCCCCGTCTCCCTTTACAGCGAAAGCGTCGTCCGCCTTGAAGGTCAGGTCGTGATCGACGAATTGGCCAAGATAGGTGTAGCCGGCGGGGATGCCGAAATTTTCCTCGTCATCGATTTCGGTTTCCGGCGTCGCGGAGATGATCAACTCACCCCTTCCGTTGCGCCGGGGACTCTTTCGGGCGTCGGTCAGCAATTCAGGCCTGGCGCTCATGCCTGGCAAATTGGCGCCCTCCCCCAACGCAAGGCGAACAAGGTCGCCTGCTGCAAAATTGGCTCCGGGCAGCGCAGGGAACAGACGTTGATATCCCCCGGTCACCGGAAATGGCGCGACTTGCGCGAAACTGCCGCCTGATCGCACAGCGGCGGCGCCGAAAAGAGCCAGACTGCCTGCGGACTTCAGGAAACGTCGACGATCCATGGCTACACCCCTCGTTTAGCTATGCGCACTTTGACCAGGGGCTGTCGCAGGGAAATGCCAAGCCAACGCCATTCCTGTCGCCCTGGGTCGAATTGCGTCGCGGTCTGTCGCAAGAAGGTTTAAGTGTTTCCGATTCGGAAACAGGATGTTGATCAAGTCGAACGCCTCGTCCTTCATTACGCGTGGATCGAGGCGAACGCATCCTGCCCTTGCACATGGCGCCAAAATCAGGTTGTTACGTTACCCCACAGCAATAGTGTAATTAATATAGTAATAAAAATTACATTTAAAGAAAAAAATGCTAAAAAACTCGAATTAAACGAACGCGGCCAGTATCTTCTCTTGCGATTTATCCAGCTTTATTGGTACCAAATAAGTATGCGAAACGTGTAAGGGGCGACAGACCGCGTGGAAGCGACATCAGATCTCGACCATCATCATGAATCGGCGCCCCAATCCAGCCGCGGCCGCGATTACGGCGCATGGATATTCGTGGCGACCGTCATCTTTTCGTTGATCGGCATCGCCGTATTGGCGCGTAACATCTTCGCCGCCGCCCACCACCTTGAATCCGCCAAACGGAATGCGGAGGCGGTGGCGCGGGATCTCGCAGAGATTGGCGTGAAGCGGAAGGCCGGCAAGTCCGAAATCGCGGAATGCGAATTGCGCGAAGAAAACGGCGGCAAGCTGTCCTGGGGTCCATGCTGGGAAGCCATCCAGAAGCGCCCGGAAATCGCCGAACTGGTGAATACGATGGAGGCCGGAAACCCTGTTTTCGGCGCATCTTGCGATGGCACGGACGAGGCCATTGGCCGCATAACCATCGACAAGGGAACGCCCTGGTTCTCCGCCGGCAACACCGGCACGACTTTCGCGCCGGCCGACAGCGAAGATTCCATCGTCACAGAAACGCCGCTTCGTATCCAGGTTTGCAATCGCTGGGGTGAACCGGTGAAAGTCCAGGAGATCAAGTTTTGATGGACCCCTCCTCGACCCCCAAGAACGAGCAACCCGTTGATGGCGCAAAAGCCAGCATCGGTCGGCGCCTCTACTCTTTTCTGCTGGATCCTGAGGTCAAAGGGAACCTGCAGGGTCCCATAGAGGGCTTCGTCGCCCTTCTGATCCTGTTGAATGTGGGTTTGATGCTGCTGGAGACCATCCCGCAGATCTACGAGCCCTATGCCAAATTGTTCCATCTCATCGATACGGTTTCGATCTACATCTTTACGCTGGAATATGTCGTAAGGTTTGCACTATCGCCCTATCAAAGGGACCTTGCAGGCAGACGCTTTCCGCGCCTGTCCTACGCTGCGTCCCCCTTTGCGGTTATCGACCTCCTGTCGATCCTGCCTTTCTATCTTTCGGCCTTCATCGCGCTGGATTTACGCGTTCTGCGCGTTTTGCGCCTGCTGCGACTTTTGAAGCTGTTTCGCGTTCTTATCCCCGCCTGGAGGGAGTTTCGCCAGCTCAACAAGGGCCGCACATTCCGCCAGCATGTGCATGCGATTGTCTGGCCATCGAGGTTTGGCGGTCAGATCAACAAGTTCTGCGATCTCTTCATCATCTTCTGGGTCCTGGTCTCGGTTCTCTCCGTCCTGCTGGAGACCGTGGAGTCCGTTCATTACATTCTCGCCATGGAATTCGCGGTTCTGGATTCCATCGCGGTCGCGGTCTTCACGACCGAGTATCTCATGCGCATGTATTCCTGCGTGGAGGACCCCAAATATCAGTCGGCCTATGCAGGGCGCGCGAAATATGGCTTCACCCTTGGGGCGATGATCGATCTTCTGGCGGTGCTGCCCTTCTTCCTTGAGGCGCTGCTGCATCACCTGTTCGACCTGCGCTTCCTTCGAATTTTCCGCATGCTGCGCCTGCTGAAGCTGACCCGCTTCAGCGATGCGACGAAACTGGTCTGGGACGGCATCAAGCGTGAAGCGGGCACCATCGGCGCCTCGTTCTTCGTGCTGTTGCTCGTCATCATCCTGTGCGGCAGCGTTGGCTATCTGCTGGAACATGCGGCGCAGCCAGACAAGTTCGAGAGCATCCCCGGCGCGATCTATTGGTCGGTCATCACCCTGTCCAGCGTGGGTTATGGTGATATTTCCCCAGTGACACCGTTGGGTCGGTTCATAACCTCCCTCATGGCGCTATTGGGCATCGCGCTCGTCGCCATTCCCTCCGGTATTCTGTCAGCCGCCTTCACCGATCAGTTGCGCATCGAGCGCGAGAGCATCGGCGGCAAGATCGCGGCCATGATGGAAGACGACAATATCGATGAAGGCGAAAAGGCGCTGTTGGAAGCAGATGCGCGTAGATTGCACATCACCGACCTTGAACTGAACCAGATGATCAAATCGGCGCAGCGGAGCCGATTGATGGACAAGGACATCCGGTCCGAGTTCAACCTCAATGCGGCCAGCGCAGACGCAGAACTGGCTTTCGAGCAATTTCGCAGTCTCGTCAGCCAGATGAAACAGGTCGTCTTTGTCTCCGACAAGAAGCTCGGAGAGGTCATGGCTCCCGGCGGAGAAGCCACTTCACTTGAAAAGACGATCTTCGAGCATATCGCAAATCAGCGAAGCACGTCTAAAAGCTCATAAGATGTGCAGCGACTGAACGGTGATGAACGAAGGCCCCGGTGAATGCTTGCAGCATCACCGGGGCCATTTTTATTGAAAGTATTTGCGCGCCCGCTGCCGGGATTCAGCCGAGGCGCCAAGCGCCCTGTTGACGGCGCCCGACAGGGCCTGCGCGCTGACAGGATCAATCTCGAGATTGTTGAGCGCGGCTTCCTTGCGGAAATCCTGATCCTCCAGCATGTCCACGAAGGCCTTGCGCAGCGCTTCGACCCGCTCGGCGGGAACGCCCGGGGGAGTCGCGAAGGGATGGCCCAGCGTATCGCCCACCGTCACCACATCAAGCACCTGCCGATCCTCGGCATTGCGCATGAACTCCTCGGCGCTCGGCACGCCCGGGAGATCCCTGGGCTTGGGGCCGGAATGAACGAGGACATTGAGATCCTTGTTGGCGATCCAATTGGGCTTGGAAGCCTTCATGCTGGACCAGGACCCCGCGCGCCCGGACACTTCGCCCCGCTCCATCGCCAGATCGAGAGCGCCTGTGCCGGTATAGCCCAGCACCATCTTGAAGCGCGTGCCCACGAGGTCGTTCAGCATGACCGGGAAGGACAGGGTGATGCCCGAGGAGCCGACGGCGCCGACGATCACTTCCTTCTGGCGCGCCTCCTCGATGGTGGTCACGCCCGTGGTTTTCCAGGTCACCATGGTCTCGGTGGTCGGCGCGACGGAGCCGATCCACTGGAACTTCGTGGCGTCAAACTTCACGCCATCTGCGCCCACCGCCTGAGTGGTCGGCAGGCCGTTCTGAATGAGGCCAATATAGGTCCCGTCCTTGGGGGCTACATTGTAGAGAAAATTCGCCATGACGAGGCCTGTGGCGCCGGTCATGTTTTGCGGGACGAGCGTGGGATGGCCGGGGATATGCTTGCCGATATGGCGCGAAACCAGCCGCAACTTCAGGTCATATTCGCCCCCCGCGCTGACGCCCACAAGGGCGGTGACGGTCTTGCCCTTGTAGAAATCGGATATGGGATCTGCCTGGGCAGGCGAGGCTCCCGCCCAAGGCCCCACGACCAGCACGGCGGCTGCGATGGCTGAGAATGGCTTCATGGCCCTGTTTCCTTCCGTCGTCCATGACCGCTTCACACGGCCCATTGTCACGCGCAATCTACCGGATCAGGCGCGCGGGCGCCACAGCCGGGAGCCTCCCTTCACAGCGGCAAGGCAAAAGCCTATTCTTGGGCGAGTGACACAGAAAATTGGAGATATGGATGGCGACGCTCCCCACTGGCGCTAACTTCAAGCGCTCGCAGATTCTTTGGGAACTTGGATTGCATATTGCTGGCAATCCCGAGACGAAATACGGCGGCAACCGCGACATGTGCATAACGGTCGGCAGCGGCGCGGGCGAAGAGATGAAGCCCTGGCTTCGCTTTTCCACCGGATCCGCTGTCATGGCCCAGTCCGTGGCCAGAGGCGACATCGACGTCGCCTTCGTGAACCCCTCGGCGCTGCTGACTCAGGCCTATCGCGGAACGGGCGCCTTCAAGAGCCCACTGCCCCTGCGCATCATCGCCAACTATCCCAGCATCGACCGTTTCGTGATCGTCATGCGTTCAAGCCTCGGCTTCAAATCGCTGCACGACGTAAAGAAAGCGCGCTATCCGCTACAGATTTCTCTTCGCGAAGATCCCACCCATTCGACGCTGGTGCTTGTGGAGCAGTTGCTAGCCTTCTACGGAATGAGCCTAGACGAGATCAAGTCCTGGGGCGGCGGCGTGCATCCTGCTGGCCCACCCAATGACAAGCGCCGCCTGGCGGGCATTCGCGACGGCTCCCTCGACGCGGTCTTCGATGAGGGCATCAGCATCTGGATCGGGGAGGCGCTCAGCCACGGCATGAGCCTGATCAATCTCGAGCCCGAAGCCTTCGAACATCTGACCGCCATCGGCTGGCGCAAGGTGCAGTTGCGCAAGGGACGGTTCTCCCACCTGCCCGAATATGACTGCATCGACTTCAGCGGTTGGCCGCTCTATGCGCGCGCCGATCTGCCTGAAAAGGTCGCCTATGACATTTGCGCCGCCTTTGCCGCTCGGCAGGACAACATGACCTGGGAAGAGGGCACCTTCGAAGGCGTCGCCCATATTGGCCGCGAGACAGACGCAACGCCCATGGATGTGCCCATGCATCCGGGCGCGGAGCGGTGGTTCCGCGAGCAGGGGATCATCTGAAGGCTTGCCGAAAGGCGGCCCGCGTTCGCGAGAGCGCGGGCTGTCGCGCAAGGATGCAACGAAGCATCAGTCCCCTGGTGCAAAGACCGCTCTCAGCGGCGCCGCCTTCATCCGCACGAAATCCCGGAAGTGATGGTAATTGCGCTCGGTGAGCCAGAACCACGCGTAACTATAGGCATAGAGCGCGACCAGCAGGCCTGTCGTCGCGGCGGCTTCTTTCAGGCCCATATGTCCAAAGGGAACGAAATCGTTCTTCAACAGCAAGGCCAGAACAATCATCAAGGGCGGATAATGGTAGAGATAAAGGCTATAGGTGAATTTCGCGAAAAATTTCGAGATATCGCCGTGCCTGTCTTTTTTCACAGCTCTATCATGGCGATGGCTATTGATGATCAGGGCGACGGTCAGAGCGGTTCCCGCAATATGGGGGAAGCCCCATCCATTGGCCCATAGGAACTCGTTATTAGCAGACACAAGAAACAAGGCCAGAAGCGACCACCCCAGCCATTTCGGGACCAGGGAACGTTTGGGGAGCCAGCACGCAACCCCCAGGCACCAGATGACTGCATAGTGCAGTATATCGCCGGACACGATGAAAAGCGCAGCCACAAAGCCGACCAGACCGATCAGGCGACTGCGCAGGCTCTTGCCGAACAAGGCGATGAGAAAGGCTGGAAACATAAAATAGTACCACAATTCGCAAGCCAGGCTCCAGAGTGGCCCGTTGCTGCCGAATGTGGGCACGAAGACGGTTTGCAAGCCAAAGATGTTACCCAGAAAGATCAGGAAACTCGTCCGCTCGCGCAGATAATCGAAATCCATGCCGGAATAGACGTGCATCAAGATCTGGTCGGACACAAAACCAATGAGCAAAGCCGGGATCAGCACCACATAGATGCGCGTGATCCGGTCGATTCCATAATCGAATATCTTTTGCCCGCCCTTGGTGACGGATTGGACTGCGGCGCGCCCAATCAGGAACCCGCTGACGACGAACAGGATCATCACGGAGTGGTGGCCGAGGTAAAGCGATTGAAAAGCGAGGAGATTGAAGAGGTCGAGATCTCTGTCGAAAAGAAAAAGCACTTCGCCAAGGTGATTGATGACGACGAAAAACGCTGCGAGAGAACGCAGAATATCCAAAGCATTGGACAGGGAAGGACTGATGGACAAGTCAATCGTCCCGATCCCGTGTTCCGCTCGACGCAACCTCTCGGAGAGGATCAGTTTCAGCGCTGCAAGGGGCTCAACCAACACGCGCTGATTTACAATTACCCCCATGTGAAGTCCCCCGAGCCGGGTCGCTTATGCAACCATCTTGACCTCTTGCGCAAGGCTTGTTCGCTTGAATCAACTTGTGAATTATTTGCCAAGCTGAAGTCAATGCGTCATAAATTACTGAAACTATAATAAGAAGACCGAAACTTGGCACAATTATCTGTGCATCGCCCCGGTTCGGACCGCAACGCCGACTGTCGGCGCCATCAATTGATCAGATTGATCTTCCTGTCCCCGCACAGATCGACGCTGTCATATTGCTCCGACGGCTCTTCGGAAAATTGCGTCCAGACAAGGAAAAGGCATCCCCATTCCCTGGGTATTTCCACGGAAAGGCTCTGGCCGGGCTTCAGGCTCGGCTTGACGATGAGAGGCTTGCGCCCTTCCTTCAAAGACACCAGTTTCAATTCATTCAAGGTCACGGAACGACTGTTGATGACATCGATGCGGTCCATCAGAACGGTGGGCTTGGCCTTGGCGGATGGCTGATTGGCGCCGACGGGCCGAGCGACGGGCGCAGGGGCGGGACTTTCGAGCGACGATTCGATGGTCGCTATCGCAGGCGCGTCCATTTCCACCTTGAAGGTTTCGGACCGCAGAGGCTCGCCACCAGATGGGACAGGTGAAACCTCCTCCGCCAGAGGCTCGATCTGTTGGCGCTTTTTCTGGTCGTTCAGGCTCTCGGCAGGCGGAAAGATCGTCGCTCCTGCTGACCGATTGGTAGGCGCAGCGTCATGCCTGAGCCAATCAAAGGGCGACCCATCTCTGCCGGGCGCCTGAGCCAAGGCGCAGCCTGGCGAAAGGGCAAGGCAGGCCAGCAGGGCGATGCGATGGGCAAGAATGCTCTTGTGACGCACGGATGATCCCACCATTGATGAAAGCCTGACCGGCGCATCCCATCAGAAAAGGCAAAGGCCAAATCGTGGTATGCGTGAGTCGATTTTTAGCACGGGAAAGCTGCCGTAAAGTCAGAGTTACGCAACAATACATTTTACATTTGCAGTCACGCCCGGGCGGCCTATGCCGCCTCGAAAAACCGGGCTTGCGCCTGACGGTTGCGCAATCGGGGCATGACCTCGCTGGCGAAGAGCCGCATGCTGTCCGCCGTATCCTCCACGCCCAGATGTCCGCCCTGCGCCATGAGCAGGAGATTGCCGAGTCCGCCGACGCCATCGCTAAAGGCGCAGATCTGGTTGAAGACCTGATCTGGCGTACCGGCGAATGCGATGCCACATTCGATGAAATCATCGAGCGAGGCTGTGGACAGCTCGACCGCCCTGCCGTTGGGCGTCATCAGGGTTCGGAAGGCGCGCGGGTTGGGCGAGCGCGCGGAACGCATGGCGGCCTCCACACTGAAATAGCCGGGCGGCTTGTTGAAGGGATCGGCCACCTGGGCATTGGTGCGCAGATAATCAGCGATCAGATCGCAACGCCGCCGCCCCTCGGCCTCATCCAGCGCAACGCCGCTCATGGCGAGATAGGCGAAGCGGTCCACCGGGACCCGCGCGCCAAGCCCCGCCGCCTGATAGCCCTGTGCATAGGCCGTGTGCAGCTTCACCGTCTCCGCGATACCGCCCATGAAGCTGGCCATCACATGGCCGCGCTGGCCGATTTCAACGGCGTTGGCGGCCGTGGCTGTCGACACCCAGATATCGGGCCGGGGCTGCTGATAGGGCCGCGGCCAGATGTTCACATTGCGATAGTGAAAGAAGTCGCCTTCGAAGTTGAACGGCCCGGTCGTCGTGGTCATGGCCTTGATGATCAGGTCATGCGCCTCCCAGAAGCGCGGCATGAGCGTGACGGCGTTGGAGTTTGCGGGCTCGACATCATAGGGAACACCCTTGATCATGCCGAATTCAAGCCGCCCTTTCGAAATGACGTCGATCATCGACATTTCTTCTGCGACCCTGATGGGATCGGGACGATTGCCCACCGGCACGCCCAGCACCAACAATCGCGCCCGCTTCGTCACCCGCGCAAGGATGGACAGAATGACCGAGGCTGACGCGGTGAGGCAGGTGGCTGTGGAATGATGCTCATTGAGCATGATGTCGAAGCCCAATTCGTCCGCCAGAATCCACTCGTCTATATAACGATTGTAGAGCCTGTGGGCCACATCGGGGTCGCACAACTCATTTGGAAGCGTGATGCGCAACGACGGGCGCTCGGCGCCCCAGGCGTCCGGATAGGGTTCTTCAGAGAAATGAAAAATGCGCATCTCGAGATCACCTTGTTCTAGCGATGGGCGTCCGCGAAGGAGAGGATGGCGTCAAGCACGGCTTGCGGCTGCTCGACCTGAGGCACATGAGCGGCGTCCGCGATCTGCGTGAAGATGGCGCCGGGAACATGGCTTGCAAAGGCCCGTCCATACTCTGGCGACACGATTTGATCCTGCGCGCCCCAGATGAACTGGGTCGGCGCGGAGATCCGGCGCAGGCGCGACAGGAGCCTGGGATCGTGCATGAAAGGCGACCAGCCATAACGCGCCAGGCCCTCACGCGAGCGCATGCGACGCCCCAATTCGTCATCGGAAACCTTCCTGACGTCGGCTTCGAAGATGGCGGGATCGACATAAGCGCGGGCGCGCAATTGCGGATCCGGCAGACCGAAAAAATCCGCGATGTCGCGCGTCAAACGATCACTCACTTTGACCCCCAGCGGATCAATCAGACTGATGGAGGAAAAAGCGGCGCAAGACTTGATCGCCATCTGCGCGGCGATCCATCCGCCAAAGGAAGCGCCAACGAGAAGCACATTCGAGAGCTGCATATGATCGATGAGATCGAGATAGAGATAGGCGATGTCGTCGACGTTAGTCCACCGGCGGTTCACTGCGCCCGGGCCAAAGCCTGGAGCGGTGGGGACTATGACACGGCCTGACTGCGCCAACCTCTGGACAAACGTGCTATCGTCAGCAAACCACAAACCGGCGGAGAGATAGAGAATATCGCGTCCGCAACCCTGGACTGTGGCTGACAATCGCGAGCCGTCGACGTCAAACTCGACCAATTCCTCACCCATGGACCAATCCCTTTTTGCAGACTGCCGATCATCAACCCGCTGTCGCATCTTTTTCCAAGAGGCGTCGATCATTCATTTTTTGACTTTGCAGTCAAATCCCGTTCACAGGTTCAAGATTGCCCGGTCAGATCATGACGTCTAGTCTGGCTAAATTAGCGCCCAGACTGATCCAACCGGGAGGAACCAGAATGACCACAGATGGCATTGCGCGCGATGGCCTCAGGACGGGCGATGTCGCCATCGTCACAGGCGGCGGCGGCGGCTTTGGCAGGGCCTTTTGTCTGCGCCTTTCGAAAATGGGCGCACGCATCGCCATATGGGACATCGATGACAAGGAAGGCGCGGAAACACTGCGCCAGGTGACGGAAATGGGCGGCGAGGCGACTTTCGTCCATGTCGATCTGTCCGATGCGGAATCAATAGCGCGCGCCTCGCAGATGACGCTCGCCACAATGGGCGCGCCCTATTGCATCATCAACAACGCCAGTGTTTTTCCGCGCGGCGAGGTGATCGAACTCTCGCTCGCCCAATGGGAATTGACGCTCAAGGTCAACATCACCGCGCCCTTTCTCATCGCGAGGACCTTTGGCCCCCTGATGATCGAACAGGGGCGAGGCGTGGTCATCAATCTGGCGTCCGGGCGCGCCATTGAAGGCGCAGCGAAAGGCGCCAACTACGCCTGCACGAAAGCGGCGATCCTTTCGCTGACGAAATCGCTGGCTCTGGAATGGGCGCGGCACGGGATCAGGGTGAACGCCATCATTCCCGGCCAATCATTGACCGCCATGCCGCTGGTGGCTACGACGGAGGCCGCCATGCACGCTCAGGCCCGCACACGCAACCCCATGGGCCGTATCGGCTATCCCGAAGATGTCGCTGGCCTAGCCGCTTATCTGGTGAGCGCGGACGCCGCCTATATGACGGGCCAGGGCATCGCCATCAATGGCGGCTCGGTGATGATCCCATAGCAGCTCAATGGATGGCCTGAACGCCATCCACCAACATCGTTGCGCCCGTCACCAAGGAACGCGCGTCGATTTCATCGCGAAACGGTTCAGACGTCCTCGCGTTTGAAATCGAGATTGGGGCCGCCCTTCTGGCTCTTGAGATAGGCGCCGACATCGCCGAGCGGATCCATGGCGCGGCGCAAACGCTGGCCCACCAACTGGTCAAGCTGAATGGCCTGGGAAAGCGTGAGGTCGCGCCCCATCTGGGCGGTGATCTTGTGATGCTCCAGCGGCGCCAGATGACGCGAACCAATTTCGCGGGCGATCTTGGTGGTCTCGGCTTCAAGGCTCGCGGCGGGCATGGTCATGGATACGATGCCCAGCTGATCCGCCTCGACGCCCGTAAGATTGCGGCCCACCAGCGCAATGAAGGAGAGCTTCTTCATGGGTACGCCGCCATGCAGCAGGGTCGAGGTGACCAACTGGCCAAAGCTGCCGCGCAAGATTTCGGGCATGCCAAGCTGCGCATCCTCCGCCGCAAAGACGAGATCATGGCAATTCATGATGCCCAGCGCGCCACCGAGGCAATAGCCATGGACCTGGGCGATCATGATGCGGGGGAAGCCGCGCAGTGCCTCCGCCAGCTGAATCGTGGGCGTCGGGCGATCCCAATCCAGCAAGGGTCCATCGCTGACGCTTTTCAGAAAATTCAGGTCGAGCCCGGAAGAAAAGCAAGGCCCGGCGCCGCGCGTGATGACGGCCTTGATCTGCTTGTCGGCTCGCACGATTTCCAGCGACTGCATGAAGGCCTCGCACATGGCCTCATTCCAGCAATTGCGTTTTTCCGGACGGTTGAGGGTGATGCGCGCGACGCCTGCATCTTCCAGCCGGTCGAGAATCAGCTCCGGCCACGTCTTGATATTGATCCAGTTGTCAGCTGCGCCAGTGGACATATGTTCCTCCCGTTTGTTCCGCGCATCAAAGCCAAGACAACCTCGCCCGTCAATGGCGCGACCAGGAAAAGCGCAGCAGGGCCTCACAGCTTGTTGCTTCAGCCGCCACACAGCCGCCTTGCCTCCCGCCAATCTTGTCGCCATTATCATCCCAAATGATGATCGGACGCGCGGGAAACTGCGCAGCCGACGCGGACAACGAGGAAACGACATGAAAAAGCACTCTGCGGCGCTGCTCAGCCTGATGGCGGCCTTGCCCGTGACCCCTTTGGCGGCGGATCCCATCGCCGACTTCTACAAGGGCAAGCAGATGCAATTCATCATCCGCACGCCGCCGGGCGGGGATTATGATTCCTATTCACGCCTGCTGGCCCGTCATATGGGGCGCCACATCCCGGGTAGCCCCACGATTTCGCCGATCAACATGCCCGGCGGCGGCGGCATCATCGCAGCCAACCATGTCGGCCAGGTAGCCCCCAAGGACGGCACGATCCTGACCATGGTCAGCCAGGGGTTGCCCATCGACCAGGCGCTGCAGCTCAATCCGAGTCTTCGCGTCGACATGCGCAACTTCAACTGGGTCGGAAATCTCGTCAACGCCAATCAATTGCTGGTGGTCTGGCACACATCCAAGGTCAAGACGCTGGAGCAGGCCAAGGTGACGGAGACGCTGATCGGCTCCACCGGCGCGGGCTCCGTCTCGGTGCAACTGCCAGCCTTCTACAACAACATCCTGGGTACGAAATTCAAGATCATCCTGGGCTATCAGGGCGGGCAGGAAGTCGATCTCGCCATGGAGCGCGGCGAGGTCGATGGGCGCGGCACCAATACCTATACGGGCTACCAGACCTCCAAACCTCAATATCTCAGCAACAAGCTCATCATCCCCCTCATTCAGGTCGGCCTCGAGCGTGAGCCGGAATTGCCAGACACCCCACTGCTGCTCGAACAGCCCGTGAAGGCGGAGGACAAGCCCTTGCTGGAATTCATGTCCAAGGCGATCACCGTGGGACGGCCGGTGGCGACGACGCCGGGCGTACCTGCGGATCGGGTGGCTGCCCTGCGCAAGGCTTTCATGGATACCCTCAAGGATCCCGAATTCATCGCCGAGGCCAAACAGCAGAATGCGGAAGTGCGGCCCATGACCGGACAGGTTCTCGAGACAACCATCCGCGAACTGATCGAGGCCCCGCAAGCGGTGCGCGACCGGGTGAAGATCGCCTTGCAACCCAAGGCCAGCGACACATTGGAGTCAGCGCCCAATCGGTAGTCGCCAGAGGCGCCTCTGGCGCTGCGCCAAAAACATTCTCCCCGCCTGAGCGGGGAGAATGATTCGTTCTCACTTGGCCAGCGGATCCGGCCGGAGCTGGAAATGGGCGGCGAATGGCCTGGTGCCCTTTCCGCCTTCCATATGCCAGGGAACGCGGTCGCCATTGGCGGCCCAAAGGCCCCTGCCCTTCCAACCCGCATTGGGATCGTCGATGCGCCCATCAAAGCCCTTGGCGTAGAAGCCGAGCGGATAGGGAACCCGCAGCGACACCATCTTGCCATCCTTGCCCAGCGCCACAAGGCCATCCCCCAGATTGGCGGTGGACATGGGCACATCCTCGCCCATGCCCAAGATGTTGTGCTGATCGACCCACGAATAATAGCTGGATTCAGCGCTGTTCTCGCCAACGCCTTTGAAACCGGGACCGGGATATTGATAGAAGGTCCAGCCCTCCGGGCAATGGTCGCCCGTGGCCTTGGGGCCATTGAGAGGTCCCTTGCATTTGCGACGGTCAAACGCGCCCAGATGGCCGCTGGCCAGCGAGGCCCAGACCACACCCTGCTTGTCGATATCGCCGCCGCGCGGCCCGAAGCCCGGAAGCGGCACATTATAGACTTCGGTGATCGCGGTATGGGTCGGATCAGAGCCCGGGACAACACGCGCGAC
Organism: Beijerinckiaceae bacterium; assembly: GCA_947380915.1. The sequence continues at coordinate 46,792 of CANCSY010000001.1, forward strand.
AGCTCCGGGGAAGCCGCGGAACGTGCCCCAGATGGAACCGTCCACGGGGCTTGGCATCACGCCATAGAAATTGCCGTTGATGCGCTTGTCCTTGCCTTCCACGACAGGCTGGTTGGGCTCCACATATTCGCCGCGCTTGCCATCGCCGCTGGTGTCGAGCACGAAGGGCGTCCAACCCTGGGCGCGCTTGATGTCGCCGGTTTCGTCCAGCAACTTGGTGTTGATCCAGGCCGCCACGTTTTGCGAGCCGGACATCCAGACGGTTTCGTTGGCGTCGAAGCCAAACTGCAAGTGATGCGAACCAAAGCAGGTCTGATAGGCCTCGTATTTATTCGTCGCAGGATCATACATGGTCACGCGGCGGTTGGTGCGGTCGATCGGGAAGACTTTTGCCGAGGGATGATCGCCGCCCTTCTTGCACCAGTCCGGATTTTCCGGGACATGCCCGGTCGCAGCCAACCACAGGCGACCTTTGCGATCAAACATGGAATTGTGGTTGTTGGCCTTGCTGTCCCAGATGTCCTCGTCACCCCAGTAGGCGGAGGGTTGCAGGATATGAACCGAACCCGCATTGCCCGGCCCAAGAGCCAGCGGCATCTCAGCCGTAACGGGCAGTTTGTAATTGGACGCCACATTCTTCACGGGATCAAGAATCGGCATGTCGTTGCCGGCATGCTCGCTTTGACCATAGAGCGGGCCATATGCATTGACCGTAGGATAACGCTTGTCCGACGAAATCAGATCGTGAAGGTATTTCTTTTCATTGTGCCAATCACGCAGCGTCACGACAATATTGCGCTCGACGCCCTGGGGGCGCGCGGGCTTGGCGTGGGGCAGTTCCCCATTGGCGACGCGCTGCGTCCAGTCGCCCAGATATTTGAGCGGCACGGAATTGAGCTCACCCGCAATCAGGTTCACCATGCTCTCGCCAGCCTGGCCAGCCTGGATGCGCCGCATCCAGGCGTCTTCATGGCTGGCGAATTCACCGAAGGCTTTGGGAATGGTGCGCGTGGAAAGCTGGCCCAACTGATGGCAGCCGACGCAGCCATTGTTCTTCATGATGTTGAGATAGCCGTTTTGCGTGATGTTCTTGGGGATGTCCGAGGATCCGCCGAATTGATTGGCCTCCGGGATTTTCATCATGGAGTACCAATAGATCGCCGGATAATATTTCGCGGCGTCAGCTTCGCTTGGCGCCACCACCGCGCTGTGATTGATGATCTTGCCCGGCTCGCTCTTCACCTTTGCCGAATCAACAAGGCCATAGCCGCGCACCCACACATCATAATTCGCCTTCGGCAAATCCGGGATCACATAGCGCCCCTGATCGTCGGTGACGACGCTGCGGATGAAGCGCACCCCAAGCTCGCGGGTCTCGGCGATGACCCAAACGCCCGCTTCTGGCCCGTTGGCGCTGGTGACCACACCACCGATGTCATCATTGTCGATGGCGGGCGGTTGAGGCGCCTGCGCCATGAGCGGCGACGCCCAAAGCAGTGCTGCCGTGGAGATAGACGCCGCAAGACGGCGCAGTGCGATTGGACGCGTCATGAATCCCTCCCAGGATCAGGCTGTTTTCGACAGGCCTGAGCCCGCGGATGCTACACGATAGCACTTGATTGCCAAGCACTAAAAGACATGCAGGCTGGCGGCGATCAAGGACGTGAAAGAACATGCAAGGGAAAAACCGGACACAATGAACGCAAAGCAAAGAAATTGTTTTCTAATTTAATAGATAAATAATACGTAAGAATGAAGTAAAAAAACAATATTTTAAGATAAAAAATAAATACATTGAAAAAAATCTATTCTGCGGCAAGCTTCATCATGCCTGAGCTCTCCACCCCGTCGGATTGCGACGCAATCAAGTCTGGATCAGCCCCTGCACCTTCTCGGAAAAGGATCTGATATTGAAGGGTTTGGTCATGATGGCCATCCCTTCCTCCATCTGCTCCCCTCCAAGCACCGTCTGCTCGGCATAACCAGTCACGAAGAGAACCTTGAGTTTCGGGCGGTGCTCGCGCGCGGCGTCAGCAAGTTGACGCCCATTCATGCCACCCGGCAGACCAACATCTGTCAAAAGCAGATCAATCCGCTCGGCTGAGCGAACATGATGGAGAGCGAGTTGAGCAGTCTCGGCTTCAAGCACCGTATAACCGTTATCAGTCAGAATTTCAGCCATCACCAACCGAACGGCGGGCTCATCCTCCACCAGCAAGACCACGACGCCAGCTTTGACCTGCTTAAGACTGGTTGTCATCTCCTTGATCGCCAGCCCGACTTCCTGACCGAGATAGCGAGGCAAATAGATCGCAACGGTGGTCCCATGTCCCTCTGAACTACGTAACAGGACATGACCGCCCGATTGCTGAACAAAACCATAAATCATCGATAAGCCAAGACCCGTTCCCTTGCCTATAGGCTTCGTCGTGAAGAACGGATCGAAGGCGCGTTCTATGACGGCGGGCGGCATGCCTATGCCGCTGTCTATGACAAAGAGGGCGACATATTCGCCGTTGGGAACCCGCCCGGAAAGATTATCGATTTGCGATCCACGCCAGTCAGCCAAAACACAATTCGATGTTTCAATGAGTATATGACCACCTTCCGGCATGGCGTCGCGGGCGTTTATGATCAGATTCAGCAATGCATTTTCAAGCTGGTTGGGATCGCACAATGTGGACCATAAATTATTGGCGAGGGAAGTCTTTATCTCTATGGAGGGTCCAACCGTCCGGCAGAACATATCCCGCATGCCTTCGATGAGGCTATTGACCGCCGTTGGCTTTGGATCGAGGGTCTGGCGACGGGAAAATGCGAGAAGTCGATGGGTCAGGGCCGCTGCGCGCTCAACCGAGGTCATTGCGGCGTCCATATAGCGGCCAATCTCGGCTGTACGCCCCTGGCTGACGCGCATGCTCATCAACTGCAGGCTGCCGGAAATGCCCGCGAGCAGATTATTGAAGTCATGCGCCAGGCCCCCGGTTAATTGCCCAACAGCTTCCATCTTCAATGATTGACGCAAGGCCTCTTCCACCCTGCCCCGTTCCTCCGCCTCGGCCTTGAGACGGTCGTTGGCCTCCGTCAATTCCTGTGTCCTCTGCGCGACAGTATCCTGCAAGACGACGCGCAGCCGTTCTTCATTTTCGCGGCCTTGCTGTGTCACCCGAATGCGATCCACAGCGGCGGCCAGAAGATTGGCGTAACTTCTCAAGAATAGCGTGTCCGACTCGGTGAATTCACGCGGCACGCGACTATCGATCTGGAGAACTCCGAAGGGTGGGCGATCATGCCCACCGATGATGATGACATTGGCGACGGCTCTCACCCCGTTATCGATCAGGAACTGCGGATATCTGAACCGCGTCTCTTTTGCGATATCGGGAGAAATCATCGGCTCCCCGGTGCGCAGGCAATGGCCCTCGGACGTGTCTTCGGCAGCCGTGATGGTTGCGACGCCAACTACGCCTGACGCCCAACCCACGCCCGCGCGCACAAGCATGGTCTCGCCGTCTTCCTGAAGCTGGACAACCTTGGCCAGATCCGTTCCGAGGGCTTCTCCAGCAAGGCGACAGGCCTCAGTCAGGATCTGGTCAAGGTCATCGGATTTAAGCGCCAGTTCCCCAAAGCGCGCGAAGACGGTCTGAAGCTTCAGCGCGCCGTCTGCATATGGAGTTCCCGAGTCAGCCATGTTTCCGACTATTGAAATCTTTCGGCGCCAATTGAATAAGTGCGCTCATACCATTTGGTTCCGGCCTTGCCTGTAGACGGGCCATTAGCTGGAAACAGCAAAGCTATTGCGCGCAACCAGACGAAGCCGCGACAGCATGGGCGGAGGCGATGGCCGGATCTAGTTGATCGAGGTCGCAGAGGCCTGTGTTCGATCAGATGACGCAGAAGCAGCGCATGTGGTTGCAGTAACAAGCCGCTGCGGCGCACCCTGACTTGCAACTGAGATCTGCATGGGGTGACTCGCTGCGGTCACCCCTCTGAATCAACTCAGGTTAAACCTCACGCCGTCAGGCGCCCTTGGACGCAGGCTTTTCGTTGGCGACGTGGTCGTAGATCAGCTTCTCAAGTTGAGTCGCGCTATCTCCGCGCCCAATGATCGAGCGTAACCCCTCATCCGAGGCGCCAATAACCTCTTTCATCTGGTAGAGAATGCCGCGGAACTGTTCGAACGCCAGTTGCGGGTCTATATTGGCCGCGCTCAAGTTGAACTCTTTCCTCAAGGCTTGATCATCAAGGCGATGCTTCTGCGCGACCGCGATCATGTCATCAAGCTCGGCATGAGTGATGTGGAGCCTGCGCGCATCGGCTTCAAGATGAGCCTTCTCATCCGGGTCGATGTTGTCGTCTTCCATCATCGCCGCGATCTTGGTGCCGATCGCTTCGCGTTCCATGCGCAACTGGTCAGTGAAGGCGGCGGCCAGAATACCTGAGGGAATGGCGATAAGCGCGATGCCCAAAAGCGCCATCAGCGAAGCCAGGAACCGGCCCATGGGCGTCACAGGTGAAATATCACCAAACCCTACGCTACCCAGCGTAATGACGGACCAATAGATCGCTGTGGGAATGCTCTCGAACTTTTCCGGCTGGGCGGCATGTTCAAACATGTAGCCAATGGCGCCGCAAAGGATGATCACCAGCAACATGACGAAGAAGGAGGCGCCGATGGTTCCGGCTTCTCTCTTGATGCCATCCCACACGAGCTTGGTCGCATCGCTGAAACGCGTCAGTTTCAGCAGGCGCAACATTCGGAAAATACGCAGGAAGCGCAAATCGAAGAGGTGATGGAGCAGCGCCTCCAGGAAGAACGGAATGACCGCAAGAAAGTCGATCAACGCCCCGGGCGTCGCCGCATAGCGCGCGCGACCCATGTAAGCGCTCTTGAACTTCGGATCTTCGACGCAGGAATAGATCCGCATCAGATATTCAGTCGTGAAAACAGCCACGGCGATGGAATCAAGCACTGCAAATTCGACCGCGAGAATGTAATGCACAGCCTCCACAGTCTCCAGAAGCACGGAGAGGACGGAGATCAGGACCCAGAAAATGATGAACAGGTCGCAGAAGATCTGAATCTGGCCACCATATCGGGATGGCCAGACTATGGCATGCACATGCTGGCGGAAGGTGCGACCCTTGTTGAGTTGGCGAAACTCCTTCCACGCGGGTATCAGGACCCGGAAAAGTTTCAGCAGTCGCAATAGGCGCAGAACACGAAGAACGCGCAAGTCCAGCGCGATAAAGGCCGACAGGTAGAAAGGCAGGATCGACAGCAGATCGATCACCGCAAAGGGCGAAATGGCATAGGCGCCGCGCGGGAACCGCTTTCCGGCGAACTCTTTCTGATAGGGGCAGAGCGCAAAGCGTGTCACATATTCAAGCGTGAACACAATAATTGAAACCGTATCGAAAAAGTGAAACCACTTCTTGTTGGGCTCGTAGACCTCGGGAATATGCTCGATGAGCATCGAGCCTACATTGAGAAGAATAAGACAGGCGATGAAATTCTCGATAGGCCGCTGAAGATTGTCCTTCACATCGGGATCGAGCAAAAAGGAGTAGATGCGCTTTCCGAGGGAATCGGCTGGCTTTTCTTGCATCGGCGTCAAGGAGGGCTCGCTCAAAACTTGATCTCCTGAACTTTGACGGGCTCACCCCAGCGATTACAAACTTGGACTCTGAGCGGCGTTTCTGTGGCGACAGAATCTTCACTATCGCTGGGAGCGAAAGTCGTGCCCGTATTCCCGGCGGAGAACCAAGGCGTGCCCTTGTCGATGGTGATTCGCCCGATGGCGTCATCAGTCCCATCACACGAAGCACCAAAGACCGGGTTGCCCGCCTCCATCGCATTCACGAGCCTGGCTATATCAGGACGCTTCTTAATCTCTTCCCAGCAGCTCCCCCAGGCCACCTTCCCACCATTTTCGTCGCTCGCCTGGCATTGGGCTATGCCCGACTCGCCGGACTTGCGCTTGGCGCCGACTTCAGCGAGATCGCGTGCAACGGCTTCTGCATTGCGTTTGGCGTATTCAAGATGCTGGGCCGCAGCGAAAATGTTGCGCGCAAGCACGCCAATGCCGATCAAGGAGAAGATGACGGTGGCCATGAAAATCCACGCGCCGAGATCACGACCCTGGCTGGGCGAGGGCGCAGCGTCCCGAGGATGGCCAAGGTCTGATGTAGCTGACACGAGATCTACCATCCGTTCAAATATCCAGTATCCTCTGCGTAGCAAGAAACCCGACGCCACTGCAAGGTCATAAAGAATATTTGAAGTCGGTTATAAAATACATGCGAATTGTTTCTCTATTGAGAAAAACAATACAATAAATTACATAAGGCATTCGAGTTCATCGATGTTGATCAGCCCTGATCCCCCTTACTCCGTTGATGATCATTATTCTGCCGTCTTGGCGCCACCCGGGATCTCCTGCGCATCTGCCTTGCGGGGCTCAAGTGCAATCTTCACACGATCCTTGATCTCCTGCGGGGCGCCGATCAGATCACGATAGAGTTGCGCCAGTTGATCGCCTGTCATCGGTCGCAAATCAGCATTTGTCCGTTTTGCGTCGGCGATGAACTCGGGGTCGCGCAGGGTATCGTGAAACGCCTTGCGCAGCGCAGCCACCCGTTCAGCTGGTACGCCTGGCGTGGTCGCGAGGGGGCGCCCCACCGTGACGGCGCGAGACATGAATTCAAGAAGCGGCTTGTCTTCCGGCCGCACTTCCTGGTCACGCAATAGCGGAACATCCGGCAAAGCGGGCTCCTTCTCCATGCCCACCTGGATCAGCGGAACAGCCAACTTCTTCGGGATCCAGTCTGGTTTGGCCGCCATATAGTCGGAATAGGGATTGGTGCCCCGCCCCTCGACCTCGCCACGCTCCATGGCGAGATCCACATCGACGCCCCCAGGATATCCAAACACGATCTGGAATTTGGTGCCCAGGACATTGTTGTAGAAAGCCGGCAGCTGCACCGAGGCCGACCCTGCGCCCGTGGAGCCGATCCGAGTCACACGTCGTTTCGCATCTTCCAGGGTCTTGGTTGGAGAGGTGTGCCAGACCGCCAACAATTGATTGGAATATTCCACATTGGCGATCCAGTTGAAGGTCCGCAGATCAGTGGTCAGTTGCGGTGACAAGCCCAGCGCCTGATCGGTCGCAAGCCCCTGGCTGATGATCGAGAGCACGGTGCCATCCTTGGGCGCCAGTTGCGCCATGTAATTGGCTGCCACAATGCCCCCACCACCGGGCATGTTGATCGGCGTCATCGTGGGATTGCCAGGAATGTGCCGCCCCATGTGCCGCGCCAGAAGCCTCGACAAAAGATCATAGCCGCCGCCCGGCGGCGTGCGGATGATGAACCTGATGACCTTGCCAGGCCCTGAATAAAAGTCACTTACAGCGTCAGCCTGCGCCGTGACTGGCGCGGCGATGGCGAGGCAGGCGGAAATCAGAACCTTTTTCATCGCGCGTTCCATCATGATACTTCCCTACGATTGATAGCGACTGACAGGCCTTTTCAGCCCCAGATGCTCGCGCAAGGTGGGCCCCTCATAGCGCGTGCGATACAAGCCACGCTTCTGCAATTCGGGCACCACAAGATCGACGAAATCATCAAGACCACCGGGCATCACCGGGGGCATAATGTTAAACCCGTCAGCCGCACCCGATTTGAACCATTGCTCCATCACGTCAGCCACATCGCCGGGCGACCCATGGAAGTCGAAATGACCCCGGCCACCTGCGATGCGTTCCCAGGTCTGCCTGATGGTGAGCTCGTCTTTCATCGCCATGTCGCGAATGAGCGTGGCGCGACTCGACACCACCTCCCCGGCCGGCAAATCGGGGAACGGCCCATCTACATCATGGCCCGAAAGGTCAAGCCCGGTGCGTTGTTCAAGCAAGGCAAGCCCGACTTCCGGATGCAGAAGGCTTTGCAGATAATCATGCTTCTCCTGCGCCTCCTGACGTGTTCGCGCCACGGTGATGAAGAAGCCGGGCATGATCTTGAGATCGTCCGCCTCGCGTCCGAATTTACCCATGCGGCCCTTCACATCACTGTAAAAAGACCGCGCATCCTCCAGCGTGGGCGCTGCCGAAAAAACCACTTCTGCGGTTTCCGCAGCCAGCACCATCCCTTCTTCAGATGCGCCCGCCTGCACCAGCACCGGTCGCCCCTGAGGCGAGCGGGCGACATTGAGCGGCCCCATCACATTGAAGTGCTCACCCGCATGGCCGAGCACATGCATCTTCCCGGGATCAAAATAGACACCACTCTCGCGATCCCGAATAAAGGCGTCATCATCCCAGGAATCCCAGAGGCCAAGAACCACATCAGCGAATTCCCGAGCCCTTTGATATCTTTGCGTCTTGGGGGGATGCGCACCGCGAGAAAAATTTTGTGCAGCCGTATGGTTCCCTGTCGTCACAAGATTCCACGCTGCCCGCCCGCCGCTGACATGGTCCAGAGAGGCGAACTTGCGAGCCAGGGAGAAAGGCTCCTCATAGGTGGTGCTGGCGGTGCAGGCGAGCCCTATGTGCGTAGTCACCGAGGCCAGAGCCGCCAATAAAGTGAATGGCTCGATCCACGCAACATAGGACATGCGACGCAGGCCGTTTTCAGTAAACACCGCATTGGCTGTAGCGGAATCAGCCGAAAACAACATGTCGAACAAGCCGCGCTCGGCTGTCTGGGCTATGTCAACAAAATGCCGAAAGTTGACGCCAGCATCGACCTGCGAGCGTGGATGACGCCAGGCAGCCAGATGATGCCCTGCCGGACGCAGAAACATGCCGAGCTTGATCTGCCTGCACGGCGCCATAACGTTCCCTCACGTTTATTATTCTCTTGAAGATAGCCCCCGTGCCAAAATGGCGCAACGCCTTTGTATCAAATGTGGCTACAGCCCCAGACTGCCGCCACCGTTCACGTTGACGATCTGGCCCTGAATATAACCTGCGGCGTCGGAAATCAGGAACAGCGCGACCGAGGCTATTTCGCTGGGCTCCCCCATGCGCCCCGCCAGCGTCTTCGACCCCGCATGGCGCACGGCATCCTCACTGTAATCCGACGTCATCGCCGTGCGCGTCGAGCCCGGGCTCACAGCATTCACCCGAATGTTGATGGGCGCCAGCGAGCGCGCGAGGCCTCGGGTGACGCCAATGATCGCAGCTTTCGAAGAAACATAGGCGATGCCGCCCCTGCCCTCACCCCCAAGACCCGAAACGGCGATAGACCCCGACATGGCCAGACAGATGGCGCCTCCGCCGGTCTTCTCCATAGCCAACGCGGCCGCCTGGCTCATATTGAAGGCGCCGGTGACATTGATCTGAAGAACCTCGTTCATATGAGCGGCGTCAATCTCGCGCCATGTGCGCGTCGAATGCACCGCGGCCATATGGATCAAGGCGTCGACCCTGCCGAATTTTGCAACGCAGGCGACGACTGCGGCAGCGCAAGCGGCGGAATTCGAGACATCGGTATGCGCCTGAAGGAAACGCGCCCCGTCGATACTGGAATTCAGTTCGTCGATGGGGATGGGATTGACATCAAGTCCACAGACATTGAAACCCTGATCTAGCAACAACTGGACGCAGGCGAAGCCAATACCGCTGGCAGCACCTGTAACGATCACCGTTTGCGGCATTTCGCCCCCCTTGAAAACTCATTGTCTCGATTGAAAGTGATTTCAGGCAAGGATGCAAGCGGGCAGCTTGCGATTGTCCTGCGAACCTTCCGTAATGAGGAAAGCGACAAGGCGCCATACACGCACCCGAGACTTGCCATCCATTCCAAAGCAGCCCAAATTGTGGAGGCCATATGCTAAAAAAATGAGCGCGCGACAATCAAAGCAGGGGAAAAAATTGAAAATATCGAAACTACATCCAGTTCTCGGGACTGAAATCAGCGGCGTTGACCTCTCCCGGCCTCTCGATGACACAACGCGCATGGCCATCAGGCAGGCCTTCGACGACAATATCGTGCTCGTTGCGAGGGACCAGAATCTGGATGAGACCGGGCAATTACGAGCTGCCGAGATCTTCGGCAAGGTCGCAATTCGTCGGCGCCCGCCCGGCAAGTCGCCAGGCGGCGAATTCGATACGCCTTTCATGCTCGTGACGAATATCATTCAGCCCAATGGCCAATCCCTCGGCGCCTTCGGTGATGGGGAGATGTGGTTTCACCACGATACAAGCTACTATCCGCAACCCCATCGGGCCACGCTGCTCTTCGCGATGAAACTGCCGACATGGGGTGGCCAGACCTGTTTTTCAAACATGTACAAGGCCTACGAGAACATTCCGCAGAAATTGCGCGACCGACTGGAAGGAAGACGGGTCCTCCAGATCCACGAATATAAACGTCGCGAGCGCCTCAACCTCGACGAAGTCGATTTCGACAAAGTGCGCCATTTCGAGCAACCCATCTTCATCACCCATCCGGCCACCGGCCGCAAAGCCCTCTACATCAGCCGCCTCATGTCGGCGCGCATCGAGGGTCTTTCAAAGGATGAAAGTGAAGATGCGCTCGAACAGCTCTTCGAAATTTCGGAAGATCCCTCCATCGTCTTCGAACACGAATGGAAGCTTGGCGATATGGTGATATGGGACAACTGGTGTTCGATCCACGCGCGAAAGGATTTCCCGCGTGATCAGGAGCGGCTCATGCGCCGCTGCACCATTGAGGGCCAGGCGATGCAGTTCTAGTCGCCATTCGTCAGAAGTGAGCCCTCAACCCTTGGCTTCGCGCATTGCGCGCGTGGCCACATCCTCCAGCCAGCCGAAATCCATGGTGGAATGGGCCTCGCAGACAAACCAGGGCTCCCTGGAATCAGGCTCCAGCATCAATCCATGTTCGATCAGTTTCCACGCGAATTTCGCGTAAAGCTCCGAATCCGTCACGCGCCAATCTCGGTAATTGGTCGGAACTTCCCGGGAGAAATGAATCCCGATCATCGCGGGCGGCCCGGCGAAACAATGCTCGATGCCCGCCGCCATGAAGACGTGGCCGAGAATCCCGACTATTCGTTCACCCGTCGCATCAATGGTGCGCAGCGCATCGGTGCGCGCAAGAATATCCAGAGTCGCAGAGGCAGCGCTAAGCGCGACGAGGTTCGCAGTGTAAGTGCCCCCATGCACAACGCCGCCCTTGAAGGAGCCAACACAGTCCATGACATCGGCGCGCCCACCAAAGGCGGCCACCGGATAACCATTACCCATCGCCTTGGCGTAAGTCGTCAGGTCCGCATGGATCCCGTAAAGCTGCTGCGCCCCTCCAGCAGCCACACGAAAGCCGGTCTTGACTTCATCAATGATGAGCATCGTCCCATTATTCGTGCACAGATCCCGCAGATGTTGCAACCATTCCTGCGTCGCCGAAATAGAGCCTGCATTCCCGATAATGGGCTCGAGAAGAACAGCTGCGAGATCCTCCTTCCGCGTGCGGAAGAGATGATCCAGGACCTCATAGTCATTCAGGCGGATCAACGTGACATGATCGCGTGTTTTCTCAGGAATGCCGGCCCCGAAAGGAATGATGGAGGGCTGATCGGCGCCATGTGGATCCCAGTTCTCAAGATCGGACTTCCACATCATCTCATCGTAAAGGCCATGAAAACTGCCTTCGACAATGGCGATATGTCTGCGCTTGGTGAAACCGCGTGCTGTGCGCACTGCGCCCATGACCGCTTCCGTGCCAGAATTGGCGAAGCGCATCTTCTCTATATTGGGGCACAACGCCTTTACCTGTTGAACCACCCTGATATCGAGGGGCGTTGAAAAACCCGAAAGTGTCCCGATATCCCTGATCTGGTCCATGACCGCCTGATCGACGCGACTATCACGATAACCAAGGATGATAGGGCCATAGCCCAGGCGAAAATCGACATAGGTCTTGCCGTCGCAATCGGTGAGTTCGCAGCCCTGCGCGCTCTTGATGAAGAGCGTGCGGTCTTCTCCCCAATATCTGTAGTTTTCCGCTACGCCCTGCGGCATATGGCGGTGCGCTTCTGCGAGCAGGCGAGTCTGTTCGGGACGGTTCATGGCTTTTGTCCGTAAGGGGGGCGCAAGAGCAAACCTGCGCTATCTTCAATCAGCTTTACCACATGCAATTCAGCAGCATCGCCACCATAGGTGTTGCGCGCGAGTTCGAAGCGTTCACGCGCAAGCCCGCCCATCACAAGGTCAACTCCCTTTTCAGCAGCCACCTCATGGACAAGGCGCAAGTCCTTGCAACAGAGGTCAAGGCTGAAGCTGGGGTCGTAATGTCCGGCAAAAATCGATGAGATGTCATGATCTGCGACCCATGAAGCGCCAGCGCTCGCCTTGATGGCGCTGGCGACTATGTCAAGGGGGATTCCAGCCTTGGCGCCAAGCATCAGCCCTTCGCCAACCGCCGCCGCATGCACAAACCACAGAAGATTGGTGATGAGTTTGATCGTCGCGCCGTTGCCATGCACGCCAACATGAAAAATCTGCTCGCCAATCACGTCGAAAATGGGCTTGTGGGCATTGAACGCCTTCTCGCTTCCCGCCGCGAAAATTCCCAGCCGCCCCTCACGCGCTCCATCAATCGCGTTGGTTACAGGCGCTTCCAGATAGTCCACGTCACGGCTTGCGGCATGTACTGAAATCCGCCGCGCAAGCTCCACCGAACTGGTGGTTGTATCGATCAACCCGGCGCCCGGCTTCATGGCGTCGAGCAAACCTTGACCAAACAGTAAAGCCTCTACCTGAGAGGGGCCCGGCAAGGAAAGAAAGATCACGTCAGCCGCCCCGGCGCTGGCCAACAGGTTCTCCGCCTTGCGCCCACCCAAAAGCAAAAGGTTGGCGAACTTTGCGTCATCCAGGTCAGACAAAGACAGTTCATAGCCAGCGCGCAGCAAATTGGCGGCTATGGGATTGCCCATATTGCCGGTTCCGATGAAAAGGACCGAAGGCTTTTCCATCATTGCGATCAAGCTTTGCGAAAGGCGAGAAACTTCGCCGCACCACCCGCTTGCGGCACGAACTCAAAACCCAACTCGCCCAGAAGCTCCAATGTTTGCGACCAGGAATAAGTGCGGTAATCAATGGTCTGAGCCATGACCTTTCGTCCCTGATCGATCAGATAATAATGTTTTGTGAAACCATAATCATGAGGCGATACCTCCTGCGCATATGTCATTCCATTCGAAATCGATTTTTCATAATCAAAATGGGGACCCTGAATTCCCAGCAACAGCATGCCACCGGACGCAATCCGATCCGCCAACTTCCGCAATCCCGTTCGGTTTTGAGCGTCAGCAGGTATATGGCTCACCATAAAGGGCTCTTTCTCGCCATCAACAACAAAATACCAAACGCCCCCGTAGGAAAAAGCAGCGTCATATTGCTCGGTCAAAGAGAGATCTACGACATCTTGCCGGGAAAGTGTGATGGACGGAAAAGCCTCAAGCCGCTTGCGCGCCTGACTCAACATGGCCTCGGTCAGATCGATTCCGGTGATCCGCGCTTCAGAATTACGGCGACCGAATTCCTCAAGGATGAGACCCGTGCCACAGCCGACCTCAAGAATGTTGGTGAACGGACCGTGTCGATTGAGATCATCAACGATCTGCGCGTAGTCATAATATCCAGATGTCATGATGACATCGTAATATGACGACATGTTTGTGTAGTCACCCATCGATCTTTTTCCCAAATCTGAACACCGCACAAGCCCCGTCAAGCTAGGCCACGGCCAAGCCCAAGCCTACATCACTTGACCTGACCGTCAATGTTGGTTTCCCTAAGATTCACTTGAGTGCTGAACACCCGTGAGAGGATCCGACGCACAAAACCGGCATTGGCGGAAAATTGCAACAGCGCGGGCGGGCGAAAGCTTGGCGAGGTGGATTACAATCATCAGAAATCACCTGATAGAACAATTTAGCCCCCAAAAAATAGCTCACGCCAATTCTCATCAAAGAAAACTCATACATTTTGTTTAAATTATTACGTTTGAATTATTTTTCATGATTACTGAGAATATGGACCTATTGAATGCACGGGAATGATCAGGCAAGGATTCATTAACTTAAAAAGCGCCGCCCCGAACCGTCTCTAACCCGAGGAGATTGGCGATGGCGAAAAAAATTGACGGCACCTCTGGCTCTGATACCCTTCTCGGCACTAGTGGCGCTGACAGCATATCCGCCGGAGCAGGCATGGATATGATCTACGGCTTCCTGGGTTCGGACACAATCGACGGTGGCGCCGGATACGATTCCCTCTACATCAACGGCTCTCTGCTTGACCTTAACAAAGCTGCCGACATCCAGATCTCAGGCATCGAAGAGGTCTCTGCAAAATCAGCCAATGGCGGCGTCAGGATAGATCTCGGCCTGCAGTCAGAAGGCTTCACTCTGACCGGTAGTTCCTTCAACGATTTTCTGACAGGTGGACGAGGCGCCGATCTGATCAATTCAGGCGATGGTGACGATACGATCTACGGCTTTGACGCCAATGACACGGTAAATGGCGGCGCTGGCCTCGACACGATTATCACAACTTCGAGCATCGAGCCCGCGAATGACGCCCAACTCTCAGGCATCGAAAACATAAACGCAGCGACAGCAACCGCAGGCGTTACAATCAACCTCGGCAAACAGAGCGAGAAATTTTTGGTCATCGGCAGCAATCTGGATGACCGGATCACCGGCGGATCCGGTGCGGATGTCATCAACTCAGGCGCTGGAAACGACAAAATATATGGCTTCGCGGGAAACGATTATGTGAATGGTGGCGCAGGGGTCGACACACTTTTCCTCTCATCTACCTCGCCATTTCTCAACGCAGCCATGGATTACCAGTTGGTCGATGTCGAGATCATAACCGCTGAAAATGCAACCTCACCTGTCATCATCGACCTTTCCAGACAACCGGAAGGGTTCGCCATCACGGGGAGCAACAATTCCGATACGCTGATTGGCGGCCAAGGGCCGGACAAATTCTATGCTTCAACCGGTTTGGACGCCATCGACGGCGGCGCTGGCGATGACATACTCTTTCTCACCAGAGACACTGGCGCCATTACCAACGCTCAACTAGCAAATATAGAAACCGTATCGGCAGTTGATGCTCAACATGGAATTTCAATTAATCTGAGTGCACAGAATGAGCGATTGACGATCAATGGCAGTGCATATTCGGATTTTTTGACCGGCGGCATCGGCTATGACGTCATCAATGCCGGCATGGGAGACGACACCATAAATGGCTTTGTCGCGCCTGATACAATTGATGGTGGAGCAGGTCTAGACTTATTGGTTCTATCGGCATCGTCGACAAGCCTTAATACAGCGACCGACAATCAATTAAAAAATGTAGAAGCCGTCTCTGCGGCCTCCGCCCTGACGGGCGTCAACATCAACCTCGCGAACCAGACCGAGGGATTTCAGATTACGGGAACCAATTCATCAGATACATTGAAAGGTGGATCCGGGGACGACACCATCTTCTCTACTCTCGGAATTGACTATATTGATGGCGGCAAAGGATTTGACACCCTGAAGCTGAACAGCTCCAACGCAAACATCAACGGCGCATCAGACGCCCAAATAGCGAATGTGGAAGCCGTTTCAGCGGCCGACGCAAAGGCAAGCGTCTCGATCATTCTCAACAACCAGACGGAGGCGTTCTTTATTACAGGCGGAAAATTTGCAGACATTCTTACCGGGACAGCCCAATCCGATACATTTGTGGGCTTTTTAGGAAGCGATACGATCAACGGCGGAGGTGGTCTCGATGTCATTTCACTGACGGCGACTTCCACAGACCTGAACGCTGCCACGAATTCACAGATCACCAATATAGAGAAAATAACCGCAACGTCCGCAATCGACGCGGTCAAGATCGACTTGTCGGTGCAACTGGAAGCTTTTCAAATCTTGGGAAGCGCCTTCGCTGACACACTGACGGGGGGATCCGGCGCTGACAAGATTACTGGAGGGGATGGAGCAGACCACTTCATTTTCAACCAGATCCCATCAAGCAGAACGTTTGACACGATTCTCGACTTCACCCCTGGTGTCGACAAGCTGGACTTCGCTAAGACAGCTTTCAAAGGTCTGGACCCACTAGGGGGCCTCCCAGAAGCCTTATTATGGGTCTCGTCAACTGACACTTCAGCGCACGATGCGGATGATCGCATCATTTATAACACGACGACTGGTACACTTTTCTATGACTCGGATGGCCTCAATGGCAGCGCCGCAATACAGATTGCGACGCTGGGTACAAAGCCCTTCATAAGCTTTTCCGACTTCAACATTATATGATCCGCCCCTCACCGACCGACGATCAGAGCGCGGCATCAAGGGGATTTGAACCGCAAGAAATGCCCGACGCGATCGGACCGCGGGAGGCGTGTGGATGGGAGGAACACTCCCTCATCCGAAAGCTCCGGTCCCCTCCCGGGGGATGCGACTTTGGCAAGCAGGATTACGGAAGCCCTGCTTGCCGTCAGGCATTCTACTTTACTATTTGATGGTTGGACCCATAAGCTTCCGCGCTTCACCGGTTACAGCAAGGATGAACAGGCCAGAATTCGCCCTGTCTACTGCATAGACATAACCGCGCTCGTCAACTTCGACATTATTGATCTGAACAACAGGTACACAGCCGCGCCGTTGCTTTTCATCATCACACCGGAAGTCTGTGTTACGGTTCCGCGCCGGAATAAAGTAACCAACCTCCCTGGGTGCATAGGGATCGCGCATGTCAAGCATTCGAACACCGGCATTAAACCAGGAGAAGAACATCAAGCGTCCATAGAAAGCCGATGCCTGACTTTCATTGCTGGAATGAGCTCCAAACCGACCTCCCCGCTCGCAAAAATGCCCTGACCGCTCGTCAGGCTCATAGGAGGCGACGCCCATCGGGTGGCTCTCATCCGTAACATCGGCAACATAAACCATCTGCCGCGCTTCGCCGCAGGCAGTGGTGTTGTTCTCGTTCACAACGACGATGAAATTTCGGGTCTGTGCAAATTTGTCAGAAGCAAACCTGGCTGGCTTAAGTCCATAAAGTGGAAACGCAGTATGGGCTCCAAGGAAGGACGGTAGCGTCAGCCTGCCGACTTCCATCTGCTTGAGCGAGTCCGCAGCCAGGTCCGGCCCGCCCTGAAGCATTTTACTCTTGTCCAGTATGACGGCCGCGCCATCTTTATTTGTCCCATATCCAAAGAAAACGCGGTTCAGCCCATTTCTTCCCATAATAGGGCCATGCAGCGCCGCAGGCCCACCCTTGACGGTCGACGAACGCAGGTGCTCCGGCAGGCTCAGTTCCCTGATCTTTTTGGGTTGTTCAGGGTTCGAGAGATCATAGACATGGGTCACACGTTGAATTTTCCAGACGTCGCTCATTCCGGTATGAACAAGCAAGGCGATGCCGCTTTTGCAATCCCAATCATTCTTATGAGTGCTCTGCAAACCGTCGAGACGCCATACCAGAGTGGGCTTCTCAGGCACGGTCACGTCCCAGATCTGTTGTCCACTCTCACCGAACGTCCGAAGCATATAGAATTTCGACGGATCGGCGCCGGTCAACTCACCCCCTCCACACACGCGCACCATTTGTGCGCCACCGGTCTCGCGGCCGGGCGCCTCCTTGCCTTTATCGCCGGGGATATGGAACAGCAACTTGGGCTTCCGGATATTAGTGACATCAAGAATCGACGTCCCATTCTCCTCCTGCTGGCCATTCAAAGGATCGACCATCCTGCCCCCGTGATGGCCCACATACAGGATCCACCGTTTACCCTGCTGTTTGATGGTCGGTTGGTAGGCGGTTCGCGCCGCCAGATCATGCCACCCAACCTGGCGTAACCCCTTGGCTTCGGTCCTGGAGGCGTCATACGCCTTTGAAGCTCTCGCCATTGTAGCGGGACCGTCTGGATCGTTATCTGGCGCATTGACGCTTTTAGTTTGTGCAAAAGCGTCACACGCAACAAACAGATAAAGCACAGCACAGGTTAACCGGATGAACCGCATGACTTCCTCCCTCTCGTTCGCCCCAGGATGCGGACTTGGGCCATTTTTTGTTGGGGGCTCTTTTGTCCACTCAAGGAAAGAACCAAATACCATCCTGAGACACACTGCAGCCAGCGACACACATCGATCCGCTGGCGGCCCAGGTCACGTCACTTCCGATGCTGCAAAGTCCTGGCGTTATTTGTTAGCATCACGCTCCGGCGGATACTCCACGCGATCATATCCGTGCTCCGAAATGTCGAAGAGATTGCCATCGGGATCCATCCCACGGCGCTCGGCATAGGGGGTTTTCGCAGGTCGCTGGGTTGGTTTTGGCAGTCCATAGGCGACGATATCATCACCAAGCGCGTCGGCGTCCTCGACGGTGATTCCGAAATGATTGAAACCGGGCGGCGCTTCTTCGGGGCGGGCCTGCAGGAGCGCTATCGTGAGATAGCCATCGGAAACATAATAGCCGGTGCCCTGTTGGTGAATGATGGTGAGGCCCAGAACTTCCTTGTAGAATTTGGCGAGCCGCTCGGGGTTGGCGGACTTGAACGCCAGGTGCCGGATTTTGACCATATCGCTCCCTCCTTCTGGAATAGCCGGATTTTCCCTCCGGCCTTTTCTCATTATTAACAGCCGCCATCGGGGTTGGCGAGCCCCTTGACACCGCAAATCTTATGACTGACGATCTTCAATAAAAAGGGATCCTGGGGAGGATGAATTGGTGGAACGGCAGACCTGCGATGTTATCGTCATTGGGGCTGGCAGTGCAGCCTTCGAGGCTGCTGTTGCAGCGCGAAAAGCGGGCGCCGAAAAAGTTGTCATGCTCGAGAAGGCTCCGGAATCAGAGGCTGGCGGGAATGCGCGCTACTCGGGCACGGGTTTCCGATTTGTCCACCAGGGCGCTGAAGAAATAAGGGAGTTTCTCCCCGAGGTTTCTGAGTCGATGTTCCAGTCGATGCAAATAAACCCCTATTCATCCGATGAATTTCATGCGGATCTCGATCGGATGACCCAGGGCCGCATGAACAGGGCTCTGGCCGAGGTCCTCGTTTCGCAATCCAACAAGTCCGTTCGCTGGATGAAAGATGTTGGCATCAAGTGGGAGCCTTTAAAGGAACATGCTCTGGTTGATGGCAAGCGCTATTTCGAGAAAGGCATTGTCATTCACGTGGCTGGCGGCGGCCCCGGGCAGTTGGCGCAGTGGCGGCGAATTGCCGCTTCCATGGGGGTGGAGATCCGCTTTGATTCTCCGGTCTGCGGCATTATTGGCGATATGTCGCGCGTGGAGGGGGTCAGGGTATGTTCCCATGACCGCACCTATGAGCTCATGGCGAAATCCGTGATCGCATGCAGCGGCGGGTTTCAGGCGAACCCCGAGATGCGCGCCAGATATCTTTCCGGAGCCACGGATTTCATCAAGGTACGTGGAACCCGCCATGACACGGGCGAAGTGACCCGGTGGCTTCTGGACATCGGCGCCAATCCCTCCGGACAGTGGCAATCCGGCCATATGTCTCCCATCGACGGAAATGCGCCGGACTATGAAACGCCCCAGCACGAAGATGGCCAGGGGAACACGCAGAGCCGCTATGACTATACAAAAGGCATAACGGTTAATGCGCTGGGTCAGAGGTTCTTCGACGAGGGCGAGGCCGAGCATTCCTACACCTACGCCAAGACAGGTCGAGCCATTCTGACTCAACCCGGCGCACGGGCCTTCCAGATCTTCGACGCCACCGGCACAAAACTGTTCCGCTATCCAAACCACCCCATGACCTTTGAAGAGGCGGACACGATCGGGGCGCTCGCCGGCAAAATCGGCGTCGAGGCCCATGTCCTGATGGATACGGTGAACCAGTTCAACGCGGCTTGTCCGACGACCCCCCCGTTTGATCCAAGACACCTGGATGGGCGAAGCACAATCGGCCTTTCACCCCCGAAATCGAATTGGGCGACGCGGATAGAAAAGCCGCCTTTCCGCGCCCTGCCCGTGACAGGCGGCATCACCTTCACATTTGGCGGAGTGGAGGTGAACAAGAACGCGCAGGTCCTGAGTGTAGCTGGCCATCCCATTCGCGGCCTCTATGCCTCGGGCGATATCCTTGGGCTTTTCTTCCACAACTACCCATCTTTCACGGGGCAGACACGCAATGCAGTTTTCAGCCGCCTTGCAGGGGAACATGCCGTCTACGGCAACTAGCCCCCGCCAGAACCCGGGCGCAAAGGGGGGCTTCAGGATCCACCTTCTCTTGTTGGCGCTGCTGACGGCCGCCATGTCTCCCGCCAAAGGGCAGGAGATTTTCAAGGGGCGCACAATCACGCTCTACGCCGGGTTTACGCCGGGCGGTGGCGTGGATAGCGAGATGCGCTTGGTGGGTCAGTATATGGGGCGGCATATTCCCGGCGCTCCGAACATCCAGCCCATGAATATGCCGGGAGCCGGGGGCATCCTGCTCGGGAACCATCTCTACTCGATCGCCAAGCCTGATGGACTCACGATCGGCATGCCCGGCCGGTCGGGTTTTTTCCTGGCCGCGGCGGTCGGGGATTCCAGTGCGCGCTATGACATCGCTAAATTCACATGGCTGGGAAGCTCCGGCGAAACCAACCTGATGTTCTGGGCCCGAAAAAGTCTGGGGCTGAAATCATGGGAGGATGTGAAGACGTCGAAAACGCCAGTGGTTGTGGGGGGACTTGCAACGTCGTCAGCCAGCGTTGTGGTGCCCATGGTGCTGGCTAAATACGAGAACGTCCCGTTACGCATCATTTCCGGCTACACGGGCTTGTCGGAAGCCACGCTCGCCATGGAACGCGGTGAAATCGATATGATCTACACCGCCGCCGGGACTTTTAGGCCCGACCGAATTGTATCGGGCGAGATTGTCCCCCTTCTCCAGACATTCCCCGTCGAAGCAAATCTTCCCAGCCTTCAGGATATCCAAAACACCCGCGAAAAGGCTTTGATTGACCTTTTAACCGCGCCTAGCCGGTTGGGCGCGCCCCTGCTTGGGCCACCCGGTCTGCCGGCGGAGGTCACCGCGATTTTGCGGCAGGCATATGTAGCGATGGGCAATAACAAGGACTATATCGATGAGGCGCGAAAACGCGGCCTCGAATTGTCTACACCGACATCCGGCGAGGAATTGCAGCAATATGTAAATAAAAATCTCAACAACATTCCAGACGACATTGTGGCTGAGTACAAAAGCTATGTCGGAATGAAATGAGAATGGAAGCTTGCGTATTCATCGCCGGGCGCCCGCAGGGATACCCGGCAACCTCCATAAGACAGCACCAACAGGTTTCGGTTCCGGCTTCTATTCGCTCCAGTTGATGATCGGCGTGAACAGCCCATCAATCGGAACCGGCTTGTCCAGGAAGTGCTGATCGACAAGATACTGCATAAAGGCCTCAAGTATCGGGCGATTTTTCTCCACGCCATAAGGCCAGGGATCCGAACCCATCAACTCATCCATTTCGGCGATCTCGTCATGGAGCCATGGCAACATGAAGCGCTGGGCGCCGGAGAAACGCATCTGCTTCAGCATCCACCGTTTTGATTTCTCGATGGCTTTGTAGAGGCTTTCCGGCACCCAGGGCTGCTCCCGGAACAGATCCTCCCGGATCACGAGCGTATGCATGATCGGATGGAAGCCGGTGCGGCGGTAGAAGTCCTTCTCCCGTTGCCGGTAATCAGGAAACAATCGGGCCACGTTCTTGCCCTTGTCCATGGCTGCTGGTCGACGGGCGCCGAAATAGGCGTCGATTTCACCGGCTTCGAGCATGTCATTGAGGGTGCGGTCCTCCGGAATCAATTCGAGCTTCAGCGGACGCACCGGCCTGAGGTCCATATCGTGATCTGGCGCGCGCGGCTCGTTGACGCCGCCCTCCACCCACTGGATCGTGTCCAGATTGACGCCATACTCATGCTGGAGGATGCCGCGCACCCAAACCCCGGCCGTCTGCCGGTATTCCTGCACACCCACGCGACGACCTTCGAGATCCTTGGGCGTCTTGATGCCGGAGGACTTGCTGACGAAGATGAATCCGTGCCGGAAGACGCGGGAGGGGAAAACCGGGATTGCGACGAACGGAAAGTCACCGCGCACGCGCATGATGAAATAATGGGCCAGAGACATCTCCGCGACATCAAAGGACCGCGATTTGATCATCCGGGCGAAGATCTCGGGCGGCGACTGGATGGCGAGGTAGCGAAGATCGATGCTCTCGGGCTGGACGACCCCTTGAGCCAACGCCTCCATTCGATCATAGGGACCGCAGGCCATGGTCAAGGGCAGTCGGGACATGTTTCGCCTCCTCGTCCGCGCGCGTGAACCGCGCTGTCTTCGACATTAATCGAGCTTTTTGGACCGGTCCAGCCTGCAGACCGCTGGCGACAGACAAATAAATCGATTAATCTCGCCGGATGCAGCGACGGCTCGAAATACGAGCCTGTACCGGAGGGGAGCGATGAGCGACCAGATTCAGATTGAAAAGGTGATCGCGCGGAATCAGGAATATCAAAGAAAAAGCCCACCTCCCTCCGTCAGCTCAACGGATTCGATCCGGACCACCGGTATTCTGCACTTCACGATCGGGGTGCGCGATCATGTGTCGGCTGCCGATTTCTATAGGGATGTCCTCGGCTGCAAGCACCTGCGCTCCAACTCGCGCTACTCCTTCATGGAGTGCCATGGCAGCTATTTCGTGCTTGCCAAGATGCCGGACCATGTCAATCCCAACAAGCCGGATGAAGAGGCCCATCATCACGCGTTCCTCGTCACGGAGGAGGAATTTGATCGTGCGATGGAAATCTTGTTCGCCCGGGGCATCAGGATCGTCAAATATTCCGATGATGGGCATCGCAGCTTTCCCGGACGGCATGCATACTTCCATGACGCTGACGGCAATGCGCTTGAGATCTGCTATTTATACGAGAATGGCGAGCCTGCGGCGTGATCATGGCCAGTTCAGATCTGTCGGTGTCCGACAGGACTATCCTGCTCACGGGCGCGAGCAGGGGTCTGGGCCGCGCCATGGCCCTGGGTCTCCTCAGGGAGGGGGCCCGCGTCATACTCGCATCCACCGGGCCCAGCGCTGCACTCGATGTGACGCTGGCGTCAGCCAGGGAATGCGCCCCGCAGAGCCGCTTCACAACAGTCTTCGGTGACCTGTGTCAATATGACGATTGCGTGCAGATTTGTGCACAAGCAAGCGCCGTTTTTGGCCCTATCGATGTCCTGATCAACAATGCGGCCATTCCCATGGCTGGCGAGGGACCGCGGTTCTGGGAGATTGATCCACAGGACTGGAGCCGCATGACCAAAACCAATTGCGACTCGGTCTTCTACATGTGCCGGGCTGCGACGCCCGCCATGGTGGCGCGCGGCGCGGGCAAGATCATCAATATCTCGACAAGTGAGCGCACCATGGTGCGCCCGCGCTACTCGCCCTATGGTCCGAGCAAGGCTTTCGTCGAGGCCTGTTCACGCATCTGGGCTGGCGAACTCCAGGGCACCGGCGTGAGCGTGAATGTGCTCAGTCCCGGTGGCGCCATTGACACGGCTTTCGACGTCACTGGCGTCCAGACGCATGGCAAGTCATTCCTTCCGGCCTCGGTGATGGTTCAGCCCGCCGTATGGCTCAGCTCCGCCGCCTCCGATGGGATCTCCGGTGAGCGTTATGTGGCGAGCCTCTGGAAAGAGGAACTCCCGCTGCCGGAGCGCATCGCTGCGGCCCGCCAGTGTGGAGCTGATGCGCCGCGCATCATGTAGATTGGCGCCAGCAGCGATCAACGGCCATCGCCTGAGCCGACGGCCTTGCGCGCCCGCTCAATGAGATCTTCAGGAAGCGCATAGACCGCGTCGAGCATCTTCTGCATGTCTGCGCCGGATACCGCGTCAATAGCTCCCACGGTCTTGGACGCATCTGCTCGGAAGGCTTCGTCGCGCATGGTCGCATCGAAAGCGTCACGCAAGGCGGAGATCCGTTCGGCGGGCACTTTTTGCGCAGCGAAATAGGGCCGTCCCAGCGCCTTGTTCTGCATCAGCAAGGTCAGAACAGCGCGTTCGTCCGGTGTACGCGCCAGATCCAGAATGAAGGGGACGCCGGCAAGCGCGGGCGATGCGACAGGTTCAAGCGCAAATTGCAGCAAGAACCGCACGCGTTTCTCGCTGATCCAGTCCGGGTGGCGACTTTCGATGTCGGACCAGGACCAGTTCGCAACCCCCTGCACCTCGCCACGCTGCATGGACAGGATGATTTCGTTTTGTCCGGGATAGCCGCTGACGATCTTCAGGCGGGTTCCGAAAAGGTTGTTGAGGGTTCGGGCAAAAAGCTCGGTGTCCGTGGAAGGGCCATTGCCTCCGATGATCATCTCCCCGGTTCGGAGATCCTCGAAGCTTTGCTGGGGCGCGGTTTGCCAGGCGACGAACACGCCCGGCTCCTTGGCCGTGCTGCCGAGCCATTGCAGGCGCTTGAGATCGAGCTTGACGCCTGCCTGGCCGAAAAGGAACTGGAAGGGGACCGGACGCTGGACTGCGGCGATCACCGTTCCGTCTGTCGGCGCTGCGTCCGCCACGAAACTCGCAGCCGCCAGCGAACTGGCGCCTGGCTTGTTCTGAACGATGATCGTGGGCTGGCCGGGAATGTATCTGCCCATATGCCGGGACAGCGCTCGCGCAGTCAGATCATAGCCGCCGCCCG
The DNA here is from genome assembly GCA_947380915.1 of Beijerinckiaceae bacterium. The sequence continues at coordinate 71,507 of CANCSY010000001.1, forward strand.
CGTCTGAGCCAACGACAATGGTGACGGTCCGGCCCCGATAAAAGTCGGCGACGGAATTCATGGTCTGGGCGACAGCCTCTCCCATCAGCGCGCAGGCGAGAAAAAGCGTCAAGCCAATTGTGCGACGGATGCGATGGTTCCAACTGTTCGTCATTGCGTGAGCTCCCGCGCCTGTCTGACCACATCCGGACTGCTTGATTCAAAAGCTGCAAGAATTGCAGACTCCAATTCCGCCCCCGAGCGCGGCAGTATGCGCAACTGCGACTTCTGCGCCTCGGCGATATACTCAGGATCCCTGAGCATGGACTGGAAGGCGGCGCGAAGGCTCGCCACCACGTCATCCGGCGTTCCATTTGGCGCCGCAAGGCTGCGGCCAATCAAACCAATCGTATCAAAGAGAGCGACAAGCGGACGATCCTGCTGTTTGACGAGATCGCGAAGTAGCGGTGTCGACGGCGCATCCGGATCCGCACTGGCCCCGACCTGAATCACAGGTACGGCGAATCCGCCCGGCTCGAACCAGGCCGGACGCGACTGTTTCCAGACCTGCCAGGCCTGCAGCGTTCCATCGATCTCGCCCTTGTCCATGGCGAGGATCATTTCGCGCGACGCCTCGTATCCGCCGACCGGCTTGATCTTGAGGTTGAGCAAAGGCCCCGCAAGCGCGGGAATCATATAACCAGTCGATCCCTTGCCGGAACTGCCCATGAATGTGTCGGCGGCTTGCATGCCCTGAATCGACGCATTCGGACCACGGCGCACGACCCAGAAGGTATTCTGCTGATCCGCCGTGCCAATATAGCGAAATTTGCGCGCATCATAGAGCAGCCCTTCGGGGGCGAGAAGCTGGGTGACCACAGTCGTATCCGGCGGCAAGAAAATCTGCGTGCCGTCATTGCGCATGCGCGACGCAGCTTCATTGAGAAGCCGGACGCCGCCCGCACCGGGGGTCGACTGCACCACCATGCCCGGCTGGCCCGGCAGAAATCGGCCCAGATGATGGGCGAAGAGTTGCGCATAAAAGTGGTAGCTGCCCCCGACCCCATAGCCAATTGAAATTGTGACGGTCTTGCCGCGGAAGTCGACATCGGCCAGCGCGGGAAACGTCATCGCCCAAACAGATGTCAAAACCGCCGCTACTTGCAATATGCTGCGCAGAAGGATCATGAATCTCTCCCAGATGAATGCTCTTTCGATGCAGGACCATGATGACCGAAGCCTCATCGACATAAGTCAGCTTTTGGTCAGCAGCGTTCGGGGTTTCGATATCGAGACCGTGCAAGTTCAGGGTCGGGCGCTGGAACAATCGCGCCTGTTCAAGGGGGAATACATCGGGTTGGGCACGCACGGCGCAAGGCGCGTTGGCGTAGGCTCCCCAGCGCCAGGCAAGGGGGGAATTCAGTGGCGTTTGCGACGGCTGCACCGACCCCTCCCACCCTTTCAAGTAAGCCGATTTAATCAAACCAGCGCAGATCTGACAAGCGCAACAAAACAGCCGATCGCGTCAGCAGTATGCTTGCGGATTCAGCGCGCTGCACATAAAGAGGCCACGGCGGCGAACAAAAGACGGGCGCCTCAAGCCGACCCTTTGAACGCAACGCCGACAGGGTCCCGCACGTTTTAACCTGGTTGAAGAAATTGAATGGGCCGATTTTAAAACAGAAGCCTTTAATGAAGCTTTGGCGTTCGCTGCGGAACATTTCTGGCGATCCAGTCCAAAATCCAGTCCGCCACCTGCAGGTTGTTGGTGTCCATCATCATCATATGGGTGTTACCCCGAACACCCTTTTCATAGGTTGCGAGGAAGTCCGCTTTTCCTCCCGCGCTCGCAACCTGCGCGACGGCTTTCCTGCATTCGGCGTCGCCATTCCACCCGTGATCTCCCGCCACGTTCAACCATGGAACGCCGGCCATGACCTTCGCCTGCTCAGGACTGAGATTGCATCCCGAGCGTCCTTCCACATTGATGAGGGCCTTCACCAGGTCCGGGCGCGCCAGTGCGGTCTGCGTGCCATAGGTTCCCGACTGGGAATGAACCATGACCATGGCAGGCCCGATCTTGCCCAACAGAGCCACCAGGGCTTCCACCGTTCTATGCGGCGGTTGTCGAAGCGTGGCCTCCGTATTGGGGACGAGTTGCGCCATATATTGATCGACATGTTTTTGCGGGAACTTTGAGTCCGGCCACCATTCGTCAGGCTTGGGGCCGAAGCGAAACACGCCCCAGGCGCGCTCGTAAGTGAACTGCACAATCCCGCCCTTGGGGATCAGCGTTGCATCACCCTTTGTTTGAGCCTGATTGACGGGTTCCGGGTTCCAGCCCGAGCGAGCCCTGCCAACGTGGTCGACGACATAAACCGTGTATCCCCTGCGCAGAAAATGTTGTTTCCAGCCGTCGCGACCATCGGGCGTCGTGTCATAGGTTTTCCCGGTATGTCCCGATCCATGAACCATGATGATCGGGAAGGCGCCCGGCTTTTGTCGTTTCGGGACAGCATATTCGACATACATCTGATTGACGACGACACGCCCGCCAGGAGCCTCACCGCCTGGATTGTCTGTCCGAACGACTTCCCCGTTGACGAAGAAGCTGCCCTGGTCCTTCAGAACCGGAGGCTCGCTGGCGATGGCGGGGCAAATCCATGAAGCCATGGCGGCGCAGATACACGACAACTGAAGACGGATCGTTTGTCTCGACATGGCTCATCCCTCCCTTTTGTGTGGCGTTATCGCTCGCCACCGGCAGGATAGAGGGAAAATCACCATTCACAAGGGACCCTTTCAGGATCCCCGTACATATGATTGTACATATGATTCATGAAATTTGGGGATCACGACGCCGTCGTGTCATGGTCTCACCGTTAAACTACACCCGCAAGATCACCGCCACAGGGCCGCCACCTGGCGGACCTTGATGCTCGGCGCCGCCCGAGACGAATATCGCCGGACAACCGGTCAAACCCGCGATGACCCCGCCGACGGCGGCGCGGGCGTGACGGGTTGCCGAGATGTCGGTATCGTCCAGCATGGTGTGGCGCCAACCGCGCACCAGGCCATCCGGTGAGGGATCGGCTTTGGCCAACACATTGACGATGCGCGACGCATCAACGACGTCCGAACCCGGGCGATAGGCGCCGACGCGGCGCAGCGCCTCGAACACGGCGGCGGAATCAATCGCGTCCTGCATTACAGCATGATCGATCGTGAAATCCCCGCCTGCCTGGTCCGCGTTGCCAAGCACGATGACAATGTTGTTGTTCAGTTCGATACCCGCCGAGGCAGAGGCCACGCCGGACGCGAGCGACCAATCGGCCAGCACCGCGGCCTCGTCGACCGGGGTCGCGATTTCGCCCATGGCGACGCCGACACCGATGGCGGAGGCGCCGCGAGAATAGGCCATGGATTTATACGCATTCTCCGTCACCGGCTCATGTCCGGCCCGGCGCGCGGCCTGAACCCGTTCGGCCGTGAGCAAAGGACACTTCACCTGCACCCAATGCACATCGGCGGGGCTGGCTATGCCGGCGTCGAGCATGGCGGCCCTGACGGCGGCGGCGGTCTCCTCGATCTGCGGGGTGCGGCCGATTTCCTGCGGCAGGAAATCGCGCGTCGCCGCGACGCCAATGGCGAGACGTTTGCCCTGACTGGCGGGCGCAGATGTCTGTGCAGGCACGCGTGCGAAGATCGTGGCATGCGGGCTCAGGACGCCTTCAGTGCCTCCCGACACCACCATGGCGATACGGCGCTCCACCTCGGCGGCCGTGGCGCGCAGATAGGGCGCAAGCGTCGCCGCAAAGGCCGCGCAGGTATATTCGCGCGTGAAATCATTCACCCCGCCATTGCCCTCGGTTTTCGCGAGAATCGCCACGATATGCGCCGGGTCAAGCTGTCCGTCCCCGATCAGGCGCATAAGCCCCGACATATCGGCAGGCCCCCCCATGGCGATGCGGAAAATGTCGGTACGGTATGACATGCGGACTTACTCCACGTCAGGCGGCGTCTGGAACGCGCAGGCGTTTCGAGAGCGGCGGATGAAAACAAGATCAAATATCTGCATGGGCCATTCGCTGCACCATCAGGCGCCGGTGGGGCGTCTATGCAAAATAGACTTCATATTCGGGCTCAGAACAAGCATTGGATTTCTATTTGACGCCTTGTTCTGTGTAGGCGCCTTGGGCCACGATCTGCAATTTGCTGAAATGGCTCATGGTACAAACCTGGATTGTCGGCATCTTGCCCGCTACCCAGTCATGTTGTGATCGACTTCAGCTGATTCCCGCCAAAATATCAGGCTAAAATCGGGATAACTCTGTTGACGAGCGCAGAAGCCGCCAAACCCCAAAACAAAGGTTCCGCATCAAATTTCATAGGTACACGATAAGAAACGATCATTGGCTCAAAGCAAGACGCAATGAACTCGATAAAGCATTCAAGCTCAACAGACCGGACGTGCCCGGCGGTTTGTTGAAGGCGGCAACGCTGATCCGATTTATTTCGCCAGACAAAAAGCGCGCTGAACGACGGCTGTTAATGATCGGCAAACCACGCTCATCAGTAAGGGGAGGAACGAACCATCGCCGCGCCATCTTAGCGCTGCGCCCAAGCCGTTACACTCCCATCGCTGTCTTATCGGCGACTGCGCAATATGCGATCGATCTCCTGGCGCACCAAACGCTCCACAATTTCTGACAGGTTGGCCTCAAGCCAGGGTTTTACAATGGGACGTATTACTACGCGGACGCTCTCCTCCACCAAGCCTTCATTTTGCAGCACCACAGCGGTCGCCAGAGCATTGAAGGACGAGCTGACGCTTATGTCGGAGCCCGGCGAGACAAGAGACCCGTCGACATGATCCATCTGGTCGACATGCGTCGTCTGCGAATCATGAAAACGAGTCGGCAGATCAGATGCCGCGCGCTGAACGGACTCAATATCCGCACGGAAGGCAGGGCCGGCCACGCGCTGGGCTGCATTTTTCCTCGGGTTACGTCTAAAATGATCTTGCACGGGCGCTTGTGGCCCTTTGCTTGAGGGGGGCTGAAGCGAGTCCAATTCGCCATAACCCTTATAGACATCGGCATCACTGTCCCGCTCAGATGGAAGCGCATGCCCAGGGGAAGATAGCGATCGCAATAAGGGAATGATCTGATCATCAGGAATGATACGGCGAATAGACGCCAGTATCTCTTCCATCGAAGCTTCCTTGTTACGTTTCTCAGTGACCACTTCTTGAGAACGCTCGTCCACGTCTTCCGGTACGCGATTAGATGTCACGTCTTTAAAAGACTTCTGCAAAGCACGCAGCATGTTCAAGCTCCCAGCCGACAGCAGCCGAAACGGCCGTATGGTTAACTTGTAACCCATGCTACTCGGCGAGCAAGACACAAGCGCATAATCCCTGTGGGAAAAATAAATTTTTGGCTGACTGCCATCCATTATACTGCAGTCCGACAATGAGACAAAGCTTAGCGCTAGTCACGCCGTGATTTCTACCCCCGTGGCGACATCGACGGTAATTTCGCGCTGTTCAGCCCGCCTTTTCTTGACATCTTATGTCCATGGCGGTGGCGCAGCCATGCTTGGTTATATTGCTCGCCGAATATCGCCAATCCTGAGCTTAAGTAGTCCAGGGTTGCGATGAGCCCTTCCCATAGCAACTGCCTCTTGAGCGTGAGAATGGCGCTCGTGAGCCGTCTGGCCCCGGGTCGCCCCGAACATCCTCGGAACGATCAAGTTAAAAATTGGGCAAAATACCCGCCGATCCACAACCACTTCTGTTCCACCCAATCGTGCAGAGGGCTGACATTCAGGAGGGCGGTGCTGGGGTTATGCCAAGTACCAGTTTCCAGAAAAGCACTTCGAAGACGTCGGCTATCACGAACCGCGGGTGGAAAGCGGCACTGCCAGATTCCGTCTTTGACGTCGCCTCGCTGGAAGAGTGCGATCCGACCACTGGCTATTTTGAACTGGTTCTGAGCATGCGGCATTCGAGGCCCGCATGATGGTCGTGTCGACCTGAATAAAAAATAGGGCTACCACATTTTGTATGTGATAGCCCTAAATTCTTGTAAAACATACAAGATGTTGTGTTTTTCGCTGCTAAAAGTTTTAGCGCGAATAGTACATGAACATGAAAGAAAGCC
>CANCSY010000002.1 GCA_947380915.1 Beijerinckiaceae bacterium
GAATTGACGATGACGCGGGCAGGGGGCGCCGATGGGGTCACCATAAGGTCTTCAATCGCCGCCATGAAGGAAACGCGGCGGTCGAGATCCTTTGGCGCGATAACCTTCACAGTTGTGGCGTCCAGCGCGATCGCGGTGCCCGCCCCGAAGTTTCCATTGACGGCCGCCGCCAGGCGCATGGCGTTTGTGAAATCGGGCGAATTCAGATTCAGCATCAGGGATTGCGCTGTTTCGAAGGGGCTCGCGACCATCCGCTCCACCGTTGCGCCATCAGGAATGCGGCCAACGGTCGGAATGTTGACGGTCAGGGTCGACCCATCCTTGCCGGTAATGCCGAGACCGCCGACGGCAAGATTCCCTTGCGCGACCGCGTAGGTTTCGTTGTCCGCGCCGACCAGCTGCGTAATGAGCAGGCTGCCGCCGCGCAGGCTTGATGCCTTGCCCATGGATGAAACGGTGATATCGATCTTCTGGCCCGGCTTGGCGAAGGGCGGCAACTCCGCCGTGACCATCACCGCCGCGACATTCTTGGCGTCAATGAAATTTGTTTGGGGTATCGACATGCCGAACCGTTGCAGCAGGCTCTGGACGGTTTGACGAGTCGCCTCGACGTTGCCATCACCCGTGCCATTGAGTCCAACGACGATGCCATAGCCCACCAACTGGTTCGAGCGCACCCCACCTATCGAGACCATGTCCTTAACGCGGTCGCGGGCAGGGGGCGGGGCTTGAGCGAATCCCGTGCTGGAAATGCAAGGCAGAAGGATCGACGCAAGGATTGTGGCGACGGCAAATTTGTATGGAGTTTTGGTCATGTCATCGATCCTAGATGGGCGTAATCATGCCGAAGATGCGGGTCATCCAGCCTTCTTTGGAAGTATCGTGAACATCGCCTGCGCCTGTGTAACTGATTTGCGCCTGGGCAAGCTTTTCTCCAAGGATCGTATTGCCCGGCTGAATGTCTTCAGGACGAACCAGACCCGACACGCGGACAAATTCCTCACCCTGGTTCAAGGTCAGCTGCTTTTGCCCCTGCACCCATAGATTTCCATTCTCGTAAACTCGGGTGACCACGACCGTAAGTTTGAAATCTATGCTGTTCTTTTGCGCCGCTGTACCGGAGCCCGAAAAGGTCGACTTTGTCTCCGTGTTAAGCCCATTGGCGACCGGAGCCGCGTTTGCGCCGAACAAAAGGGAGGGAAGGCTTTTGACTGTCAGGTTGCCTCCCCGACTGATATCCGAGCTGTCCGTTTTTGAAACGGACATGTCTTCCTTAAGGGTGACGGTCAGCAAGTCACCAACCCGCTGGGCTCGCCTGTCCCCAAGGAAGAACCCCGCATTCGCACGAGAATAGATCGCCCCATCCGCAATTGACTCACGAACGGGCACAACCTCGTCGTAATTCATCTGGAAGTTTTCCGAGATCTTCGCCTCGCGCACGCTTGAACATCCTGCGAGTGCGAGAGCGGCGGCTATGGCTGCGAATGCGGCGACCTTCATGGCTACTCCGATCAGACGTTCTGCGTGAGGTATTTCGACATTCCATCGACTGCGGCGATGGCCTTGGAATTCACCTCGTAGGCGCGCTGGGTCTCGATCATGCTCACGAGTTCTTCCACGACATTCACGTTGGAAGATTCCAGCGAGCCCTGGATCAGCTTGCCGGCGCCATTTGCGCCAGGCGCGCCAAGGGTGGGATCGCCCGATGATGGGGTCGCCAGCGCGAAGGATTCGCCGATGGGCTTCAGGCCCGAATTGTTGGCGAACATGGCGAGTTCGATCGTGCCAACCTGGGTGAGGGCTGTGGTTCCCGGCGTCGCAACAGAAACGATGCCATCCTTTGAGATGGTGATCGACGTGGCGGTGGGGGGAATCGTGATCGCGGGCTCAAGCGGATAGCCGCTGGAGGTTACGATCTGCCCCTGGGCGTTTTTAGTGAAGTTGCCCGCACGTGTATAGGCGATCTGGGCGCCGGGGGTCATGACCTGAAAGAAGCCGGGCCCATCCACCGTAAGGTCAAGGGAGTTCTCGGTGTTGATGATATTGCCCTGATTGTAGAGCTTCTCGGTCGAGACGATGCGCACACCGGTGCCGATGGCGAGGCCGGTGGGTGAAGTGGATGTCTGGGAGGTCTGCGCGCCAGCGTCGCGGTAGTTCTGATAGAGCAACGTTTCGAAGTTTGCGCGATCGCGCTTGAAGCCAACGGTATTGACGTTGGCGAGGTTGTTGGAAATAACGCTCATGCGCTGCTGCTGCGCGTTGAGGCCGGTCTTGGCTACGTGAAGGGCGTCGGGCATCCTGCGGCTCCTGTTTTATGTTGGTCCGACTCAGCGGTCGGAACGCATGAGTTTGGCGGTCTGATCGTCAAGTTCCTTGGCTGTCGCCAGGAGCTTGACGTGTATTTCGAAGGTGCGGGACGCGTTGAGCATGTCCACCATTGCATCGATCGAGTTGATGTTGCTGGACTCAAGGCCGCGCGTGCTCAGGGTGATATTCGCGTCTGCAGGAGGATTGGTCCTGTCCTTGATCCGCATCAGCCCATCGGCGCCTTTTTCAAGATTGTCTGGCTTGGCCTGAATCATTTTCAATCGGCCAACCACAGTCATGGGTGCATTGGATGGCGCGCCCGGGGGGCGGATGAGAATGGAGCCATCCCGCGAGACTTCGATGCTCTCATACAAAGGAAGAGTGATAGGCGCCCCACCCCCTTCGTCCATCGTCAGGTTTTCGCCATTCCTGAGAATGCGATCCGCGCCCATCTTCATATCCCCGCGACGGGTAAGCACAGTTTCGCCGTTCGCATTCTTTGCGGTAAAAAAACCATCCCCCTCGATAGCCACGTCAAGAGGATTATCAGTGGGGATGATCTTGCCGATCTCGGTGTCGACGGCTGCGGCGCCGCGGGTGGGAAAGACGCGGTCCGTCCCACCCGGCACATCAAAGTAAGCGGAGGATGTGGTCGCATAATCACGTTTGAACGCTACCGTGTTCTGGTTTGCCAGACCGGCGGCGATCATACGTTGATTATCCATCTGCAGTCGCATAGAGGCGCTGGAGATTTGAACATATCGCTCCATGTTCTTTAACCTTTAGTTAGCCGATCAGCCGCGGATCTGGATGATTGTCTGAGACAGGGTCGTGGTCGTCTCGATCGCCTTGGCGTTGGCCTGGAAGTTGCGCTGGGCGGTGATCAGGTTCACGAGCTCCTCGGTGATGTCCACGTTGGAACGTTCGAGCGCGCCGGCCTTGATGGTGCCGAACCCGTCCGCGCCGGCCTGACCGAGCACGACCTGACCAGACACGGAGGTCGCGACATAGTTGGCGTTGCCGATCTGCTTGAGACCGTTGGCGTTGGCGAAGTTCGCCACCATGACCTTGCCCAGAGCGATTGTCTGGCCGTTGGTGTAGTTGGCGCGGATGGTGCCGCTGGCGTCGATGTCCAGTCCGTTCAGACTGCCGGAAGGATAACCGTCCTGCGACAGTGAGAGCACGGAGAAGGGCGAGGAGAACTGGGTGGAGAACTTGCCGTAGTCGATGTTCAGGCGGAGCAAGTCGGAACCGTTCTGAGGATCGAACGGCGAGTAGATCACGCCTTCCTTTGGTGAGATGAGCTTACCAATCGTATCGAAGGTAAGCTGCCCTTCCTGCAGATAAAGCGGGAACCAGTTCTGCAACGCGCCGGGCTGCTGGGTCGTGATGTTGCCCTTGTTGTCTACATAGAGCTTGTTGCCCTGCTCGTCGGTGGCCTGCTTGAGGTTGGTGATGATCGGCACGGAACCAGCGGTCTGCGTGACCTTCGCCAAGCCGAAGTTGGGGTGACCCACCACGTTGATCTGCGAGCTGGAGCCTGCTGTTCCCGAAGTGAAGACAAGACGATTGTTGTCCGGTTCGAACTTGACGGTCACGCCGCTGACAATGCGGCCCGACAAGGGGTCCTGAATCTGGTTGACGCGATCCTGAATGGCGGATGCGAAAGTGTCGCCGGTGTAGGCGCGAACCGGAAGAGTGATGGTGCCGACGATGCCATCGACAGTGAAGGTCATCCTGTTCTCACCCAGATTTTCATTGAGCAAGAATGTTTGCGCCATCGGGGTTACGCCACGCGAGCCCACAGCCGTCGCAGGCGAGGCGGGAAGACCAGTCCCGGCGACGAAGGTCTGTTGGGCCGAGTATTTGTCGCCTACGCCGAGCAGATCGTTGCTGCCCATGTAGTTGAGCACCTTTGTGGCGCCAATCTGAAGGCCGATGAGACTGGTCGAGCCCTGGGCGCCCACTGGTTCCTTGGCGCGCACCACACCGTCTATACGCAGGTTGAGGCGGAAAGCCGTGCCTAACGGATCACCGGATACTTCCAGGATCGGCGAATTGCCCTTGACCGAGAAGGGGCCGATGTTGGAGGGACGTACCTGGGTTGTAACGGTTGCGCCATTGACCGTGCTTCCCTTGCCAACCTGCTCGACTTCCATGGCGCCAGTGATGTGGCCATTGGAGTTCCAGGTCGCGACAAGCTTGTTGCCAGCCGCCTTCGTGAACGTGACAGAACTCAGTTCGTTAGCGGCGTTCGCCTGCGTCACCAGGTCATCAAGCGTACCCGCAAGCAGTTTGACGTCTTTCCTGACTACGGTGCCATCCTGCATCGGGATCGTGATGCGGAAAACATCTCCGGTGGCGAAGACCGGCGACAGGCCATCAGTCTTCGTCATCATGACGCTCTGGACTGTTTGTGTTGTGGTGGTGCCATCCTGAATCGCGGGTAGCGATGCGACTACCGTGGCGTCCGTCAATTTGATGGGCGTATAGGCGCCGGTCGTGCAGTTCGTGCCGCGGGTCGTCTGCTTCATCTGCGCCACGGTGGCGACTGCGCCTGGATCCTGATAGGTGAAATAGATCTGATTGGCTTCAGCCGTCACATCTACCATGATCTTTTGCGTCGGATCATCAGTTGTGACGTTGGCCGTACCACTGGTGTTGTATTTTTCGATTGCAGCCACCAACGCATTTTTAAATTGTTTGAGTTGGCTCGCAACAGTGGTGTTTGCGTCGATCTTATCAGCCTCATGGGTCCCGTCGGAACCATCATAGGTACCAACACCCAATGGCCCAACGTCAATTGTTATAGCTGGCTGGCCCGGTGCTGGCGCAAGTGACAGACTGAAGATGTCGCCCTTCATGATCTTGCCGAAGGTCTTGAGCGACTGGACCTCCTGAAGGGTTGAGGAACCATTGGTAACCTTGCGCTCGTCCGAGAAGGTAACGGGCACTGCTTGCTCGAAGCCATCGAAAAACGCTGTATTGTCGGTTGCGGCATTACCTGCTGGCGCGTTGTAATCATAAGTAAGCGTGCGGCCGTTGACCTCGAGGGTCATGCTGCGGTCAACAGAGAAGTCCATCGTTTCGAGATTGAAGCTGTCGATCTGCGCCTGGACGTCCGCCGAGGTCGCAAGGACGGAGCGTCCGACAGTGATGGACGAGGCTTCGCCAGTTGAACCAGACGAGAAGTCGAACTGGCGAGTGTCTTTGTTATAAGCAACCTGAATGCCGGTCCTTTGTTCGCGGGGATCGACGATGTAGTCGCCACCTGGCAATGCGGCGCTGCCGGACCAAAGCGTATTGGTGCGGATAAGCACATCGGGGCTGGTTGTCTTGGAAGGTATGCCCAGATCGTTCAGCGTGTCTGTCGGGTTATAGACCTTGATGCTGTTGAAGCGGCTGGCCGGCTCGTTGGCGTCTGGGCCGAGTTGATCGGGTGCGACAGTGAAGGTGAAGGCGCGGCTCGCCACGTCATATCCCACAATGATGGGGGGGGTGTCGGAGGATGGCCAGGTTGAGGGCTTGCCAAACTCCAGATGACGACGATTAAGTTCATCGTTGAGCTTGGTCTGGGCGAGAGAGACGAGTTCTTCACGCGTCAATTGCAGTTTCGTTTCGGGCGCGGGGGTGCCGCTCGACGGCGGGGTGCCGCTTGAGCCGCCGGTGCCGAGAATGTCGATTTCAAGCGGGGTCGTCATGGCGACGGAACCGCCGTCTTCAGCAAGTCTCGAGAGATTGATCTGCAGAATGTCGTTGCCGGCGACGACCGACCCGCCTTCCTTGCGATAGGTGTCGGTGATGCTGAAGTAATGGGCGCCGCCAAATCTCGCGTTCACCGCGCGGGTGAGTTCCGCCGCCAGTTGCGTACCCGTGTAAGTGCCAGCGTTGATGCTGATGGACTGGATTGCAGACCCGTCAACGGACACCGAGAACATGTCCACGCCCCAATAGGGAGGATTGGCGCCGGAGGCAGCCTGCGTGCCGCTCTCTCGTGTCGTGTTGAACAGGGCGGGGTCCGTGACGATCGTGACCTTGTTTGCGTCGGTGTCGCCGAAGTCGAACCCGCTCGCCTTCATGATGCCGCCAACGACAGAGGCCGATGTGGATTCGGTCTTGTCGGTCTGGTCGTCCTGCTTGTAGAGGGGGTGGGCGGCTGCGGCGTTGAAGGTCGGATCCACTGCCTGCGGGTCGTTGGTGATCTGGCCGAACTTGTTGATATAGAATGTCTTGTTTTGATCATCCTTGGCGGTGATCAATTGCGGCGTGACTTCGCGATCACCCACGAACACATAAGTTTGCCATTTGTTGGTCGGCGAAACTTCCGTCGCGTTGCTCGTTTTCACATAATAAATCGTGGCGATCGTCGAGTTGCCGAGGGAGTCGTAAATCGTGATCGAGGTTGATTTGTTGTATGTGGCGGAGTTGGTCTTGTCGAAGACGTAGGGATTATTCGCCGTATAGGTGCTGCTGAGCGGAATAATTTGCGCGTCGGCGGGCAGGTTCAGACCGAGCTGAATGGTCTCTGAAGCCTTGGGCAGGCCGGAGGTTGTGGGCAGTTGCAGGTTCTTGGCCGAATTGATGCCCGTCGCGATGACCGAGCCGTCGGCGTTGACCGGGAACACTTGCAGCAACTGGCCCTGGGCGTCGACGACATATCGATCGTTATTGACGCTGAAGGCGCCGTTGCGGGTGTAGACCGTCTGCGTCGAGGTGAGGCTTGGCTTGAGGGCGAAGAAGCCCTGACCGGAGATCGCCAGATCGAGCGCGTTCAAGCTGGACTCGATGTTGCCCTGCGTGAACTGCTGCTTGATGGATTTCAGGATGGTGCCGGAACCGATGGCGGAACTGGCTGCCTGCAACGGCGAGGTGGCGAAAATATCGCCGAATTCCGCGCGTGACCGTTTGAAGCCGGTGGTGCCGACGTTGGCGATGTTGTTCGAGATGGCGGCGATATCGGCTTGCGCGCCATTGAGACCGGTGAGCGAGGTATAAAATGACATGGTGTGTGTCTCGCGTGATGCTTATGAGGTGGCTGCGTTCTGCGAAGCGGTTCAGTATTTGAAGGCGCGGATGTCAGACATCTTGACGACGCCTATGCCCGCGACCCTCAGGGTCTGATCTGCGCCTACAGCAGGGACCATGGCTTCAGTCACTGGCGCATAGACGTCGGTCGCCGGCTGCGATTGTTTGCCGCCGGAGGTCATCGTAGCGTTTACGATGTAGCGCGGGGCGCCCACCGGATTGCCGCTGTCGTCTTTTCCATCCCATTGGAAGCCAACCAGTCCGGTCGCGTTCGCGCCGAGGTTGATGCTCTTTACGAGCTCGCCGTTTTCCTTGGTGATCTGGAGTTGGAGATTGGTTGCATCGGATGGCAGATCGACTGCGCCGCTGATCGCACCTGTATCGTCCACCATCGCCACATTGCCTGGAACCAGCACAGTCTTGCCGACGAAATTGGCTGCGGTCGCTATGCGGTTTTCGGAAATTTGCGATGAGACGCTGGTGAGGGTCGAATTTAGCTGCGTGATGCCGGAAACGGTCGAGAACTGCGCCATCTGCGCAATCATCTGATCGTTTGACTGCGGCTGGAACGGGTCCTGATTGGAGAGCTGCGCCGTCATCAACTTGAGGAAGTCTTCCTGGCCGAGTTGGGTTTTGTGCGTTGTTGTCGTCGTGTCGCTCAACTTCTTGGCGCCCAGCTTTGCCAGCAGGGAGTCCAGCGTCTGTTGCGATGTTGCGCTGATATCCGTCATGTCTACTTACTTTCCGACGCTGAGGGTTTTGAGCATGAGCGATTTTGCGGTCGCGATGACTTCAATATTGTTCTGGTATTGGCGGGCCGCTTCCATCATCTCGACCATCTCTTCATTGGTGTCGACATTGGTTGCGTAGATGTATCCTTCCTTGTCCGCCAAGGGATGTGTTGGCGAGTAGCGCTTCTCGGGCGGCGCAGTTGAGCGCTCGACGGATACGGCGCCGACCGTGGCGACGCCTGAGCTTTGCTGGAAGGCGGCGTATTCCGCCTCGAAGACAGGACGCATGGCGCGATAGGCGGTGTCAGGAGAATTGGAGATCGACTGCGCGTTGGCCAGATTGCTCGCCACCGTGTTGAGCCGCACTTGTTGAGCGGACATGGCGCGACCTGCGACTTCAAAAATCGTTAGATTCTTCATCACTCACCTCTCAAGGCTGCACGCAGGCCGCGGATGCGTTCTGACAGGAATTGCAAGGAGGCTTCGTAGCGCGAGCTATTCTCCGCGAACTGCAGTTGCTCCACGTGCAACTCAACCGTATTGCCATCAAGCGAGGGAGAGATGGGTTCGCGATAGCGCAGCTCCGAGGACCCGCCGGTAGAGGTGGCGATGTGGAGCTTGTTGCTGGTGGTGAGTGAGCCCACGCCTTCCATGGCGCGGCTGTATTCCGCAGCAAAATCGATATCGCGCGCCTTGTAGTGGGGCGTGGCGGCGTTGGCGATGTTCGAGCCGAGCACTTCCATGCGTTGCTGTCTGAGTGACAGCGCCGTGGCGTGGGGAGCTAGATATTTTTCGATCACATTCATGGCGGCGACGAGTCCTAGATGGAACACTCATCACCTAGCAACCTTCGTGCCAGTTATAAAAACCTTTTAAAACAAAGACTTACTGGACATAATACTTCTTGATCAGAACCCGCTGAACAGGGGTGACCCCATTCTTGGGGCGCAGGGCGGCGTTGACCGCTTGCATCAATTTCCCGGCGATCACCTGGCTCGCGTCTTCAGCCGTCGCTTCCTCGATGGTGAGTTCCGAGAGAATTGAGAGAGCCAGCGCGCGCAGGGGAATGCGTTCGGCCGTCAGGAGGTCTTCCGCCAATTGGCCGCGGAGCGTCACGAGATCGATTTCGATTTGAAGCACACGTCCTCTTCCCGGCAATGGCGACAGGATCTCCTCGCCCAGCGAGACATAGCGCGGATCAAACGGGCTTGGTCCTTCGTTTGTATCGACAACGCGCTGGGGGGGCGGCGGGCCTTTCAGCGCCGCTTCAGCAGCCGCCTTTTCCGCTTGCAGTTTTTGCAGCTTGGCCTCTTCCATATTTCCGGCGATGACAAAGCCCGCCACGATGCCGACAATGACGAGAATGGAAATGGCGAAGGCCATGGCGAATGGGCCAGTAAGGCCCGCAATCACAGCCGCAAGGATTTTCTTGACCATTATACCCAGCCCCCGCCACTTCGCGGTTTTTTGGGATCTGCGTTCATGATGCTTTTGAACGCGGCCGCCATCGTTTGGGCGCGCGCGCTCGTTTTGCCAAGTTCATTTCTACGCAAGATGATATCTCCCGCCACCGTCTGGCGATCCATGGTGAAGGCGGGATAGAGCCTCATCAATTTCTCAAGCTCGATGAAGAATTCTGCTTCGGTCACAACCGTTCCTCAGACCATGAGATCAACCCGCGCCCGCCGTTCCGAGAGAGTCCAGGGCATGAAGGAGACGCAGGCGTAAAGAGTGCTGGCGAATTGATGCAGATAGAGCGGTTCGAAGGAAATCCTGGCCTGCAGTCGACTGAGGGCAGGAACGCCGTCCGACGGCGCGCCGCGCGGATTGTAGACAGGACGCGATTGATCCCACGATTTGGAGTCGGCAGGCCCCCCTGGCCCGCGAGGCGCCCAGCCGCCTTTCGGAGCGCCCTCGCGCAAGGTTGTGCGCCAGCCATCCTCATTGGAAGACCTGTAGCCGTCGCCCGAGAATGGCGTTTCGGATGGATCGCTGTCATCACTGCTGAACTTGCCTCCAGTCGCGTCGACGCGAAGCGGCTCATCGTTGCGGAAATCGATGACTGGCGCCAACTGGGACAGTGGCGCACGAACGAGAGGTGGAAGATCAAGAGCCATAAACGCTACCCCGGCCCGAAGAAAAGGCGAGGTACACCACGCCCGAGCAGGACACAGTTTATGGTTAACGCTTTCTTAACTCCACCTTTTTTTTTCGCCTGTCCTAGTTATCCAGCACGGTTTTGGCTCTCGCCTAGCGGGTCAGGGTTTCGATGGAAGAGCGAAGCATTTCAGAACCAGTCTGAAGCGCGCGCGCATTTCCGTTATAAGCTTGCTGTGCTTGTATCATTCGCAACATTTCGGCCGTCATGTCGACGTTGGCTTCCTCAAGGGCGCCTTGTTGTATTTTGCCGACGCCATTTATGCTGGCCCGCCCGAGTTCGACAGGGCCGGATTCGTCCGTTTCCGTGAAGACGGCGCCGCCCTGATTTTTCAACCCGTCCTCATTGTTGAAGCGCGCAATCGCAAGCGTTCCGACAGATTTGGTGGTCCCATCCAAGCTGGAGATGCTGATCACGCCCTTGGCGTCGATGGATAGAGACTGGATTCCGGCGATATTGCCGTTTGTCGCTGAGTTCAAGTTGATCGACTTCGGGTTCCCGCCTGAAATCGCCATCAGTGGGCGACCTGAATTTCTGTCGACCAACAGTCCGGCAGGGGTGATCTGCAATTGTCCGGAACGGCTGTAAACATAAGATGCTTCGCCATTGGTTGGATTAGCATCGCCAAAGGTGAAATGGCCCGGTCCGACCAGAGCCAGGTCCAGAGCGCTGTCTGTGTTTCGGATATTGCCTTGTGAGTCGCTGCGGCGAACAACCTGGGTCATGGCGCCCTGACCGATATTGACGCCCGGTTGATCATTCTGGCTCAAGCCCATCACATCGACGAATTGCGAGGTGGAGCGTTTGAAGCCAACGGTCATGGCGTTGGCGAGATTGTTAGAGATGACGCTGAGGTCGCGCGAGGCGGACATCACGCCTGTCAGTGCAGTCTTCATCATCGGACAGGGTTCTCCAGCAGTCCATGTTGCGGCGTTAGAGCCGAACAGAACTTAGCAAGTCACGTGCCAAGAGTTATCATATTGAAAATAATAGAAATAATTCCATGGATCGGCGCCTTGCCGGCGCAAAACCCTTAAATTTTCTCTATTGTGTTCGTCAGTCTTCCTGCATCCATGTTCTCAGCTGCGCCAAGGCGGCTTTCTTGAGTTGCGAGACGCGTCCGACGGTCACCGATAGCACCTCGCTGATTTCTTCCAGATTGAGCTCTTCGACATAATAGAGTTGCAGGACCAGCGCCTCGCGTTCCTTCAGGCGTTTGAGATGGGTTGCGAGGGTCGCGCGCAGTTCATCGGCGACGAGGGCGCTTTCGGGCGTGTGGCCATCGTCGACGAACCATATGGAATGGTCGTCGTAGACTTCATCCAGTGATTTGTTGGGGGCGGAGGACGCCTTGTCTCGCCATGACTGGAGTTCAGCGAGGGTGATCCCCAATTCTGCTGCGACGAGTTCGCGGTTTGCAGGGTCCCCACCAGCAGTCTTGACGGCCAATTCAGCCACACTGATTTGCGTGCGCCGTTGTACGCCCAGCCGCGTGAGTGTGAGGTTCTTGCGCAGATGGTCTGTCAGCGAGCCCCTGATGCGGACTGCGGCGTAGCTTGTGAAGCTTGCCTGGCCCACGTCCTGGAAACGTTTTGCCGCCTCCACCAGCGCCACCATTCCGATTTGCACG
Organism: Beijerinckiaceae bacterium; assembly: GCA_947380915.1. The sequence continues at coordinate 11,852 of CANCSY010000002.1, forward strand.
AGGTCATCGATTTCGAACACATCGCGCACGCGCCCATGGATCTGCCAGGCGATTTTGCGGACGAGTTGCATATGCGTGCGCACACGTTGCTCGATCTCTTGTGGCGTAGCGGTCGCAGTTGCATATGCCTGAGTGATCGTCATTGTATGGCCCCCTGCGGGACGATGCTTTGCCGGGCGAAGAACATGTCATCGTCTTCGTTGATGGGGGTGGCTTGCGGGCCGACGATCAGATTGCCCAGGGCTTCAATGGCATGTGACGCCTTGGAGTCTGGCGCTGATACGAGAGGCGGGATGCAGTTGTTGACGCTCGCCAGCAAGTTGTCGTCCTCGGGGATCGTGCCAACGTGATAGAGGTTGGCGGTGAGGAAACGATCAACAATCCCCTTGAAGCGCTTGAAGACATCCTTGCCATGCGCTTCGTCTCGGGCGAGGTTCACGACCACATCGAAATGCGTGACCCGCCCGAACTGGCTCAACACCTTGATGCAGGCATAGGCGTCGATGAAGGCGGCAGGCTCACCCACCACGACAACCAGAACCCGGTTGCAGGCGAAGACGAAGTCCAGAACATTGTCTTCGATGCCCGCCGCCGTATCGACGACGAGATAGTCGAATTCCGCGGAAAGCTCGCGCAGCGAGCGGATGATCCTGTGGCGGCTTTTGGCCGACATGTTCATGAGCTCGTTGAGTCCGCTGCCGCCTGTGATCAGCTTCAGGCCCATGGGGCCGTCCGTACAAACCTGGCTCAAGGGCAGGTCGGCCTCAAGCGCATCGACGATGGTTTGTTTAGGGCTGAGGCCCATGAGGATATAGGCGTTGGACAGCGACAGATCCGCATCGAACAGCACTACCCGCTTGCCAGCTTTGCACAGAGCCAGCGCAAGATTGACCGCTATATTGGTCTTTCCGACGCCGCCCTTGCCGCTGGTGATTGCTATCGCCTGGCCTTTTTGCATGGTTTTGGTCATTCCGATTAAACCTCTGCGGGGGCGGCGGGGAGGAGGGAGCCTCGAATAAGCTGGTCGAGGTCCTCAGTTCCCGGTTCGGAGAGGCCGCGGGTCAGATGTGAGGTTGATGAGAGGAACGCAATTTTCGCGTTCCGAAGGCTTAGTTGCCCCAACATAGCTGCTGTTGGGCTACCTTCGGAGAGTTTCGTGATCGCGATGGCTTCCAGATCCTTGTAGCGATCCAGAATTCCCAAGGCGGCTTCTCTGGATATATTGGCAGGCACGACCCCGATACGCGTGATGGGGGCCAGATAATCGGCGTTTTCCTGCAGCACTGCGGAGATGCGTGCGCATTCATCCGGTGTGCTCGGCATATCGACGAATACATAAATGCGCTGGTCGATGCTCTTGATGAAGTCGGTCAATTCATCGGGATGCTCGATGTCGATGGTAGGCGTATCCAGAATGCGGCCATAAGCTCGCAAGTCCTCTGCGGCGCCAAACCGGTTCGAATGGGCGTTGATCAGCGTCACGCGGGCATTCGGCTCGTTCTTGCGCAGCCGTGCGATCATTTGCGCCAGCAGCGTTGTCTTGCCAACCCCTGAAGGCCCAAGGGTCACGATGACGCGCGGGATGCTGAGCAACTTGTCGGCGTCGGGATATGTCAGGCGCTTGGCGAGGAATCCGCCAAATTTCTTGTCGGCGTTTTCTTGCTCATAGGCGCCCGATTGGGCGAGAAAGATGGCGATCAGCTCAGGGCTGGCGCCCGCCGCAGAAAGGGCATGGGTCATCAATCCGCAGCCAAGCATCGACTTGATCTCCGCCACGGTGTTTTCGATGGCGACGATCCGCGTTTCATCAAAGACCGGGCGTTGCTGCGCGGGACGCTCGGGAGCTGTGTCGGTCGTCTGTGGCGCACGTTCTCCGTAGCGCGCCACTTCGCGCGCGCTGGCGAGCAAAGCTGCAAAGTCCGCCTGCGCCTTCGCCTTTGGGTGGGGCGGCAGGTTGCGCTGGACAACATCCTGCGGGTCTTCATCATCGTCTTCGCCGGAGCCGGCGATGATCTCGATCCCGCCGTTGACGCGGCGTGTTGAATAGATGCGCGCGTCCCCACCCAGTTCCCTGGTTATTTTAGCCATGGCTTCGACGCTGTCAGCGGCGAACACTTTCATTCGGTTCATCATCCGCGCGATCCTTTCATTCTGTGCTGCCGATCACGGCTACGACTGTGATGCGTTTTGTTTCGGGAACTTCCCGGAAGCTGAGCGTGAGTGCGTCGGGCGCCGCCTGGCGGACAAGCGTGGCGAGGTCGCGACGCAGCATCGGGCTGGTGACGACGACGAGGGGCTTGTTCGACTCGGCCAGAACGCGCGATTGCTCCTGGAAAGATTCCACCAATTTGCGTCCGAGGCTCGGCTCGATGATGCTCGCGCCGGTGCCCGCTGCCCGGGCGTTCTGCACGATGATCTGTTCGAGCCCCGGGTCCAGCGTGACCACCGAGAGCGCCTCCTTGGGGCCGCAGACGCGCTGGATGATGAGCGGGCCTAGGGCCACACGCACTGCGTCCACCAATTCGTCGACTTCACGGCTCTTTTCGCTCGCCAGACATTCGAGGATCCGGTGCATGTCGCTGATCGAGATCTGATCGGTGAGCAGCATTTTCAGCACGCGCGTCAGAATGCTCAGGGAGAGCACCTTGGGCACGAGGCCGGTCACCAGATTGGGCGAGGACTTGGCGACGTGATCGAGCAGCGCCTGGACTTCGTCCTGCGTCAGCAGATCGCCTGCATTCTGGCGCAGAAGCTGATTGAAATGGGTCGCGACGACGGTGCTCGGGTCCACGACCGTGTAGCTCGCCGCCTGTGCGCGCGGGCGCTCCTGCGGCTCGATCCATATGGCGTCCAGACCAAAGGTGGGATCCTTGACCGCTTCGCCACGCAGAACCACGTTGCTCTTGCCGCCCTGGATGGCGAGCAGCTTGCCAGGCTGTACGCGGTCGTCAGCCAGGATCACGCCGCCTATGGTGACGCGATAACCGCTTGGCTCCAGCGACAGGTTATCGCGAATTCGCACGGCGGGAACAATGAAGCCGAAGTCACGGGAGGCTTGCTTGCGGATGCCGGTGATGCGCGTGACCAACGAGCTCTTGCTGTCATCTTCAAGCAGCGGAATGAGTCCGTAGCCCACTTCCAGCAGCAGTTGAGTGCGGCTGGAGACATCTTCGAGGGACAGTTGTCCGTCCTTCTCGCCCTCGGATTCCAGCGCCGCGCTGCCTCCGTCCACTGTAACCGGCAGATCGCTTTGTTCGTCACGCGATTTGGAGGACTTCACCGCGATCAGCGCGCAGATCATGGCGGCGCCGATGAACAGGGTGGTCGGCATGCCTGGCACGATTCCGAAGAGGCAGAGGATGCCGGCCACAGGCCACCAGGCGCGTTTGCCGCCGAGCTGGCGCATCATCCGTTCCGTCAGGTCATGGCCTGAGGAGTCGCGGGTGACGATGACTGCGGTTGCGAGGGAGAGAAGCAGGGACGGGATCTGCGCGACGAGGCCGTCGCCGATAGCCAGGGTCGTGTAGACTTTCGCTGCTTTGGCCAAAGAGAGGTCGTGAAAGACCATGCCGACGATCAGGCCGCCGATGATATTGATGCCCAGGATCATCAAGCCGGCGACGGCGTCGCCCTTCACGAATTTCGTCGCGCCGTCCATGGAGCCGTAGAAATCCGATTCACGGGTGACTTCCTCGCGCCGCTTCTTTCCTTCCTCGGGGGTCAGCAGGCCGGCGTTCAGTTCTGCGTCGATCGCCATCTGCTTGCCGGGCATGGCGTCGAGGGTGAAGCGCGCGCTCACTTCAGACACGCGGCCCGTGCCCTTGACGATCACGATCAGGTTGATGATGACGAGAATGAAGAAGACCAGAAGGCCGATGGCGAAGTTGCCGGCGGTGATGAACTCGCCGAAGGCCTTGATGACCTGACCTGCTGCATCCGTTCCCGCATGGCCATGGGCCAGCACGACACGGGCGGAGGCCACGTTGAGCGATAGGCGCAAGATCGTTGCGAAGAGCAGCACGGTGGGAAAGGAGGAGAAGTCCAGCGGACGGTAGGTGTTCAGGCTCGCCATCAAGATGGCGAGGCCCAGAACGATATTGAGCGTGAAGAAGATGTCGAGCAGCAGGGGTGGTACAGGGACCACCATCATCAGGATCAGGGCGATCAGCGCCACGGGCATGACGAGCGAACGCGCCATTTTCCCGGTGCTGGACCCCTGTGATATAAGAGCTACGTCAGCCACTCTTCAATCTCCGCTGTCGACTTTCCGTCACTTGGCGCCGTTGACGTCCGGTTTCCGACAGTGTTTTGAGCTAAAAACCTTGTGAAAAAGGGGTTTGCAAGGGGTGTGCCAGCGTTCTGTGGTCGCGGCACAGCTTTTGCTAGAGGCTTCTCGACTGGCTTTATAAGAGGTCGAGACGTGAAAACTTTAATGGTTCTGGCCGCGTGCCTGCTTCTGACTGGATGCGCTGTAAGTGAGAGCCAGCTTCAGGCTGAGCTCAGTGAGCAATTACCGTACCGCGCGATTGGTTACGCCTCGATGCGCATCCAGCCGGGCAATACCCCCGCGCAAAAGCAACTCATGGCGATCCGCGCCGCCAAGGCGGCCGCCATGCGCGAACTTGCCGAGAAGATTTATGGCGCCGATATTTCCGGGCAGACCGCTCTGACCGGCGGCGGCGTCTATAGCGATCAGTTGCGCAGTAGCGTCGACGGATTGGTGCGGGGCGCCCGTGTGGTGAGCCTGAACCCCATCCGCAATGATGTCTATGAAGCGGTCCTCGAGGTTGAGGCCTGGGAGGTCGCAGCCATGCGCGCCCGCTGGCCGAACCGCCATCATCGTTAGGAGCTGTGATGCGTCCTCTTGCTTTCATACTTGCTGTCGGCATGTCCCTGGTGGCCTTCACCCAGGCGCAAGCGGGCCAGCGCCTGGTGCAGGGCGAGGGCAGGGCGGTCATCGCTGGCAAGGATCTGTCGGTGGCGCGAAAGGCCGCTCTTGCTGACGCTCTTTATGATGCTGCCTCCAAGCTTCAGGCTCATGTGCGTGGCGCCAGCCTCATCGACACCAAGGGCGTGCTTAAGGAAGAGAGCAGCATGCTCGTGGGCGGGCGTTTCTCCGGCTATCACATTCTCTTCGAGGGCCGCGAGGGCGGCGCCTTCATCGTCCGGATAGAGGCGATTGGCGTCACTGACGAAGAAGCCTGCGGCGGCAAGCGCGTCGATCTCGATATTCGTGAAATCCGCACGCGCGTCGCGCCCGGCATTCAGGGGCAGGTCCAGCGCAATGTCGCTGAAGGCCTGTCGCGCGGGCTGGCCAGACTTGGTGATGGCACCGTCTTCCGCATCGCTGATCAGCGTCATCTGCGGCAGACGCCCGGCGATGAGCGCACGAAACGCTCGCAGTATGACTATATGGCTCAATTGACCAGTTCCCAGCCCAGCGCCGCCGGATTTTCCCTGTCGGGAGGCGTCATCGTCGAAACGGTGCGCCGGGACACGACTTTGACCAATGTCACGGACATCGCGGTGCGCCTGTCCCTGACGATCAAGGATAATTATACGGGCGCGCGCATCAAGGACATCAATCAGGAAATCATGGTTGCTGACCGGCGCGCCGTGTTCGGCCTGGAAAGCCTGGTCGGGCTGACTGCGGCGACGCCGCCCCAGCCTCATGTGGATCTCGCGCCCCTGTTTGATCGCGTCCTTGAAGATCTGGAGACGGAACTCGCCTGCAAACCGCTGCGCGCCCTGGTTCAGGAATCCGACAAGGGCGAGGTCATCCTCTCTGTCGGACTTGAGCATGGCGTTTCCCGCGGCGACTACTTTCTCGTGACCTTGCCGAACGCCTCTAACGAGTGGCAGGTCATCAGGATCGACGATGTCACGCCCTCGCAATCAATAGCGCGGACTTTGAAAGCGAAGCCGGGCATTCCCGTCAACGCTCTCGCCACACTCATGCGATAGGCGGCCAATCATGCGCAACTTTAACGCCGCCCTGCTTCTGAGCGTCCTGCTGGTGGGCCCTGTTGCGGCGCAGACAGCGAATTGGGGCGTGGCCGATCTTCGGCGCGAGATGGTCGACTGGTTGAAGAGCAATGGGCGAGCCGTCCCGGAACCTGCGGACATCGGCCCGCTGGATCCGCGGCTGAGTGTTTCGCCGTGCGATCAACTGGAGGTCATGCCGCGAGGCTCCTCCACCTCGACCTTCATTATGCGCTGCAAGGCTCCTGCCGACTGGTCCTATGTGCTTCGCATCGACCACCTGCCGCAGGCCCCCGCAACACGGACTGAGGCCGTCAAGGCAGTTGAGCCCGCAGTCAACTGGGTCGTTGTCTCGCCGAAGGTCAATCTGTCGACGGGCCTCATACTGACGGCGGACATGCTGCAAGAGAAGCAGGTGACCTCCGCGCCGCCGCCCGAGGCCTTCAAGGCTATTGCAGATGCGGTTGGCTTGCGCGTCAGTTCTCCGATAGGTCCGGGCCTCACCCTGACCAAGCGGAACGTGGCGCGGCCCCCTCTTGTTGCGAGGGGGGAGAACGTCACCCTGGTCGCAAACGGCTCCGGCTTCGAGATCAGCGTGCCTGGCAAGGCCGAGCAGGACGGCTTCGAGGGCGACCTCATAGCGGTCAAAAATGCCCGGACCGGCGCCATTCTCAAGGGTCGACTTGAGCGTGGCAAGATCGTCAGCGTCGCCCAGCTATGACAAAGTTTGGGAAGCGGCATCAATTGGTGTATAGTTTTTTAACATGCGACCGTCTATATCAGTACAGAGGTGACACACTATGATCGACGGCATTCGTCAGAACCTGACCTTGATCGAACCTGGCTCGCGCAAGTCGAGCAAGGCCGATGCTTCCAAGAGCTCGTCTTCGGTCGAGCATTCCGCCCTATCGGCCTCCTTGAGCGCTGAATCGGTGGAAATCAGCGCGCCTGCCGGAACTCTCGGCGGCGCCCCTATTGATAGGGCCAAGGTGGATGCGATACGTTCCGCCATCCGCAACAACGCCTATCCCGTTGATTTCGACTTGCTCGCCAAGCGGATGGTCGAATCCATGGCCGGTGAGAAGGCGTAGCGCAGGGATAGATTGTTGACCCAGGCCTTCCAGGACTCGGACCTCCTAGCCTTACGTGACGCTGTTGCCCAGCTTGGTCGCGCGGTCACTGCTGGGGATCTGGCTCTGGTGGAGGCCACCACGGCGCAGATTAAGCTGTTGATTGACCAGGCTAACGCTGTGGCGCCCTTGACCCGGGAGAGCCAGTTGGCGCTTATTGAAGCTCTTGATGCGTCCAGTCAGGAGATAGAAGCGGTTCTTGCATCCCGCCTGCGCGCATTCGATATTGCAATCGCAGCTTGGCGCGAGCCTGATCCGGGACTCTGACATGGGTGAATACCTCGCTCTGGCGTCGATGATATTGAGCGCCGCTTGTTGCGTGGCCGGCTACCTCTACACCAAGCGTCTCGAACGTGCCTGGAAGACCCGTCACGACGAGTTGTCGGCGCGCATCAATCTGCTGGTTCTGGAGGAAAGCAGGCATCGCAGAAGCGTGTCTGAAGTTCTGGATGAGCGGGAGGGGACCCTCGAGCACGAGGTTCGCCAGATGCAGTCAGACATGAAGATGCTTGACCTTCAGCTTCGTTCCGGCCCCTCGCGTGATGCGCCCGAGGCTGTCGAGCTTGCGATCCAGTTGGCGCGCTCGGGCGAATCCCGTGAGGTGATGGCGAGCAGGACAGGGTTGGCGCCTGACATCATCGATTTCATCACCGAGATGCATTCCGCTCGTTCGAAATCCTGAACGTCTCTCCCAGTCGAATCTGCCTGACCGATAAATGCAATCAATTGGCGCCAGCGGCTGCGCTGACTGTCGGCTTGGACCCGTTCGCGAAGGGACTTGGGCGCAGCCTTTCGGCCGTCTCCAGTTCAAGAGCCGCCGCGCTTTGGTACGATGCAAGACCATAGTGTCCTCTGGCGGCATAGCCCTGCTTCTTTGAGGCGTCCACCAGCATGCGCGATCCACCGACCATGGCGACGGCGACGGCGATGAGATAGGACAAAATAAAGGTGATGGGGCCCTCGACCAGAGCGATGCACCATACAAGCGTGATGGCTGACAACATCTGCCAGTTGTGAAAACGGGCGTAGAGCAGGGGCGGCAGCAAAGCCCACCCCCAGGAAATATGATCGGGTACCAGCACCATCGCCCCGCCGGTCTGCGTGCCGCCCCAATAGGTGACCCACTGGCCATCGCTGGGCACCGTGACATCCTCGGCCGGAGTGGTCGCTTCAAAAGCCGCGCCTTGCAGCCCCTCGCCGACTCCAAGCCTGAAGGCGATATCCCCTCGTCTCACAAGCAGCCAGTCGCCACGCTTGAGCGAGGCGATGACTTCGGGGTTTTTCAGCACTTCGGTGGGCGCATGAGCGCCAAGCGCCAGGATCAGATCTCCCGTCACGAGCCCGTTGCGCTCCGCAGGAGAATAGCGTTCCACGTTTGTCACCTGCACCGGATTGTCAAAGGTGCGCTGTTCGGTTTTCATTCGCTCATGTTCCCGTAGTTCACGGATAACGAATTAAACTGTCGCGACCTGAGACGACCGACTGGTCGCGCTTGGGAAGCTTTCTCTGGGTTTCCACCTTCGGCTTCTCGACCGGGGGTGGGGGCGGCGCCTGTTCACGCGCTATTTGCGCCTGCTGCATGTCAGAAAGTCGGCTGCTGATGGCCTTGTTCGCCGAAGTCAGATCATCGATTGATTGCTTCAGCGCAGAGATCGGTTTGTCATAGGCGTTGGCGGGCGGGATCTTCGCCGTCAGCGCGTTATGCGCAGCGGTGAAACCCTGGACCGCCTTTCTGATTTCCTCTGTCTGAGCGTTGGCGTTGGAAAGCGCCTGTTCGGACACCTTCACGGACGCCTCGATTTTTTCGCTTGTCGCAACAAGGCCGTTGATCTCCCCAGCGAAGGCGAGCAATGCGTCCCGGTTCACACGGGCTACGGCTTCAAACTCGTTGAAGGAGCGCTTGTAGTAAACGAGTGCTCCAAACAGGCCCGCTCCCGCGAATACGATCACCAGAATGGTCGAATAGAACAAGACCATGCTCGAGCGTTTCGAGGCGGATATGATCGTCTGCACCTCGTTGCGCAACCGCTGGATCTCCTGGGCGGAGTCGACAGCCGTGCTCGCCGAAGCCAACGCAAGTTCGATCGCTTCTTCGATGGGTGTTTTGGGGGTGGGGGCGGGTTTCGCTTCGGCGGACGGCTTGCGCAGACTCAGGCCCAGCGGCTTCTTGAGGGGCGACTTGCCGCCATCTGACTCACCCCCGCCATTTTCGGCGTTGGCAGTCTCATCCGCAGACTTGTTTTGAGCAACCGTGATCGGTGGTTTGGTCATTGTTCTACACTCCTCTTTGCGGCGACGGCTGGTTCACGCCGGCCACAGACCTGCCCGGAGGACGCCTTCACGTCCAACGATGGCAGGCGCCGTGATCGAAACTGGAATGCGCGGCAGGCATAGGGCGCCGCGACATTGTGGGTGACTATGAAGTGACGACATCCAAAGCAGGATTGTACGATCATGCTCCGGCTCCCATCTTGCGGCCATTGGCGTCAAAGTGCAGTTCCGGGGGCACTTCCACCTCAGGCAAATCCGCTCCGGGCGCAGCCTGGAAGATAAAGCTCAGCACGGTCGCCACTGCCCGGTAAAGGTCCGAATGGATCTCTGCGCCAATTTCGCTCGTGTAATAAAGCGCGCGGGCGAGAAGCGGGATTGTCAACACAGGCACGCCAAGCGCATCGGCCTTTTCGCGAATGCTCAAGGCGACCGCGTCAGTGCCCTTGGCCAGCACTTTTGGAGCGGTGCCATCTTCAAAGTCATAGCGCAAGGCGACTGCGAAGCGCTTGGGGTTGACGATGACAACCTGGGCCTGGTCGACCTGTGCGACCGATCCGCGCTGCGCCATTTCCTGCTGCATCTTGCGTATGCGGGCCTTCACCTCCGGAGAGCCTTCCGTCTGCTTGTGCTCGTCCTTCATTTCCTGCTTGCTCATCAACATGCGCTGGCTGTGCTGGCGCCACTGAATGAAGGCGTCCAGCATGCCCAGGATGGCGATGGCGCCGACCAGAATGAGCATGGTGAGCAGAAACAGCATGCCCGTGCTGTCCATTGCGCTTTCGAACGGAGCAGCGGCCATGCCCAGAATATCGGGCAGCTTGGAGGACAGAAACCAGAAGCCGACCGTGCCAATGGTGATGACCTTGAGGATCGACTTGCCCAGCTCGATCAGCGACTGCATGCCGAACATCCGCCCCAGGCCGGAAAGCGGCGAAATGCGGCTGGCTTTGAATGCCAGATTTTCCAGTGTGAAATGGAAGCCGCCAAACAGGCTCTGGACGATGATGGGCGTCAGCGCGAGGGGCGCGCTGAAAAGCAGGACGATGAGAACCGCAGAGCCGAACCTGTCGGCAAGCACATCCAAAAGGGGAATCTCACGCGCAAGAGGCCCCGAAATATCGAGGCCAAGGCGGAATGTGCTCAGCATTTCGCTGAAGAAGTTGCGGCCCACAAAATAGAACTCGAGCGTGGCGGCGAGGAGCACCACGCTCATCGCCAGATCCTTGGAGGTAAGGACCTGGCCCTGCTCGACGGCTTCTCGGAGCCGTCGTTCTGTAGGTTGTTCTGTTTTTTCCTGACCGCTGTCCTGATCGCTCATGGCAGCGCCTTGTCTTCGAGGATGAGTTCACGAACCATTCCAGAGGCTGTCTGAAGCAGACCGCTCATGGAATTGCCCATGGAGGGAAGGCTGATCATCACCATCACGAACCCGACCATGATCGTGACGGGAAAACCAACCGAAAAAATGTTCATCTGCGGCGCGACCCGCGTCATGAAACCAATCAGCACGTTGACAAGAAAAAGCAGAACGACCGCTGGCAGACTGATGATGAGCGCGGCGGAAAACATCAGCGCGCCAGACTTCATGATGCCAAGAAACAGCTCTGCATTGAGATCGCCCCCAATGGGCGCCACCTTGTAGCTGGCGGCCAGTTGACGCAGCAAAACGTGATGACCCTGCGTCACCAGGAAGATGAGGATCATCATGATCGACATGAATTGGGTGACCACGACAGATTGCGCGCCTGTCTGAGGATCAACCATGGAAGCGAAACCAAGGCCCATGGAGGAAGCGATATGTTCGCCCGCCATCGCGACGCTGGCGAAAGCGATCTGGAAGAGGATGCCGATGGAGATCCCGATCACCGCCTCACGCGCGACAACGGTTACGCCGGAAGGCGAAAAAAGGTCGACATTGGGGACCGTGATCGTGCCCATGAGCGCAAAAGCAAGGCCCATCATGATCGCAACCCGGATTGGCACAGTGACCGCAGAGGCCGAGAACACGGGAGCCACCAGGAAAAACGCAGAGATCCGCACGGATAGCAGCAGAAACGCGCTCATGCCTTGCATCAGGAATTCGTCGTTGAGGATGATCATCTTGTCACCCTCGCAACTTCACTGAAGACCGTTTGAAAGAAACCGCCCAGCGTCGAAATCATGAAGGGCGCGGACAAGGCCAGCACGCCGACGATGACCAGCAGTTTTGGCACGAATGTGAGGGTAGCCTCGTTGATCGAGGTGGCAGCCTGAAAGACGCCGATGATCAAACCGATCAGCAGAGCTGCAATCAGAGTCGGCCCGATCGTCCAGAGCACGCTCTGGATCGTCTCGCGGCCAATCATGATGAATTGCTGATACTGCACGGGTCAGTTCCTCAGGAAGCTTTCCACCAGCGCGCTGACAGTGGCGCTCCAGCCATCGACGATTACGAACAGGAGTAGTTTGAAGGGCAGGGACACCAGGGTTGGCGACAACATCATCATACCCAGCGACATCAGGATGCTCGCGACGACGATATCGATCACCAGGAACGGTAGGAAAAGGAGAAAGCCGATGGTGAAGGCGGTGCGCAGTTCGCTGATGATGAATGCCGGAACGATAACCTGCAAGGGGACCGCCTCGGCGTTCGGATAACGCGCGTCCCCTTGAAGGTCCGCCATGAGCAGCAGGTCGCTCTCGCGTGTATGGCGCAACATGAATGTCTTCATCACGCCGACGCCGCGCAGGGTAGCCTCCTCCATCTGGATCGTGCCGGCAGTATAGGGCTGAAACGCGAGCTCATTGATCTGCTTGATGGTGGGCGTCATGATGAACAGGGTCATAAAAAGCGCGAGCCCCACCAGCACCTGGTTGGGCGGCGTCTGCTGCGTACCCATGGCCTGTCGCAGAATTGACAGAGTGATGATGATGCGTGTGAAACTGGTGGTGACGAGCAGCAACGAGGGCAGCAAGGTCAATGCCGTCATCAGTGCGAGCGTCTGGAGAGAAAGAGACAGAGTTTGCCCACCCTCCGCCGGCGATTGCAGTTTCAACAGGGGAATGTCAAAGCCAGGCGATTGCGCCAGCGCCTGCGATCCCGCGAACGCCAGAAACGCGAAGAACAGCGGGAGAAAGAGAGTTACGAGTCGAGTGCGCGGGGTCATGATGCGCTCCGGTCTGGCGCGCCTTGCACCACTTGCAAGGCCGTTATGCCGGATTTGTTCAGACCGCAGACAACTGTCATGCCGTCTATTTCAACAACCATGATGCGTGCGCCTGGCGCCAACTCTACGTTGGCTCTGGAGATGCTGGGTCGGACGCCGAAATAGCCATTCAGGCGATCACGATAACGCGCCAGCAGAATGGCGACGCCAATCATGCAACAAAGCAGCACTATCATCGTGATCGAATAGGCGCCCAGGTTGTTCACAGACTGCGAGCCCGCTTCTCGGGAGAAATGATTTCCGTGAAGCGAATGCCGAGGCGCTCGCCCACCAGCACAACCTCGCCACGTGCGAGCAGGGTGCCATTGACAAGGATGTCCAGATGCTCCCCGGCGAGCCGCTCAAGCTCGACAACGGAGCCGTCGTTAAGCTTCATGAGATCGCCGATGGAAATCTTTGTGCCGCCAACTTCAACAGTCAGTTGCACCTCAATGTTCTCAAGCCTCTTCAGGTTGGGGCTTACGCCTTCCTGAGCGTCTGTGGCGGCCTGCTTTTCGGTGTTAGCCATTTTTCGTCTCGCTCTTTCGTCTAGCCGGTAATGCGAACAGCGATTTTCCCGTCGCGTTCGCCAATGGTCGCCTCGAACATGGGCTCACCTTCCACGAAAATATCGACCTTTTCGAACGCCGGAATTTCGACAACCATGCCTTCATGGATGTTCACCAATTCTCCCAGCTTGATATTCGGTTCGGCGATGCGGGGAATGAAATTGAGCGGCACTTCCATCAACGCATCATAGAGACGTTGCGCCCATTGCATGTCGCGACCATCGCTGGTGTGCTGGATCTTGCTGCGCAAGATCGTTGCGATTTGTTTCAGCCCCTGACGGGGATAAACAATGTCGATGGTTGCTGGTTTGGAGAAGGGAAGCTGGACTATGAATGAGTTCACAACAACGATCTCTTGCCCGTCCACGAAAGACGTGAAGGCGGGATTCGTCTCGCTGTTCATGAACTCGAAATTGACCGGGTAGACTTCACGCCAGGCATCTTCCAGCGTACGCAGAGCGCCTTCAAGCACGACCTGTAATATACGTTCTTCCGTGGGGGTGAATTCCGTTTGCCGGGTGACATTGCAATCACCCTTTCCGCCAAAGAACGTATTGACGAGGATGCTGATCAGGCGCGGCGGGACCCTGACAAGGATCAGGCTCTTGAGCGTGTCCGCCCGCGCTATGCTTTGGCTGGTGAAGGAATCAACTCCCTTCATATGCTCGTCGAAGCGCTTGGACTCCGGCGGCAATGTGGTGATCCGCGGCTGAAACCGTAGCATGGGCAGCAGCACATTACGAACCTGGCGACCGAAACGCTCGTTGATGAGGCGCAGCGTATGCAGGTCGCCAAGCAGACTCGCATCTTCGTTGCCAAGCTGGAATGGCTTGTACTCGATCTCCGGCAAGGAACCTGATGCAGCGGCGATTTCGCCGGTGTTCAGGCCCTCGATGAGAGCTGAGACTTCTTCATTGCTGAGTTTACGGTTCGGTGCCATTGCTCTTCACTGCAACACGAGTGCGGTTATGTAGACATCTTCCACGCCGCCGAAGTTCACACGCTCGTTGAGTAATTTGTTGATCGCGTCCCTGATGAGCACCTGCAATTTCTTGCGGTTTTCGACACCGATGACATCGGTTTCCGTCTGTTCGGCAAGGAGGGCGAGCACTTCCGCACGGATTGCGACTTCGTGCTTCTGCACGTTCTCGATGACCTTCTTGTCGTACTGGGTCGCCAGGGCGACGGACATCTGTGCGAAGCGGCGTGAGCCACGCAGGTTTGTCGTGAAATTGCCCGGAAATTCGAAGTAGCTCGTGACGAACTGTTCCTTTGAAGGAACAGGCTTGGCGCCGGGGCCAGCCGGGGCCCCACCGCCATGCCCGTCGCCGCCATGTCCGCCTGCTGCGGGAGCGGCGCCGTGGGCGTCCGTTGGCGCATCCGCCGGCGCGCCGTGCGCGTCGGCCGCCGGTGCTGCGCCCTTGCGCTCGATCACGATCGCCAGCGGATTTTCATCCGCCGGTTTTGTGAGTTTGGTGAAGAGAATGGCGGCGCCTGCTCCCACGCCAACCAACACAATCGCCCCCACCGTCATGATGAGTATCTTGACGATCGGCAATTTCTTTTTTGGTTCCTGATCTTCCGCTTCCGCTGCCATGGGTATTGCTCCCCTTCGTTCAGGCGTTCAAATCAACGATGAAGGACTCCTTGGTCCCACCGCTGCGTGTTTTGACTAAAGGCTCAACCGGCTGACGGCGGGGCGCTTCATCATTGGGTCCATCTTCCGACACATCAAAGCCGGCGAGTTGCAGTCCGTTGCCTGCAAGGGCGTCGCGTAAATCAGCTTCCATGTTTCGCAACGTGTCCGCAGCCTCCGTCGTCGCGGCGCGAGTCGCCAACCGAAGACGTTGCCCATCCATCGCAAGCCTGAGAACAACCTGTCCCAATCCTGGCGGATATAACTGGATGCTCAGAATTTGTGTGCCATTGCGCGCAGCGTTGACCACCATGCGTTCAAGCGCGCGAAGGCGGATATCATCCGCGATTGTGCGTTTTTCTCCGTTTGTCTCAACATTCGTTGTCCCGAGCGGCGCTGCTTGCTGCGGAGTAACCTGCTGATTGTATGACGTCTGGGGCGGAAGTGGTTGTTCTGCGGGTATCTGGGGCGCCGCAGGCAAATCTGGTTGTGCGAAGCTCACGGTGACATCGGTGGCCCCGAGCTTCAGGATTTCTCTTATGTTTATGTCCGCTTTGCCAGATGTCTCAATCTTCGAAGCGTCATTGGCGTCTGCGCTTTCCTTCAGTTCAGCCAAATCGCTCTGACGCACATTCGGATCTTGGGGACTGGTTTTGTTGGTCGTCCAGTCATTTTTGCCCTGGCGGAGTTCTTCTTCAAGTGCAGTTGCGTCTGTGGCCGGAACGTTGACAGGGGCCCAGTCCCGGCTATCGACGCCCGTCGTCTGTTGAGCGTGCAATCCAGTGTCGTTCACCAGCGCTGCATTGGCTGCGCCGGAGCGATCAGTTGCCGTCTCCGATTGCTGATTGGGTTCGGCAACCATGCCGGTTGGCGAATTTGCCGTGGTCAGGTTGAAAGCTGGCGTTTCTTTTGAAGCATGCTCGTTATGTTGCGGGGCGAGACGATCAGCACCGCTGGGTATGGCGTATGAGTTGGGCGTGTCGCTCACCAGTTTTTGCAATTCTTGTTGCGCCGGCGGTTGTGTAGGTTGAAGAATGGAGACCGGCAATGGGAGCGGGGCCACCTCTGCGGCCTCAGCCAGGTCGGCGTCATCGGTTTTACGATTTTCGGCTGACGCCTGCGTTTCATCGTCGGCGTCTGCGGCGCTCTGCGCGCCAATTTCAACTTGACCCGAGATCGGCTCCACCTGCTGCGTGCTTGCGGCCGACGGCTCGTTCATTGCGCGCAGGGGATCCTTGTGCGTCGCTGAAGTTTCGATGCTTGCCTCAGCAAGGGAAGTCTGGGCGTTGGGGGCCCCGGATTGGGTATCGAGCTGGGCGGTTTCGTCGGATGCCCCATTTTGCTCCGTCAGCAAGTTGACGCGGGGCGCCCCATCAAACCAGGCGACAGCCTGCAGCGCGGCTATTTTCGGGGATTGAAGGTCAGTCTGATGCTGCGCCTCCGTCT
The DNA here is from genome assembly GCA_947380915.1 of Beijerinckiaceae bacterium. Next base: position 28,071 of record CANCSY010000002.1, read on the forward strand.
GATCGTGGGGCTCTGCTGACGTGTCGGCTGTCGTAACGTCGCCCACTGTCGATAAGTTGACGGCGCCGTTGTGGTCTTCGTTCTCAGACGAGAGGTTCGTCTCGGAGCGAAGGTTGACCTTTGATGCAGCCGGTTCCTGCAGTTCGGCTACCTGTTCCGAGGCAAGGATGCTTTCGAGGGTGTGGGTGTCTGACGAAGCGGTCGGGTCCTGCAGCTCGGGCTGGTCCGCCTCATTCGGCGCTGCGGGATGGTCCTTGGTCTGCGTTATTGCAGCCGTCATTGCGATGTTGATGAGGGCCTGCACGTTGAGTTCAGCGCCATCTATTGCTTGCAAGTCTTGCTGCGGACGCAGGTCGTGATCTGTGGTTTGGGTTGAACTTTCTTTGTCGGAAGCCGCCCCGTCGACTGTCGCCCCATCCAGGGCGATCGTCTGAATGTTGGCGACGTCCGGCTCCGTGCTGCTGGAGATCGGCGTAGATGGTTTCAGCGTCACGCCGCGGGTCGCAATCTGCGTAGCGGCCGCCAGCGCTGCGAGATCCTGGTCGACCTGATCCGAATCTTCTTCCGGCGCCACATCCGGATTGCGGGCCGAGTCCGCAGTTGTTTGCGATTGCTGCGCCGCTGTCATCAGTTCGCTGAACAGCACCCCATTAGCGCCGTTTGCCGACGCGGATGAGGGACCGCTGCTGTCGCCAGCTTCTGCGGTTACCGGAGCCTTTTGTAGTGCGAGCGGCTGCAATTTGGGGCGCCCCTTGGTGGAGTGGGGTGTCGACTTTTCAACACCTTCCTGTAGGACAGCAAGTGTTGTGCCACTAGTCTCGGCGGGCTGGCGCCAGCCGCGCCAGGCGCTCGTCACGAGCCCGTCGTTCCTCCGCTTCAAACTGCTTCGCGGATTCCTCGAGAAGATCGATATGGCGCTTCTTCTCGGTCAGAATCGCCCGCAGGCGGGTGCGCTCGACATCAAGGATCTCGTTACGAGCCTTGTCGACATCGCTGCGTTCTTTGAGGCGTCCGATGATTTGCAGCACGTCCCGATATTCGGTGATGTGCATGTCAGGAACAGTGAGCTGCTCTCTATAGCCGCGATCAAGTTCCGCGATCTGCGCAATGCGCGCCTCAAGGCGCGCTATTTCCTCGAAGAGGCGATTGGCTTCGCGTCTATAGGCTTGCAGGGCGATCGTCTGTTTCAAGGCGATCAACTGCATGGTGCGCGCTCTGCTCATGAATTTCCTCAGGGCAACAGAGCTTGAAGCCGCGCTTCGCTTTCAACGAATGTGGAGCGCTCCTGCATGCCCTGCGCGATGTAACCGATGAGCGAGGGGTGCAACTGGAAGGCGGCGTCCAGTTCCGGATCCTGACCCGCCTGGTAGCCACCAAGGAGCATGAGATCCCGGTTTTGCTCCCAAAGACTGAGGTAGCGACGAAATTTTCTGACGCGCGCCACATGGGAGGATGAGACGCAATCGACCATGGTGCGGCTGATCGAGGCGTTTACGTCGATGGCGGGGAATATGCCTTGCTCGGCTTGCTTGCGAGACAGCACGATATGGCCGTCCAGAATGGCGCGCGCCGTATCGACGATCGGGTCATTGTTGATGTCGTCGCCGTCCGCCAGGATCGTGTAGACGCCGGTGATGCTGCCGCCGGTCTTCGCATCGAGGCCGGCGCGTTCCAGCGCAGAGCCGATCAGCGAGATGACTGATGGCGGATAGCCCTTGGTGGTTGGATGTTCGCCCAGCGCAAGGCCAAGTTCGCGTTGCGCGTGGGCGACACGAGTGAGGGAGTCGATCATCAGAAGGACGTGTTTTCCTTTTGATCGGAAATATTCCGCATAAGCGGTGGCGCGATGAAGTCCGCGAAGGCGCAAGACCGGGGATTGATCGGCGGGCACCGCCACCACGGTCGTATGGGCGAAAGAGGGGGCGGTCGACAGTTCCTCGACAAAGCCGGCGACTTCGCGTCCGCGCTCCCCGATCAGGCCGATGATGACCACTTCCGCTTCCGTATATCGCGCAATACACGACAGGAGTGACGATTTTCCCACGCCGCTGCCCGCGATGATTCCGATTTTCTGACCCCGGCCAACGGTCAACAGCCCGTTTAACGCACGAACGCCAACATCGAGCGTTTCGCGCACCGGGCGCCTGCGCAACGGGTTGACGCGCTCGCCCCGCAGAGGCCAGTTCTCTGGCAGATAGGCGGAGCCAAGACCATCAAGTTCGCCGCCCGCGCCATCAACCACGCGGCCAAGCAGGCCATCGCCGACATGTACGACGTCAGCGCGCTGTACTGTCTCCACGCGCGCGCCCGCGAGCAAAGGCGCCGACCCTCCTGTCAGCACCATGACAGTGTAGTTGTCCAGAAAACCGATGACTTCGGCCTCCGCCCACTCGCCATTCTCGCAGGCGACGCGGCATTCCGTTCCCACAGATGCCGGGAATGAGCTGGCGTGAACAATTTGCCCATCGTAGCGTCTTACGCGGCCTGCTGCGTTCATCACGCGGCTGGCCTTGATTTGCTGCAAACGATGGTCGAGAACTACTGTCATGTCTTGCATTGTCAGGAACCCCGGGCATCCGACAGCAATGGCGCGTCTTCATAGTCAAGATCACGCGACGAGAGATGGAATGTCCCGGATTGAAGGGCGTCATCCTCGACGATTCGAATCTTCTCGAAGATCTCGTTTTCCTGCAGCAGGGGATTAAGGGTAATCGCGTCATGGGGGTTCACGGCGAGCGTGAATTCGGCCCCCGCCTTTGTGAACATTTCCGCCGCTGTTTTTATGCGTTCAACGAAGACATTCGGCATTTCCGCAAAGACGGCTCCGAAGAGATCCTGCGCTATGCGCCGCACATGATGCGCCATGATGTCCGCATTACGCTCAAGGGCGTCCTGCGCGAGCATCGTGATCTGCTCTTCGATTTTCTTCAGCGTCGAGAGTGTGGCGCCGATCTCGCGGCGGGTTGCTTCAACGCCTTGCTGATAACCCAGGGCGCGGCCGTCCTCGCGCGCCTGATTGATCGCGGCGATGATTTCCTCCGCAGTGGGGCCGGGGGGCTCCGGCGGTGGCGGCGCTCTTGGGGGAGGGGCGGCGGGGCGCGCGGTCCTGGGGGTGTTAGCCTGTGGCGCGCCATGATCTGCTGGCGCCTTGTGCGCTTCGTCCTGCTGTTCCTCGTTCGGCTCGGTTGCCGAAGAAACGGGTTCTTCCGGGTCCGGTTGTGGTTCGGCGCCCGGCGCTTGCGGCGGAGGGTCGGGTTGTTTGACTGGCGCGGGTTTGAAGCTTGTTCTGCCCCACGGGACGAATTCCGCCTCGTGGTCCGGGCCGTAGCGGTTTTCCTCGAGGAAGTCGCCGCCCCTCGGGAGCATCTCCGCAATTTCGGAGAACTGAATGGTCCGTTGTGTTTGCTCAGACATAATCTTCGCCACGTCCCGCAAGCACCATCGTGCCTGCATCTGACAGCTTGCGCGCCATTGCTACGATGCGTTTCTGCGCTTCCTGCACTTCCGTCACGCGCATCGGACCCTTCGCCTCCATCTCGTCGATGATGGCGGCTGCGGCGCGTTGCGACATGCAACCCAGAATCTTGTCCCTGAGCCTTTCGTCGGCGCCCTTGAGCGCGATGGCGAGATCGGTCGGTTCGATGCTGCGCATGAGGACGCCCAGGTTCTTGTCGTCGACTGCAAGCAGATTGTCGAAGACGAACATGTTTTCCTGGATGGCGACCATGAGATCCTTGTCCAGTTTGAACAGGTCTTTCATGATGCGGCCTTCCTGCGCCGCTTGCGTGAAGTTCATGATCTTCGCCGCCGCCTTGATGCCGCCGATCTTGGAGGCGCGCAGGGACGTATTCGCCTGGAACTGTAGTTGCATCACGCGCTCGAGTTGTTCGATCGCTTCGGGCTGCACCGAGTCCAGGGTCGCAATGCGATGCAGGACCGCGTGCTGGATGGTTTCAGGCAGAAGGATCAGCACGTCCGCCGCCACCGCATAATCAAGATGGGCGACGATGAGACCGATGATCTGGGGATGTTCGCCCTCGATCATCTCCGCGATGGATCGAGCGTCCATCCATTGAAGGATCTCGATGCCCTTGGCGCTGCTTGAAGGCGTGATGCGTGTGAGCACGCTGCCCGCCTTGTCCTCGCCCAGAGCCTTCACCAGCATGCGGCGAATATAGGCGTCGGCGCCAAGGCCAACGCTTGTCTGCGCCTTGATGATCGACAGGAATTCGTCGAGCACCACATTGACGGTGCGTTGATCCACCTCGGTGACGGAATACATCGCGCTGCCGAGTTGCTGCACCTCTCGCGGGGAGAGGTTCTTCATGATTTCCGACGCTTCGTCTTCGCCCAGGAGAAGCATCAGGATGGCGCATTTCTGCGTTCCTGACAGCAGCCGGATGGCGTCGTCGTCAGCTTCGGGGGATGTCGCCACTGCATCAGCCATGATCGATATCGCTCGCTTGTGTTAATTCAGATCGCGCTGGATAAGGGACTTGAGCACTGCGGTGACGCGTGTCGCATCGTCGCCCACCAGCATGCGGATCAAGGTGACCTTGTCATCATATGTATTGGCCGTGTCGAGCATCTCGGCGGAGATCGCAGCCTTCTTAGGCTTGAGCCTCGCCTTGATCTGGTCAAGGCTTTCGCCTTCACGCACCTCGATGGTTTCGCCTTCGCCGAGCACCGGTTCATCGGTGCGCATGGAGGCGGTCATGGACTGGTCGAGGAGGCGCTCGAGGAAGGGCTTCAGGGCTCCGATGACAACCACGCCGAGGATCAGCACGATGGCGATCTGCTTGATGGCGTCTTCGAGCCAGGGGGCATCATACCATGAGCGGGACTCGTATTTCTTTTCTTCAGCAAAGCTGCTGGAGATGATGGTCAGCTTGTCGCCGCGATCCGCGCTGTAGCCCACTGCTTCCTGCAGCAGTTGCGTCAGGCGGCCTTTTTCCTCGTCGCTCACGGGTTTCTCGACGATCCGTCCGTTTTCATCAACCGTTGTTCCGGAGCGCACCACCACAGCCAGGGTCAACCGCTTGATGTCGCCGGTTGCGCGGCGGGTCGAGCGCACTTCCTTGCTGACTTCGTAGTTACGCACGGTTGTGCTGGACTTGTTGCGCGCCGTGTCCGATGCGCCAGCCGCGCCAGCGGCGGGAGGCGTGTTTGTGAGAGTGGGCGCTGTTGGCGGCGAATTGGAGGTGGCGCCGGGGACGCCCCGAGCCTTGCCCTCGGCCGACTCCTGAATCGTCTCCTGCTGACTGCGGATGATCTGGTTGGTCGGGTCGAAAGTCTCGTTCGTCGACTCGGTGCGCGTGAAATCGATGTCCGCATTCACCTCGGAATTGAAGTTTCCTATTCCGATGATGGGCGTCAGCAGGTTGGCAACGCGCTCGCGCAGGATCTTCTCGACCTGGCTTTTGTATTCGAGTTGCTGCGAGGACAGACCCAGTTCCGTATCCCGGCTCGGATTGGTGAGCAATCCGCCGGATTGGTCGACGACGGTGACGCTGCCGACAGGCATGTATGGAACGCTGGAGCTTACCAGATGGGTGATGGACTGTACCTGCCCCACAGAGAGGCTGCGCCCGGGAGACAACCTCAGAAACACGGACGCGGAGGGCGGCGTCTGGTCGCGCACGAAGGCTGAACGCTCCGGAAGGGCCAGATGTACGCGCGCGCCCTCGATATCGCGAATCTCCATGATGCTGCGGGCAAGCTCGCTTTCCTGAGCTTGCTTCAACTTCACCTGCTCGACCGCGCGGCTCGCGCCCAGCGGCAGTTGGGTAAGGAGATCGTAGCCAGTAACAGATGCTTTTGGCAGGCCTGCGGCCGCCAGCTGCATCTTCGCCCGGTAGTAGTCGTTGCGCGGCACCAGGAGTTGGCCTGTCGCTCCATCCAGCTTCGCCTTGATGCCCTGAGCTTCAAGGTTCTGCATGACGAGCGCTTTGTCTTCCTCGCCGAGGCGGGGAAAGAGTTGCGTCATCGCGGGTTCGCGCATCATGAAGATGGCGCTCAATCCCACGAGGATGACAAGACCCACCAGAATGATCGGCGTCGAGCGCACGATCGCTGGTTGCCTCAGAAACTCCTGGGCGCTCGCGAGCCCCCGCGCAAGTTGGGGACCAAGCAGGCCCAGGCCGGCCGGTGGTTGAGTTGCGACAGGGTTGATGTCTGACACGGGACGTCATCTCCAGGAGGAAGTTGAATTTTCAGGCCTGACTAGACGGGCATTGACATGATGTCTTTGTAGGCGCTGAGCAACTTGTTGCGGATCTGCATCGTCGCTTCGAAGGCGAGCGAGGCTTTTTCGCGCGCCAGCATGACCTTCGCCACGTCGATTTCCTTGCCGCTTTCGAAGGCCTGGGCGGCTGATCCCGCTTCGACCTGCGCCTGAGCCACTTGCGCCAGGGCGGCGTTGAAGTGGTGCCAGAAGTCATTGTTGCTTGCCGAACCGGCCTGCAACTTTTGCTGGACGTTGTTTTGTATTTCTCGGGTGAGATTTATGACATTAGCCATGATGATTTCTCCTCAGACGACTGCGAGACGGCGCGGAGCCAGCTCTATGACTTCAAACATCTCCTGGATTTCGAGCATGAGGTGCTCGCTCCGGATCTGATCTCCACCTGAAAGCACGAGCGCGCGCTGCAAGACATTTTCCAGTTCGCGCACATTGCCAGGCCAGGCGTGAGCTTCGAGCTTCTCGATTGCTTCTTCGGTCAGCTCGGGCATCTTGGCGAAGCCGCCAGCATGTTTGGCCAGCAAGCTCACGGCGATCGGCAGAATGTCGCCGGACCTTTCCTCGAGGGCTTTTGTCACGAGGGGGAACACGTTCAGCCTGTAATAAAGGTCCTCGCGGAAACGCCCCGCCTTCACTTCATTCAGCATGTAGCGGTTCGAGGTCGCGATGACGCGCACATCGACGGGCACGGGTTTTGAAGCGCCCAGCGGGGTGACTTCTTTTTCCTGCAAGACGCGCAGAAGTTTCGCCTGTAGCGACAAGGCCATTTCGGAAACTTCGTCGAGCAGCAGGGTGCCGCCATCCGCCGCACGGAAGATGCCCTTGTTGGGATGATGCGCGCCTGTGAAGGCGCCGCGCTCATAACCGAAGAGCAGGGCTTCCAGCATGGTGTCCGGCACCGCCGCGCAGTTCACCGCGATGAAGGAGTTGCGGTTGCGCGGTGAAGCCTTGTGAAGGAAGCGCGAGAGAACTTCCTTTCCGGTTCCAGTGGGCCCCACCAGCATGACCGTGACATCACTTGCCGCCACACGCCGCGCCAGGCGCAGCAGATTGAAGGTGGAGGGGTCGCCCGCAGCAGCGCTCTGGTCTTCATCCAGAAAGCGTGCTACCACTTCTGCGGTGAACCGCCAGTTGTTGTCTGCGGGGCGTACATGGAGCGTGCTGCCGTTGAATTCGCATTTCAACGAAAAGCCTTTTCCATTATCGCCAAGCACGACGATGCGTTCGGCCTTCAACTGTCGGCACCACTTCACGAAGCCGGTCGCGTCAGCGGCGAGCTTCTTGGCGACGGCGTAGGACATCATCAAGCCGCATTGCGGCCATTTGGTTTCCACTGCGCCTAGCTTGGCCAGCGTCGTTGTATGGGTCTCATACCCGCGGTTGTGCAGGTGTGTGATCCAGGCCTCGGAATCGGCCAAGCCGTCGGTGACACAAAGAACTGCGCTCACAGCATTTCCCTTCGAGTTCGCACTTCGTTGGTATCAAAAGCAACAGCTGAGCCAGCGCTGTAATTTTTGAGTTACATATGTTTTGAAGTGTTTCTTTGCGGTCCTTGTCCTTTGTTTCTTATAGCTTTTTTAATAAAGCCCAATTTGGTGTATTGTTGTTTTTCTGGCGCGTAGGCTTCTTTTTTCATGCCACACACAGAAATGCGCCCTGCGGGAGCTTGGGCATTCTTGATTGTCTGACAGTTCCCAGTCAAAAATCCGACATGCCCAGTTCAACCCGTCCGAGATTCGTCTTTGAAGTTCGTCCTGATGCGGTAGCCGCATGACAAGGGACGAAGTTTATCGCTATCTGGACCTGCCAAGTCAGGCGATGCGTGAGGCTCTTGACCTCATCTCGCGCGTCGCGCCTTTGTCCACGACTGTTTATATCAGCGGGCCATCAGGCAGCGGCAAAGAGTTCGCCGCGCGCGCTGTTCACGCCTTCTCCAATAGAGCGGCGGCTCCCTTCGTTGCGGTCAATTGCGGCGCCATTCCCCGGGAGCTTCTGGAGAGCGAGTTGTTCGGAAGCGAGAAGGGCGCCTATACGGGCTCTGTGCGCACTCGCGCCGGATTGCTGGAGCAGGCTGCCGGGGGCACTCTGTTTCTCGATGAATTGGGCGATATGCCGATCGATATGCAGGTGAAACTGCTGCGTGTGCTCGAAGATCGCCGCTATACCCGTGTCGGTGGATCGCAGGAGATCAAGGCTGACGTTCGATTGGTCTGCGCCACGCATCGCGATCTGGCGAAACTGGTTGAAGAGGGGCAGTTCCGCGAGGATCTGTTCTACCGCATCAATGTGTTTCCCATCGCCATGAAGGGCCTCGACGAACGGCGCGAGGATATTCCGCGTCTTGTCGAGCTTATCTTGAGGCGGTTCCGGGGGCAGGGGGTTGGTGAAGCGCCAAAGTTTCAACCCTCCGCCATCGCGGCGCTTCAGGCGGCCTCCTGGCCTGGCAATGTCCGGCAATTGCGCAATGTGCTTGAGCGTTGCTGTGTGCTTTATCCCGGGCAGAGCATCGGGAAGAGCGAGATCGAGCGGATCGCGGCTCCCCGCAGGACGATTGATCGCGTCGAGGAGACGATGGTTCTGTTTTCATCCCTTCAGGGGCTCGGTCTTGCGCGCCCCCCGGCGTCAGCCCCGGTCTCGCCCTCTGACGATGAAGATCATGGCGATCCCGAGCCTGCGCCGCAGTCTCAGCCGTCGCCAGACGCTTTGCTTGAAGTGGCGCCGCCCACCGCGCCAGATCTTCTGGCGTGCCCTGCGGACGTGTCGGGCTTCCTGCGCGCCACGCCGGATTTCAATTTCCGCGAACACATGATGCGGATCGAGGTCGCCTTCATCAAAGGCGCTCTGGTGGAAATGAATGGGTCGGTCAGTGGGGCCGCGCGCGTGCTGGGGTTGCAGCGCACGACCCTGATCGAGAAGATGCGGAAATATTCGATTGATCGCGAAGAGGCGTGATCAGGCCGCCTTCGCGCCGCTGATCGAGTTCCAGGCCGCCGCGATTTCGCTCATCGACGAATGGACCTCGTCGATGGCGGCGATGTTGTTCTTGAAGCTCGCCTCTATCAGTCGACGACGCGCCCAGACATAGAGGTGCTCAAGAGACTGCGCCACTTCTCCGCCGCGCTCGAAGTCCAGGCTCGTCGTGAGCACATGGACGATGGTCAACGCCTTGGTCAGATGCTCCGACTTGGCGGCGAGGTCCTTGCGCTCAAGGGCGGCGCGCGACAACTCTAGCGTGGCAAGTAGCTCCGTATATAGGATCTGGACGAGGTTGTGAGGGTCTGCTCCCTCGACCAGAAAGTCCTGCTCCGCAGTCTGGTAAGCCTTGATAGCATCCCGATTAAACATGGTGTTCACCGCTCCTGTACCCGTGAGTTAACGGCGCGGTGCGGGCGAAGTTTAATAGTCTGCTAGGATTTGGGGGCTGAATTCGGTTGGCACAAGGATTGCTGGTTAACGATTAACCGGCTGCTCAGGCAGCAAGATTAATAGGCTTACAGCGGAGACTGAAATGCTGTCGATTGTCATGTCTGGTCTGAATATCTCTCAGAAGGGCCTCTCTGTCACCGCCAATAATATGGCCAATGCAGGCACGGTCGGGTTCAAGCGTTCCGAAGCCTCGTTCACGGATGTCTTCGCCAACGATCCTTCCACCGGGTCAAAGTCCGCCGTCGGTTCGGGCGCTACGGTGGGAGCCATCGAACGAAGCACCGCCCAGGGCCAGTTGTCCACGACAGACAGCGTGACGGATATGGCGATCGCCGGGCGGGGCTACTTCACATTGCTCGCCAAGGATCCCGACACCGGTTTGACGGACGTCATGTATACGCGCGCCGGCAACTTCGCCATCAATTCAAATGGCGAAATCTGCGACGCCCAAGGTAGCCTGCTCCAGTGCTTTGCGGTTGATGAGGCAGGCAATATTTCCAAGACGCTGACCAGCGCAGTCATCGAGTCGCAAAAAGCAACTGGTACGGCGACTGTAAGGCTGGATCAAACGGCGGTCGTTGGCACCAATGTTTCTCTTTCTCTTTACGGTGAGCCGATTGACAGCAAGGCGGTCACCCAAGATGACATCAACGCCGGTTTCATTTCCTTTTCGTCAAATCAGCTGACTCCGGATGTGACTGGTCATGTGAGCGGTTCCTATCCCATTACACGCGTCAATGTGCCTTTGGGCGCCAACAGCGCACCGGGGCAGACAGTCGAGTTGAGGCAGGGTGGCGGCATACTTGCCCGCAAGATTTTGACGTCGGCCGATGTTGGCCTTGGTTCCGTGAATTTCGATCGGCCGCTTCTCGCCGACGCCGATATAGAGCAGCTTACCGCCAACCAGATTCAGGGTGGCTCTTCAATCGGTTTGAGCGGTCTTGCCGCTGAAACGGCTAAACAGGCCGCTGCTTCGGAATTTCGTGGAATATTTGTGCAGAGCATATCAGTTAGTTCCAAGGGCATGATCCAGGAGAACTATAGTGATGGCTCAAAGCGTCTTGTCGGAGCTGTCGCTCTGGCGACCTTCCCCAACGAAGCCGGTTTGAAGCCGATCGGCAACACTGATTTCGTCTCTTGCGAAGCGAGCGGCGAGCCGACTTTGACCCAGGCCGGCGCACCTTACGCGGGTGACATTCATTCTGGCGCCCTTGAGCAGGCTAACGTCGACATCACACAAGAATTGATGAGCATGCTGAAAGCGCAGCAGATATATAATGGCAATGCGCGCATGATGCAGACCGCTGTGGAAGTCGCACAGCGTATCACTGACAAGCTCTAGTAGAGAGCTTCGATCCCGCTTTATTGCGGGCGCGCTTTTGGGCGTGCTCGCTGACTCCATATCGGCCGCCTGGGGCGGTGCAGCGCCTCGCTGGCGCAATTCAGGGAGTTACTCGTGCTCGGCATTATTGGAATCGTGCTGCTGTTCGCTGCGGTGTTTGGCGTGTTCGTCGCTCATGGCGGCGATTTGGCGCCTATCATCCATGCTGCGCCAACAGAGTTGGCCTCCATCGGCGGCGCCGCCATCGCGGCCATGCTGATCGGTAGCGATATGGACACAGTCAAGGGCGTCGCTGGCGGCTTCGGCAAGATCTTCGGTGGATCGAAGTGGAAGAAGCAGGACTTCCTCGACGTCATTTTTCTCGTCTCGCGCCTGATGAAGATCCTGCGCGTCGACGGGCCGGTGGCGCTTGAAGCGCATGTGGAGAGCCCTGACTCCAGCGCGATCTTCGGCGAATATCCGAAGATCATGAAGGACCATCATCTGCTGCATCTGATCACTGACAACATCCGCCTCATGGTCATCTCGTCCGGCAACCTCAACGCCTATGCGGTGGAGGAGGTGATGGACGCCTCGATCAAGGAACATACGCATCATGCGCTACATCCAGCCCATGCGCTGGCTTCCATGTCTGGCGCCTTGCCGGCGCTGGGCATCGTGGCCTGCGTGCTCGGCGTGGTGAAGACCATGGGCGCGATTGATCAGCCGCCTACGGTTCTTGGCGCGCTCATCGGTTCAGCGCTTGTGGGCACCTTCATCGGCGTGTTTCTCGCCTATGGTCTGGTGGAGCCTTTCGCCAACAAGCTGACGGCGGTCAGCAAGGAGGAGATGCAGATCTACCACGTGGTCAAGCAGATCATCGTGGCCAGTTTGCATGGACATCCGCAGCCTCTTGTCATCGAGGCCGCACGCGTCACCATCAGCTCGCATAATCAGCCGAGCTTCGCCGAAGTCTTCGACGGTCTGCGAGGGAAGTAATCATGGCTGAGGCCAAAAAGGGGAAGAAGTCCGAGGTTCCGGTTCTCCCCGCTCCCATCATCATCAAGAAGGTGCAGGGCGATGAGGGCGCAGCCCACGGCGGCGCCTGGAAGATCGCTCTCGCCGACATGATGACGGCCATGATGGCCTTCTTCCTTCTCATGTGGCTGCTCGGCGCGACCGCAGAATCCAAGCGCAAGAGCGTTGCTGATTATTTCAAGCCGACGCCCAAGAGCATGGTTCAAATGGGTCAGCTCGCCGGCTCCAATGGCGTGCTTGGCGGACGCTCCATCCTGGATCCCGAAGGTTTGCCCACCGCCGCGTCACAGACCTCCATTCTCGACCTGGAGCCGCCCAAGGTTCCCGAGGGTGAGGAGGGGCAGGGCAAGGGCTCGCAGGATGATGACAAGCAGGGCAAGGGCTCCAGCGCCGAAAAGGGCGACAAGGTCGGCGGCAAGGGCGCCGAGACGGCGGATAACAACGGCAAGGGCAATTCATCCGGCGAGTTGTCCGAGGCGGCGAAGGCCAAGGCCGCCGCTGATATGGATCAGAAGAATTTCGACGCCGTTGAACAGGATCTGCGCCAGAAGCTTCAGGGGAACACCGCCTTGGCTGCGCTCCAGGGTCAGGTGCAGTTCATTCGCGACAAGGATGGCCTGCGCATCGAGGTGATTGACAAGGCTGACTTCTCCATGTTCGCGCTTGGCACCAACAAGCTGTTGCCGCGCGCCCAGTCCCTGCTGGACGAGATCGCCAAGACCGTCGCCGCCATGCCCAACAAGGTCAAGGTGCGCGGGCATACGGATAGCGTCCCCTTCGCCAATCCCGAGCAGAAAAACAATTGGCTGCTCTCTGCCGAGCGCGCTGACCAGACACGCCAGTTGCTCGAAAAGCGGGGCGTCTCGACCGAGCGTTTCGCCAGCATTGAAGGCCTTGCGGATATCGAGCCCTTCATTCCTGCAGACAAGGCTGATCCTCGCAACCGTCGCATCAGCATCACGCTGAAATATCAGGGGCAGTGAACATGAGGCGCGCAATCGCTCTTCTGCTTGGGCTTGTTCTGACGGTGTCCACAAGCGCCTTCGCAAGTGAGGCTCCGCCGAAGAAAAATGATCCCAATGCGGCGCCGCCTCCCAAGCCATCTAGCCTGACAGGTAACGCCATGCCCCATTGCGATCTCGGCTCCTATCCCGCCGGCAATATCTGCAAGCCGGCGCCTCCCGGCTTTTATGCGGGTCCTAATGCGCGCTGGCCTGTCGAATGTCCGGGTGGCAAGACGTCCAATGCGGGCGCGCGCGGCACGTCGGAGTGCTTTTGAACAAAGGCGCTGATCTGACGGGCGGCCTGTTCTGGCATCTTCGCGCGCTTGTTGCTCGCCATACGCTTTGGACGCCTTTTCGCGCACAGCTTGAAGATTGGCTGGCTGGCTGGGCGCCGCCAACGCGCAGCTTGCTTCTGGTGGGGCCAAGCGCTGGCTGGTCTTTGCCTGACAGTTTTCTGACACGTTTCGATCACCTGCATGCGGTGGATATAGATCCTGCCGCATCTGCCTTGTTTGGTCTGTTGCATGGCGGCGCGTTGCGCAGTGCGGGCGCACGCCTTTCATGGTCCCGCACTGATTTTTTCGCCGATCCCGCAGGCGTGCTGGCCGCCCATCCCGAGGCGGCTGTGTTATTCTGCAACGTCGCCGGGCAGCGCTGCGTGCAGGTAAGCGATGCTGCCGCCGTGGAGGCGGAGATGGTGGCGCTGCAGGCGCTGCTGCAGGGCAGCGCCTGGGCCTCCTTCCATGATCTGCTGTCGGCGAAAACCAATGTGGCGCCGCCTGCATGGTCATTGTCGCGTCACATGGGCGCGCAAGAACTTCTCGCGTCTCGTGGACTCGGAGGCGAATGGTTCGACCACCTCACTGGCGGGCTGTTGCCCCTTCACGCCGCGCGCCGGATCTTGCCCTGGCGTTTCAAGCGCGGGCGGCTGCATCTGATCGAGGCGGGATGGGTTGAGGGGTAGCGGGCTTTTGATGGACTGGCCCCTGCTTTTGTAATATATTTACTAACAATCAATCATCCGTTTCGGGCCATGATCCCTGCTGATGTCTGGAGAACACAATGAATAGCCCTGTCGCCAAGTCCACCTTCGCTTTCGCCGCCGCTACGGCCGGAGCGCGGCTTGCGCCCTTCACCATCGAGCGCCGCCCGGTGGGTCCGCGCGATGTTCTGATCGAGATCGATTACTGCGGCGTCTGTCACTCGGACCTGCATATGGTCAGGAATGATTGGGGCATGTCGGCTTTCCCCATGGTGCCCGGCCACGAGATCATCGGGCGTGTCGTCTCCATGGGCGCGCAGGTGACGGATCTGGTCGCCGGTCAACGCGCTGGCGTGGGCTGCCTTGTCGATAGCTGCCGCCAGTGCGAGGCCTGCGAGGACCATCTTGAGCAATATTGCTCCAAGGGATTCACGCTCACTTACAGCAGCCCCACCAAGGATCCGGGCGGCCTCACTTTCGGCGGCTACTCCAAACAGATCGTGGTTGACCGCAACTATGTGGTCACTGTGCCTGAGAACCTCGATGCGGCCGGCGCCGCCCCGCTGCTCTGCGCGGGCATCACCACTTATTCGCCGCTGGCCCACTGGAAGGTGGGACCTGGCATGACCGTCGGCGTCATCGGCCTTGGGGGCCTCGGCCATATGGGCGTCAAGTTCGCCCATGCCATGGGCGCGCGGGTGGTCATGATCACTACCTCGCCGCAGAAGGGCGAGGATGCAAGGCGGCTCGGCGCCGATGAGGTGCTCGTGTCAACCGACGCGCAGGCCATGGAGGCCTCGACCGGCAAGTTCGACTTCCTGCTGAACACGATTCCCGTGCCGCATGATTTCAACGCCTATATGATGCTGCTGAAGCGCGACTGCACCATGTGCATCGTGGGCGCCATCGGACCGATCGCGGCCCTGAATACTGCCCCCCTCATCATGGGCCGCCGCAATGTGGCGGGCTCTTTGATTGGTGGTCTCAAGGAAACGCAGGAGATGCTGGATTTCGCAGGGCGGCACAACATCGTCGCCGATGTGGAAGTCATCGACATCGCCACCATAAACGAGGCCTATGGGCGCATGCAGCGCAGCGATGTGAAATATCGCTTCGTCATCGATCTGGCGACGCTGGGCTGAGAAGTCAGTGAGTTAAGAAGAGCCGGGCGGTCCTGTGGCTGCCCGGCTCATTTATGTTCGCACCCTTTATGAGCGGCTGCGGATGGCGGGTGCGGCGCCGACCATGGCGCTCACTCATTACAACTCATGGTCAGCAGAGGGTCACCGCCTCGCCGGCTTTCGGGCCTGCTTTTGCATTTGTGCTGCGTTGCACAATCATCAGCTGCTTTCATAAATTTGTCTTTATTTTGGATGCCGCGAATTTTTGGCGGCTCAGCAGTTGACAGGGTAAATATATTCCTTAAACCGTCCCCCTTAAAGCCACGCTCATGCTGTTACGTGCCGGTTCTGGCCCGTGCGTAAGGAGGCTGAAAGGAGTTTGACATGTCAGCTTTTAATAGGGCGCAAGCTAAATCAGGCAACCTGTTTATTGATGGCCTGCTCTATGAAAGCGGATCAAATTCCGGCACTGTGGTGAAGTGGTCGGATCCTCAGTTGACCTTCAGTTTCCCGACCAATTCGAGTTTCTATTATAAAGATGGTTTGGGTCACGCAATTTCTTATCGGGACATTGGCCCTAATCTGGCTGGGACTTTCGTTGCCTTTAATGACGATCAGAAGGCGGCTGTTCGAGCGGCTTTTGATATGTTTGCATCCATAGCAAACATCAGATTTACCAAAGTGGATGAAACGAACACGACCCATGCCAACATCAGATTCGGTTTTTGTGATAGATCAGACACCGATGGTAACGTGTTTGGGGCAACGGTCCTGGGTACTAATTCCAGAGATGAATTTTATCCAATTTTTAGAAGTAGAGATGTTTTGGCGAACGAGATTTCCATGAATCCATGGGGAATTCCCGGAACCTTGGAATTCGAAAATCTATTGCATGAAATTGGCCACAGTGTTGGGTTAGACCACGTCAAATATCCTATCAATAATAATTTCCAATATTTGTACGACAGTCAGGATTTTACAGTGATGTCGTATAATCAATTCAGGGGCGCCACTTGGGTGGTGCAGCCGGGTGACTATCCGCAGTCGTTGATGATGAACGATATCCGAGCGCTGCAATATCTCTATGGAGCGAATTTCAATACCAATGGCGGCAACACGACTTATAAATGGGATCCGAATTCCGGGACCGAAACTGTGTCTGAAAATGGGCGCACTTATTCAGTGGCGTCAGTGAATAACAAGGTTCGGACAACTGTTTGGGACGGTGGAGGAAATGACACATATGATTTCAGTGACTATCGCACCAACCTTTCCATAAATCTGGAGCCTGGAACCTGGTGTCTCACTTCAGCTGATCAGCTTGTCTCCTTGCAATTGGGCGACAGAACCTTTGAGGCCGTTGGGAATATAGCGAACGCTTATCTCTACAACGGGGACACGCACTCGCTCATCGAAAACGCGATAGGCGGCTCAGGTAATGACACAATTACCGGCAATCAGGCCGATAACGCTCTTACCGGAAATGGCGGCAACGATTCGCTCGGCGGCGGCGCCGGCAACGATACGCTTGATGGCGGGAACGGTAACGACACGCTTGATGGTGGTGTTGGCAATGATAGGCTGGTTGGCGGGATTGGCAATGATAGCCTTATTGGCGGCGATGGAAATGACACGCTCAACGGCGACGCCGGCAACGATACGCTTGATGGCGGGATTGGCAATGATAGCCTTATTGGCGGCGATGGAAATGACGCGCTCAACGGCGGCGCCGGCAACGATACGCTAGATGGCGGGGCTGGTGGTGATAAATTAATCGGCGGCGCTGGTGATGACGTCTACCTTGTTGATTTCAGTTTGGATCTGGTATTTGAGGCTGTTGGCGAAGGAACCGACACTGTCTATTCCACGGTCGCTTACACGCTTGGCCAAAATGTGGAAAACCTCACGCTGACTGGCTCGGCCCGCAGAGGCGGCGGCAACGCCCTGGACAATGTCATCACCGGCAACAACGCGGGCGACAGCCTCTTTGGTTATGATGGAAACGACAGACTTATGGGTGGAACGTTCGCCGACACGCTTGATGGCGGGAGTGGTGTCGATAGTTTGATCGGCGGCTATGGTAATGACGTATACTATGTTGATTCCAGCTCGGATCAGGTGGTTGAGGCTTCTGGCCAGGGAACCGACACCGTCTATTCCACGGTCGACTACACGCTTAGCCAAAATGTGGAAAACCTCACGCTGACTGGCTCGGCCCGCAGAGGCGGCGGCAACGCTCTGGACAATGTCATCACCGGCAACAACCTGGGCGACAGCCTCTTTGGCAATGATGGAAATGACACGCTCAGCGGCGGCGCCGGCATCGATACGCTTGATGGCGGGAATGGCGACGACAGATTAATCGGTGGCGCCGGTGATGACGTGTACTATGTTGATTCGAGTTCGGATCAGGTGGTTGAGGCTTCTGGCCAGGGAACCGACACCGTCTATTCCACGGTCGACTACACGCTTGGCCAAAATGTGGAAAACCTGACGCTGACTGGCGCGGCCCACACAGGGACCGGCAACACCCTGAACAATGTCATCACCGGCAACAATTTGGGCGACCGCCTCTTTGGCGTGGATGGTAATGACACGCTCAGCGGTGGCGTCGGCAACGATACGCTTGATGGCGGGAATGGCGACGACAAGCTTGATGGCGGGGCTGGCGATGACAGGCTTTACGGCGGTGCGGGAAATGACACGCTTGAAGGCGGGACAGGCACTGATTTTCTCAACGGGGGAGCGGGTGCTGATGTCTTTGTCTTCAGATCTGTCAATGCGTCCCTACCGAATTCTATTGTAAATGGCGCAAGGCTTGATTTGCGCGATACAATCGCTGACTTTGAGGTTGGTCAGGACAAGATCGATTTTTCTGTGATCGACGCCGACACCACCCGGGTGAATGATCAGGCTTTTCACTTCATCGGTGAGGGCGGCTTCACCAAACAACAGGTGGGCGAGTTGCGCTATGTCAGAAGCACTGGCGTCTTGTCTGGCGACATCAATGGCGATGGTGAAGCTGTTTTTCAGGTCTGCCTGGTGAACAAGGCCGCGCTGACCGCAGGCGATTTTATCCTGTAACCAGTCCGCGACCCGGTGGATGCCGAGGCGACGGATTTTGATGCAAGGCGTCTGTGGTGGTCAGCCAAAGCCACCACAGGCGTTTTTTGACATGGAGTCGGTCCTGGCCCCGCGCTCTATTTCCCCGCCATCATGATAAGCTGCAGATAGCAGACCCGGCGACGGTAGCTGCGTTCCTGATTATATTCGAAAATCACCAGGCGGGGCCGCTCCTTGTTGAGCCTCTCGACCTTGATGTCGATCTCGTCAGGCAACAGGATCCCCAGGCTGCGCAATGCGCGGTGCGGGTTCATCTCGATCTGGCCCAGCAGGCTGCGGTCGATCCAGCAGCGCGCCAGAACCGCGCCGAGATAGTCGATGATGCGTTCTTTGAGCTGGCGAGAGTCGATGACGATTTCGATCGGAGGTTCCTGATCGAATGTGTCCTCGCTTTGCTGAGTCCATGTTTCTGCCGGCCCCACGGGGCCGGAGAGCGGAATGAGCGCGGGTAGATTCTGGGGACTTGACGCAACCATAGCAACGCAACCTGCCTGGGCCGCTACCCTACGCTGCGGACCTACACCCAGACAAAGTACAGATAGTTACCAAAAAGGCAACCAGTTGCGGCTCTGGTTCCACCGTGTTGATCAGGCAAGCACCATCACATCGGCATGGGCGCAGCGCAGCAGGCCGGCGGAGTAATGGACCTGCATATATTCCACCCCGAGCATGGTCGGCTCGACGGAGACCGGCACGGAGGGGCTGAATTCGGGCTGAATATGGTTCCTGATCGTGTCCTCGACCCGGGCGGGGGCGCAATGGAGGACGATTTTTTCGACCGAACCGAAAAGGAGTGCCTTCATTCTGTCCATCGTCATGCTCCCGGCACTGACGCATTTCTGACTTGCAGGCGTCGGTTGGATGGCGAGCAAGTCCGGGGCCATCAGGGAATGATTTATTAACTATCTGGTAATAATGTGTATTTTCAGAAATGGTCGCGTCGGCTGTCGGTGTTCCGTCAGCTTCCCGGAGGTTTTGGTGGATTTCCCCGGCTGGGGATTTTAAGGATTGCTCCAACATGTCGGGGGCTGCTTGTCGTCGGCGAGGAGGATCCTTGGCCACCACGATATCGCCGCAGTCAGGCGTGACAAGGGACCGGTCCTTCGGAGCGCGGGCGGGTCATTCCTTCGCGCATCAGGCTTCTGAAATGAGTTCTCGCATGGATCTTCGTCCCGCCTTCGCTCTGTCTTTTGTCATTCTGGCGCTCGGCCCTTCCCCCCTCAGCGCCCAGGGGACCGGGTCTGCGCCTGCCGGGGCGGAGCAGTCAGGGGCTCTGGATGGCCTGGCGCGTCGCGCGGGTCTGGGTTCGAAGCCCGTGGAGCCCGCTGGTTTCGTTCGCGAATCCCGTCCCGCCGAGCTCAATTACATTCCTGTCCACAGCAAGAGGCCCGATGCGCCGGGCAAGCTTCTCACGGCGGACGAGTTGAAGGCCCAGGAACGGGAGCTGGATTCCCTGAAGGCCAGTCATGACGCGGCCGCAAAACGGTCGTCCAGCAAGGTTGGTTACAGGCCGCTCCAGGCGCCTGGGCAGCCCAAGGGCGCGGCTCCAACCGTTCCCGCTGCGGTCGCCACCCAGGCGGCGCCCGCGAAGGTCGAAGGGCCAACGCTCCGTTAACGGCTCGGGAGTAGCGTCTTCCCTGCGTTTCGTTTGAAGGATTGGCGCCCCGGCGCCGATCAGTTACACCGGCTCAGTTTTCGAGGATGAATCGATGAGCGACTTCCATCGCGTCAAGCGCCTGCCGCCCTATGTGTTCGAACAGGTGAACCGCCTGAAGGCTCTGGCGCGCGCCAACGGGGCTGACATCATCGATCTCGGCATGGGCAACCCGGATCTTCCGGCCCCCCGCCATGTCATCGAGAAGCTGGTCGAGACGGCGGGCAAGCCGCGCACCGACCGTTATTCCGCCTCCAAGGGCATCGCTGGTCTTCGCCGCGCCCAGGCCACTTATTATGAGCGCCGCTTTGGCGTGAAGCTCAATCCCGACACCCAGGTGGTCGCGACCCTTGGCTCCAAGGAGGGCTTCGCCAATATGGCTCAGGCGATCACAGCGCCTGGCGATGTGGTGGTGGTGCCCAATCCTTCCTATCCCATCCACGCCTTCGGCTTCCTGATGGCGGGCGGCGTGATCCGTTCGGTCAACGCCGATCCGACCCCGGACTTCTTCCATCAGCTCGAGCGGGCGGTGATCCACTCGATCCCCAAGCCCATCGCCGTCGTGACCTGCTATCCCTCGAACCCGACCGCCTGCGTGGCGAGTCTGGATTTCTACAAGGATCTCGTCGCCTTCGCGAAGAAGCACGAGTTGTTCATCTTGTCTGACCTCGCCTATGCCGAGGTCTATTTCGATGACAACCCGCCCCCGTCCGTGCTCCAGATCCCCGGCGCCAATGACGTGACGGTGGAGTTCACCTCCATGTCCAAGACCTTCTCCATGGCGGGCTGGCGCATGGGCTTCGCCGTAGGCAACGAGCGCCTGCTGGCGGCTCTGGCGCGGGTGAAGTCCTATCTGGACTATGGCGCCTACACGCCCATCCAGGTGGCTGCCGCCGCCGCGCTCAATGGCCCCGAGGATTGCATCATCGAGATGCGCTCCATCTACAAGCGCCGCCGCGACGTGCTGGTGGAAAGCTTCGCCGCCGCAGGCTGGGACATCCCCGCGCCGGAGGCCACCATGTTCGCCTGGGTGCCAGTGCCGGAGAAATTCCGCCACCTCGGCAGCCTCGAATTCTCCAAGCTGATGATCGAAAAGGCGGATGTCGCTGTTGCGCCGGGCATCGGCTTTGGCGAATTCGGCGACGACTATGTGCGCCTCGCCATCGTCGAGAACGAGCAGCGTATCCGCCAGGCCGCGCGCGGTGTGCGCCGGTTCTTCGACCAGGCGGACCATATTCTGAACAATGTGGTGCAGATCAAGCGGCCTGCATAAGCTGGAACTCCCGAAGATTTGACGACCGGCTATAAAGGCCGGTCGTTTGCTTTTCGGGGTCCTGTAGACGCGAGGGGCGACTTCTGGTCTCATGCGCGCACGGGCGTCACAGTCGCCCCACAGAACAAGGGATTGGAAATGCGCGGAATGGGATCGGCTTGGCTACAGCGTATGGGTTTTCTGGCGATGGCGAGCGCTTCCACGCTGACCGTGGCGGGGCAGGCTAGCGCCGACGACGCCGCCATTGCGTCCTTCTACAAGGGCAAGACCATCACCATTCTCGTCGGGTCTTCCGCTGGCGGGGGCTATGACACCTATGCCCGCCTCATCGCCCGCCACATGACCAAGCATATGCCCGGCAACCCCACGGTGGTCGTGTCGAACATGCCGGGCGCGGGCAGCAATGTGGCCGCGAACTACATCTACAACGCCGCCGCCAAGGATGGCACGATGATCGGCGCCCTTTACGGCGGCTCTCCGCTGGAGCCCCTGATCGGCACGACCCCGGTGCAGCATGATCCTTCGAAATCCCAGTTTCTGGGCAGCGCCAATAATGACGTCTACGTCTGCGTGGCGCGCAAGGACGTGCCGCAGCAAACCATCGAGGACGTGTTCAAGACGGAACTGCTGGCGGGCGCCAGCAACGCCAGCTCCACCGCCGATTTTCCCGCCATCCTCAACGCGGTGATCGGCACCAAATTCAAGCTGGTTCTGGGCTATCCCGGCAGTCGTGAAATTGGCCTCGCCATCGACAAGGGCGAGGTGCATGCGGCCTGCGGCCTCGCCTGGCCCTCGGCCTCCGTCACCAACCCCGGCTGGTTCGGCGAGAAGGGGACCATGCGCGTGCTGCTTCAAGCCCATCCCAAGGGCCATGCGGAGCTGAACGCCATGGGCGTGCCCAACGCCATGAGCTTTGCGAAAACCGATGAGCAGCGCGCCATGCTCGAACTGTTCTTCGCGCAGGAGGTCTTTGGACGCCCCTATGTGGTCGCGCCGCAGGCGCCGAAGGATCGTGTCGAGGCCCTGCGCATGGCTTTCTGGGCCACGCTCAAGGATCCCGAACTGCTGGCGGACGCCAAGCGCGCCAATCTCGAGGTCGATCCTGTCTCGGCTGACGATGTGCAGGCCCTCATCGCCAGGATTTACGCCGCGCCAAGAGAGATCACGGAAAAGATTAAGAAGGCCATCCAGCTGAACTGAGCGGGAAGGGCTCCTGCGCCCCTCCTTGCCCGGGCGCGCCAGAGCGATTAGCGTTTGACCGAATCGGCAGTCGCGACGAGGATCCCTTGATCGACCGCATCATCAAATTGCTTGTCCTGTCTCTTGGTGGATTGCTCATTTTCCTCGTCGGGCATCTGCTCGCCACCGGGGGCGACGAGATGCGCCGCTCCGATCATGCGCCTGCTGTTGCGCCCCGGGCGGAGCCCGAGCCTGACAAGCTCGACGCAAACCCCAATGACATCGCCACCAAGCGGGTGAAGACCATACCGGTGCGTCCGGAAGACCTGTTCCCGGGCCCGTCGCGCCCCTGAGCTGCACGGTTCTTGGGGAGGGGTCTGCCCCGGCGGCTCAGCTTCCTTGATCGCGCGGGCCAAATCAGGCACAAGGCCAAGCAGCTCAACCCTCGACCCGAGGCCCCATGTCCCAGTCCCTGCGCGTTGGCATAGCCGGTCTCGGCAACGTCGGCGCTTCCGTCATCCGCCTCCTCGACCGCCAGTCCGCCGCCCTCGCGAGCCGGACCGGGCGCTCCATCAAGGTCACCGCCGTCTGCGCCCGCGAGCGCGGCCGCGACCGGGGCGTTGACGTCTCCGGCTTCGCCTGGTTCGACGATCCCGTGGCCCTGGCCCGGTCGCCCGACATCGACCTCTTCGTCGAGCTGATGGGCGGCTCAGAGGGCGCAGCCCGCGAGGCCGTGGAAGCGGCGCTGGCTGCTGGCAAGTCGGTCGTCACCGCCAACAAGGCGCTGCTGGCGGCCCATGGCATGGCTCTGGCCAAGCTCGCCGAAGACAAGCATGTGGCCTTGGCCTTCGAGGCTTCGGTGGCGGGCGGCATCCCCATTGTGAAGACCCTGCGCGAGGGTCTGGCGGGCAACCAGATCGTCCGCGTCTACGGCATTCTCAACGGCACCTGCAATTACATCCTCTCCCGCATGGAGCTGGAGGGCCTGTCCTTCGAGGCCTGCCTCAAGGAGGCCCAGCGCCTGGGCTATGCGGAGGCGGACCCCACCTTCGACATCGGCGGCTTCGATTCCGCCAACAAGCTGGCGATCCTGACCGCGCTGGCCTTCGGCACGGCGGTGGATCTGGAGGCCATCCATGTGGAGGGCATCCAGTCGATCACCCTGGCCGACCTCAAGGCGGCGGACGAGCTGGGCTATCGCATCAAGCTGCTGGGCGTCGCCCAGCGCACGGCGGGCGGCATCGAGCAGCGCGTCCACCCCACCATGATCCCCAAATCCTCCTCCGTGGCGCAGGTCATGGGCGTCACCAACGCCGTCACCATCGACGCCGACGCAGTGAAGGAACTCACGCTGGTTGGCCCGGGGGCAGGGGGCGACGCCACCGCCTCCGCCGTGGTGGCCGACATCGCCGATATCGCCAAGGGCATCCGCTCGGCCCCCTTCGGCCTGCCGGTTGCCGATCTCGAGACCGCCACACGCCTGCCCATGCAGCGCCACGAAGGCGGCTATTATATCCGCCTGTCGGTCCATGACCGGCCGGGCGCCGCCGCCGCCATCGCCACCCGCATGGCCGAGCGCCAGATCTCGCTGGAGAGCATCGTGCAGCGCAGCCGCCCCACCAAGCCCGGCGAAGTCAGCTCCATCGGCGTGGTGCCCGTCATCCTGATGACCTACGCCACCTCCGAAACAACGATCCGGGAAGTGCTGGAAGCCGTCGTCAAGGACGGCTATATCGCCGAACGCCCGCAAGTCATTCGAATCGAGCGCGAGTAAAGCGCGCCCCATTTTCCCCGGCCAGAGGACCATCATGCCCGATCTCGTCATCCAGGAAGAAAAGATCATCGAGCGCATCCTGACGCTCGAACTCGTCCGCGTGACCGAGCGCGCCGCCGTGGCCTCCGCGCGCCTGCGGGGCCGGGGCGATGAGAAGGCCGCCGACCAGGCCGCCGTGGACGCCATGCGCCGCGAGCTGAACCGCCTGCCCATCGACGGCACCGTGGTCATCGGCGAGGGCGAGCGCGACGAGGCGCCGATGCTCTTCATCGGCGAGCGCCTTGGCACCCGCACCGGCCCGCGCGTCGACATCGCCGTGGACCCGCTGGAAGGCACCACCCTCTGCGCCAAGGACATGCCCGGCTCCATCGCCGTGATGGCCATGGCCCAGGGCGGCACCCTGCTCAACGCGCCCGACGTCTATATGGACAAGATCGCCATCGGCCCGGGCTACGCCCCCGGCGTGGTGGACCTCGACATGTCCGCCGAGGAGAATGTGCGCGCTCTCGCCAAGGCCAAGGGCGTGAAGCCCGGCGAAATCACCGTGCTGGTGCTCGACCGTCCCCGCCATGACCATATCATCGCGGGCATCCGCCGCGCTGGCGCCTCCGTGCGGCTCATCACCGATGGGGACGTGGCGGGCGTGATCTTCACCGCCCAGACCGCCCAGACGGGCGTGGACATGTATATCGGCACCGGCGGCGCCCCCGAGGGCGTGCTGGCGGCGGGCGCGCTGCGCTGCGTCGGCGGCCAGATGCAGGGTCGCCTGATCCTCGACACCGAGGCCAAGCGCGAGCGCGCCTTCAAGATGGGCATCATCGACCCCACCAAGAAATACGACATGCGGGATCT
>CANCSY010000003.1 GCA_947380915.1 Beijerinckiaceae bacterium
GCCTTGGCTATTTGGCGCGCGGACTACAACAACTCTCGCCCACACTCCCAACTTGGCTGGCGGACGCCAACCGAGTTCGCCAAAACCTTCCCGCGTCGGGGGACGGCGCTGCGCAACCCCACCAGCTACGCACCGTCCCCCGCCGCTACCCCCGCCCTCCGGGGCAAACCAAACCTCCCGAACGAACTTCAGAGTGGATAAAAGTTGGGGGCAAGGTCACTTCGTTGCTAGTCTCAAGCGATTTTATGAGCTAGATTGAGCACGTAGTCGGGATGGCTTGAGATGAGCAAACTACTACCTTTAATTCTGATGTTCTTGTCAATGGTTGCTCCCAGTCAAGCTGGGGAGGCTATAAACGTTGAACTCGCCCGGACGATACCGATAGCTGATGTCCATATGCATCTTTATGAAGGCAAAGATTCTGATTTTTACCTCAAGCGGATGAAGGAAAATAATGTTCAGTGGGCTGGAGCTGTAGGAGGCGGACCTAATGACAGTCCCCTAGATATCAAATCCGCATTAGGCCAAAAATATATCGCCGCATTGGGTCAGACAGAGTTTTTCTCCGTACTTTATAGTGCTGGCGAGAAGGGTCTTTATGATCTCAATAACCCTATTTTTCAAAGGCTCTTTGAACAAGCCGAGCAAGCGTTTCGAGCAGGTATTGTTCGTGGTTTTGGGGAAATTCATATCAATAATATCAGCCCATTTTCTCCAAGCCGTGGACAAAGAAAAATAGACCTTACTAGTCCGGTCGTGCTGAAAATGTTCGAAATTGCCCAGAAATATGATGGGTTTGTGCAGATCCACACTATGAGCAATAGCGGGTTTGATCAGTTATTCTCGGTTTTAGCCAAATATCCAAGAGTTCGATTAATTTTAGCTCACTGTCTCCCTGGGGCGACGGCTGATGAAATCGAGAATCTGTTTAAAAAGCGCTCAAACCTAATATGCGACCTGTCCGCCACGGGGCCTATCCATAGGAATCAAAGGGTCTATTCAGCGAATGGCCCGAAGCAAAACTGGATTAATTTAATCGAAAAATATCCGACTAGATTTATGTTAGGGACCGATCCTTGCTGTGGATTGAATGATGAATATTCGGGCTTAATAAGCGAAATTCGGGAGCATCTGCTTCCATACCTGAAGGAACCGACATTAAGATCTGTAGCAAATGGGAACGCTCGCCGAGTTTTCGGACTCCGTTGAAAAAAGAGGTTGTGACCTTTTCGAATTCGCTTTGAATAGACATGCAGAAAAATGCCGAAGACAGAAACAGCGGTGGCGATATGAAGAAAGTATCGACATCTAGCACTGGGCTCTGGGGCTCACTTGCGGTTCTTCACATCCATGACTTGCTGCGTGAATGGATGCTCGGCCTTGCTTCTATTGCAGCCCAGGCTTGATTGGAGGGTTCAAGATCGCAAGTGGGTCACGCTGCTGATTGGTGCGGTTGAGAGAGATGGAGAACCGCTTGAATGCAGCAGCATACCAATCTTCGTCTTTGCTCTCCGTCTTTATCTTGAGCTTGTCTATGGGGCTTGGCGTAGACGCCTTCAGTACTACTGGATCCAGCTTCACGACGTTTTTCTTGGTCGTCACGCTACTCACTCCACCCAAACTCACAATTCGATTTGTCCCACGCCGATGATTTGCTGGCAAGTATACACAAAACAGCATCTTTTCGGTTGCTCACCAGAGCCTCAATAAATTCGAGGCCTTTTGGTATGGGTTGATCCGAAAAACCAATTGAAAATTCATGGATTTATTGGTGCTCTAACGCACCCACACGCTGTCCTGCTTAGGTAGCGAGGGGACGGTCCGTCCAATCGCAATGGGGGCAAGTTCACCAACGCCATCGCGAGGGTCCAGTGAGGCTCACTTATTGCAGGACGCTGGAAGGATCCCTGCGGTCACGGTAATTTGCGTTGACTCGAATAGTGCGCGCTGCGCCCTATCGACGCCCTGAGGGGTTGCGAACGCCATGCAGTCCGTCATTCAAGAGCGTGGGGTTCGTCCATTGAGTCCAAACTAACCGACTACACTTTCCAACAGGTCAAGACTGGGCGCTTGCCGGCAAACATAACGATTGGCGATTTGGGAGAGATTCATGGTTGCGCTAAAGGATGCCGACCTCCGAGCTATTCTCGGAGAAGATTACCGTGCGAAACAGGATGAGTTTGATCAGGCAAGCGGGCTTGACGCAGGCGAGCGAGCAGCTTTAGCCCGCATCGAGAATCTACAGAGTAGAAAAGGCCCCGTTCTTTGTAGCGTCTTTCTGGGTGTCTTGTTAGTGATCGCCACGAAATATTCCGCAACGCCAACGGCTGCGACAATCCAGACTTATATTGGATCAGGGCTAGCGATTGGGGGGTTGGCTCTCTTCTTCTGGCTGCGACAGCAGGTAAACAGGGGCGCGTCTCTTCCAACAGCTCGGTCATAGTGAGACCATTAATGGCGGCTAGCGGCTGCGCCTAGTTGGCGCGGTTGCTAGCGAAGCCTGGACGCCAAGAAGTCGGGGCGGTAATGAGAGCCTTGGCGATCCCTATTGGGGCATTTTGGATAGCTCAGGCTATGTTGCCCTAAACTTTTGGCCCGTCAGGGCAGCGCACTGATGATGGAATTCTGTCCCGAGGGCGCCAAGCAGACTTTTCAGCGCACCATCGCCTTGATCATGAATTTCGAAGCGAACACCATTCGCCGCCGTTCACTTGCCGGTCGTCATCTGCGAAGCCCGGCGCGTTGGCTTCAGGAACGTCTTCACAATAATATTCAATTGGGGTCATCGATGGGAAGGTTGCCCCAGCGCCTTCACGTTGCAAAAGCCATTCTAGAAAAGCCTGATCAGCAAACCAAGATTACAACGCTTACAGATGATTTCAGCTTCGCATCTCCATTTAACCGCGCAAAGCACTATCAGGCAGAGTTCGGGGAGTCGCCATCTCAAGCGGCGGCCAGGGGGAAACCCGTTATCCTGGCTTCAAGACGGCGGTCTTCAAATTCAGCCCTCCAGGGTGGGGCGGAACAGATCAAAATCAACGAGCGCCGCCACACGTCCAAGCGCCAAACCCCGGTTCGCCTGGATGCTTTTGGAGGTCTCCAGGTTGCGACCCGAGAGGTCTTCACTCCCGGCATCGCCGCCCGGTCAATGCCGCAAACCCGACCTCTTCATCGACCACGCTGGCCCCTAAACCGGACGCGCTGACAATCCTTGATCGGCCGACGGGGGCTCTAGCGCCCAAACCCGTTTTGCACTAGCCTGATTCCAACCAGTCAATGGGAATGATCACGCACATGATGCGGATCCATGGGGAGGAGCGCGTTTGGGCAAACCTTTTTTTGCAGCGCTGCGTGGAATTTTTCTGGTCGCTTTCCAGGCTCTTCCACTATTTTGCGCTTGGGCGCAGGCGATCAACCCGTCAGACATCAAAAGCGCCACCAGCGACGAATTTTACACTAAAAACAAGCTCACGCTTGTGATCGATTCCGCTCCGGGCGGCGGATACGATACCTATGGCAGATTGCTGGCGCGTTTTTACGGCGCCAATATTCCCGGCCGTCCAACCGTTGTGGTGCAGAACATGCCGGGCGCAGGCGGCCTCACCGCAGTAAACTGGTTGACGCAGGTGGCTCCTCGAGACGGCAGCGCCATACTGATCATGAGCCGCAGCATCCCGCTGGCGCCATTGATGGGGACGCCAGGCGCTCGATTTGATCCGCTGGATTTATCCTGGATCGGCAGCATGAACCGCGAAAACATAATAGCGTTTTCATGGCATACAACCAATATCAACACCATCGACGACCTGCGAAAGCGTGCCGCGAATGTTGGCGTGACAGGTACGACCGCTGACAGCGCATTGTTCACCCGGTTGCTGAACAGTCTTGTCGGAACCAAGTTAAACATCATCTCCGGCTATCCCGGCAGCGACGCCATCAACCTTGCGATAGAGCGCGGCGAGAATGATATCGCGACGGGTTCCTGGAGTTCGATCCGCGGCCGGAAAGGCGACTGGCTGCGCGACAAGAAGATCAACGTGCTTGTGCAATTTTCTCTGGTAGGTCGGCCTGACCTTCCAGGCGTACCTGTTGCGCAGGATCTCGTGGGCGACCCGGATTCGAAAGCTATTTTCGATTTCTTCCTGGCGCCACAGGAAATGGGGCGCCCCCTCGCGGCGCCTCCCGGCATTCCTCCTGACAGGCTTCAGGCGCTACGCAATGCGTTCAGCGCCACCATGGCGGACGCCCAATTCACGCGGGCGGCAGAAAGCATCGACGTCGACATCGATCCGATTTCCGGCGACCAGATGCTCGCCATTCTGAAGCGCCTTTACGGGATGGCGCCGGGTCTCATTGAAAGAGCTAAACAAGCGGCGCAGCAATAGATCGATCTTTAAGTAAATCAAATGCACTCAAAAAGGGGGAATAATGACCGACAATCAGGCAGCCAACGGTCCCACCATGCGCGATAAGGCGCGGAAGTTCATGCTTGAGCCATATCTTGATTGGGCGGAGGGACAGGGCGTTCCCATCTACGAAGATTTCGCCATCGACATGCTGGCGATCGAAGCGAAGCCTTGGGCGCGATTTGGCGTCAATGGTGCGATTTGTCACCTCAAGGGGCGGGACGATTTTCTGACGACATTTCTGCTTGAAATACCGCCCGGGGCGGCGGGCGCACCCACGCAACATATCTATGAAGAAGTAGTCTATGTGCTCGCAGGACATGGATCGACGACGGTCGAAATCAATGGCCGCTCACATAGCTTTGAATGGGGGCCGCGTAGTCTTTTTTCCGTACCGCTCAATGCGCGATATCGGCACTTCAATAATTCCGGACAGGAACCTGTGCGCCTCGCCGTAACTAATAATCTCACATGGCTTATGAATCTGTTTCGCAACGAGGCGTTCATTTTCAATAATCCCTGCAGCTTCCCCGAACGGTTCGGCGACGTTGGTTATTTCGCGGGCGAGGGGGAATATGTTGAGGTGTTGCAGGGTCGGCACCAGTGGGAAACAAATTTCGTCGCTGATCTCGCGGACTTCGAATTGAAGGCGATGCCGACGCGTGGCGCAGGGGGAACCTCCATACGCTTTGTGCTGGGCGACGGTTCCATCGGATGTCATTGTTCGGAGATTCCACCCGGCACATACAAGAAAGGGCATCGGCACATGAATGGCGTGGTCATCCACGCAGTCACTGGCACGGGCTATTCCCTTTTGTGGTACGAGGGGGAGAAGGACTTTCATCGCGCCGATTGGCGCCATGGCGTGATCTATGCGCCGCCAGACCAGATGTTCCACCAGCATTTCAACATCTCGCCGAAAGGCGCGCGTTACCTTGCGGTGCAGATGGGGAGCGTGCGCTATCCCATGACGCAGGGAAAGAGGGACATCTGGGCGCCTCAGGGCAATTTCGCAAAACCCGTTGAAGAAGGCGGAATGCAGATTGAATATGCCGATCAGGATCCGCGCATCCACGACATCTGGTTGAAAGAAATGGCCAAGGCCGGCCTCGAACCTGGAATGAAGGCGTTCATGGGAAAGTAAATCGAGACTTGGGGAGGACAGGACATGAGACTCAGGGGCTTTGCTTTGAGCGTCGCCGCGTTGGTGGCGCTTTCCACCCAGGCTCATGCGCAACAGGCAGTGGCGGACTTTTATCGTGGGAAGACCATCACCATATTGTTTGGCGGTAGTCCAGGCGGCGGCTATGATGTGGACGCTCGCATTCTCGCCCGCCATATCGGCCGCTTCATTCCCGGCAACCCCTCGCTGGTGGTGCAGAACATTTCTGGCGCGCGGGGTCTCACCAGCGTTAATCGCCTTTACTCCACCAGCCCCAAGGACGGCACCTTCATGGGGGTCGTCCAGCGGGGCTTGCTGACCTCCCCATGGCTCAACCCGACCGGCGTTCAATTCGATGTGTTCAAGTTCAACTGGCTCTTCAGCACGGCTGCGGAACCGGGCGTCGCAATTGTATGGAAGCCGCCGACGAAACTGACCATAGATGACCTTCGCTCCAGGGAGGTTATCATCGGGGGATCCGGGGATTCGGCGATTATTCCGCAGGTTTTCAATTACACAACGGGTACGAAGTTCAAGATCATCCAGGGTTATCCCGGGACTTCTGATCTTGTGCTGGCTATGGAGCGCGGGGAGATCCAGGGTATCGGCTATTATTCCTGGAGCAATATTCCCTCCAAGAACCCCACGTGGTTGAGCGAGCAAAAAATACAGGTTCTTCTTCAGACAGGCGATCAAAGGTCGCCCGAACTGCCTGATGTGCCAACCGTCTCCGAACTCGCGACTGATCCGGGCAAACGACTGGTGCAGGATCTGTGGCTCTCGCCGCTGGAATTTGCCCGACCCTATGCGATGCCCCCGGAAACACCAAAGGAGCGGGTGGCGGCCATTCAGGCCGCGTTCGGCGAAATGTTGAAAAACAGCGATTTTCAGGAGGACGCCAAAAAGAGCGGCATGGTTGTCGATCCCCGTTCGGCTGACCAGATCAGAGCGCTCCTGAACCGCATTGCCGCCATGCCGCCGTCTGTCATTGAAGATGCGAAAAAAGCGGTGTTAGAATAACAATCCAAGCGCTGCCAGATCGGACCGACTGCAGTCTCGCGAAACGTCCCTGCGCTGGTCGGCAACCGCACCGGTTGGGGGATGACCGTCAGGTCGACTGCTGGCGAAAGGCCTCGCGCAAATAATCGATGAAGACCCGAGTTCGCCGGGGCAAGCGCTTCATTTGCGGATAGATCAGATATGCCGGCTTTTTCCGGCATGTCCATGCGGGCAGGATGCGGACCAGCCGCCCCTGTTCGATATCGGCGCGCACCAGATAGGTAGGCAACATGGCGACGCCGAGATCGGAGAGCGCCGCATCGCGCAGCACCAGCGCGCTGTTTGTCGAGAAGCACCCTTTCACTATCACGGCGGTGGTCTGCGTCTCGCCGCCAAAAAATTCCCACACGCCGTCTGGCGCATGGCGTTGGTGGATGAGGCAGGTGTGGCTGGCGAGATCATCGGGGCTTTGCACCTGTGGGTGCGCGGCCAGATAGGCAGGCGTCGCGCAGGGGGCCCAGGTCACCTCTGTGAGCTTGGTGCTGATGAGTTCCGTGTCCTTCACCGAATGGGTGGAGATGCCCAGGTCATAGCTGCCATCGATGAACTCCTCGATATAGAAGGACCGGTCCACGATCTGCAGGTTGATGCTGATTGCGGGATTGGCCCTCGTGAAGTCTATGATGATGGGTCCCAGCCCATAGGTTGCGAAGGCCATGGAGGCCATGACCTTCACCGGTCCCTCAGGATCCAGCTGCAACTGCGAGATTCGCGCATCCGCCTCAGCCACGGTCTTGAGGATGGTCAGGCACTGGGCCAGATATTCCTCGCCCATGCGGGTGAGCGCCATCTGGCGGCTGGTGCGGGTCACGAGCCGCACCCCCAGATGTTCCTCAAGTTGGCGCAAATGCTCGCCCGCCAGCGAGCGCGAAATGCCCAGTTGCTCGGCGGCCGCGGCGAGGCTCGCGCAACGGGAGATCTGGACGAAGGTGCGGATGCATTTCAGGCGGTCCATCAGGCGAGCCTAGCTTGCCGTCTGGTCAATGTCCAAGAATTTTGGCGTGTGAGGCCAGATTTTCGGACTTTCGGGGGCCGTTGCACCCGGGCTATGTTTTAAAGCAACAACGAAGATCGTATTTTCTGAAGGGAGCACAAAGTGGTGAAGCCGGTCGAGCTCTATTGCTGGCACTTCATGTCCTACCCGCATCTGGCCCCGGACTTCGACCAGAAGCACGACTCGGGTTGGGTCACGGTTCCAAACACACTCTGGGACAAGCAGAAGTCGCGCGGCCTGCTGCGCGAATACATCGACCAGTTGGTCTATGCCTCGGAGATCGGCTTCGACGGCATGGTGCTCAACGAGCATCACCAGAACATCTACGGCTTGATGCCCTCGCCCAACATCATCGCCGCCGCGCTCGCCCATGCCACCACCAAGGGTCGCATCGTTGTGCTCGGCAATCTCCTGCCGCTGCACGCCAATCCGCTGCGCGTGGCGGAAGAATATGCGATGCTCGACAATATGTGCGATGGTCGTCTGGTGGCCGGTTTTGCGCCGGGCTCCGGTCCTGAGACCTTCAACTACGACGTACCCTCCGCGCCCTCGCGCGAGCAGTTCTGGGAAGCGCTCGACCTCATCCGTCGCGCCTGGACGCAGCCTGGCCCCTTTCCCTATGACGGCAAGCATTATTCGCTGCGCTATGTGAACCCGTGGCCGCAGCCTACCCAGGACCCGCATCCGCCCATCTGGATTCCCTCGGGTCGCTCCAAGGGCACCCTGCGAGAGATCGCCAAGCATGGCTATTGCTACTTCCTGTCGTCGCGCAGCCATGGCGCCGCCACCGCGAAGTCGCAGCAAATCTTCGAGCAGGTGCTGGGTGAATTCAACCAGCGCTATGAGCCCCATCGCATGGGGATTCTGATGTCGGTCGTCGTTGGCGAGACCGACAAGGAAGCGCAGGAGATGGGCAAAGAAGGCATCTGGTATTTCCTGAAGAACTGCCTCAAGGGCCATCAACGCCGCGAGGGCCGCCAACTCACCTATGGCCCGGGTGTCCCCTATATTCCCGCTTCCGAATGGGGCGATTTCCTGCGCAGCACCGATCCGACGACGCCCTTGCTGGGCGATACGGAGGACTGGGACGACCTGCAGCGTTCCCAGTCCATTCTCGTGGGCAGCCCGGACACGATCTACGAGCGCCTTCGCGGTTTGCTCGAACTGGCGCCTGTCGGCAACCTGTTGTTGCAGTTTCATCTCGGCAACATGGACAATGCCTTCGCGCGCAAGAGCATGCATCTTTTCGCCACGCAAGTTGCGCCGCGCCTGCGCGAGGATTCGATCCGGATCTTCGGTGAAAAATATCCCTATCTTGCAGAAAAACAGATGGCCGAGGTGGTGAAGTGATTCCGAACCTGATCAAAGTGCGCGGCCGTGAGGTCGCGATCCTGGAAGCAGGTTCCGGGGAACCGCTCGTTTATCTGCACGGCTTTGCGGACGTCCATGCGGCGCCGGCCGAATTCCAGAGCTTTCACCACCTCCTCGCCCAAGGCTGCAGGCTCATCGCGCCCGCCCTGCCGGGGGTGAACGGTTCGGAAGAACTCACCGAGGGCCGCAACATCGAGGACGTCGCCTTCCACATGATGGAAGTGATGGATGCGCTCGGGCTCGAAAAGTTCGACGTGATCGGTCACTGCGCCGGTGGCTGGGTGGCGGCCGAAATGGCCGTGCGACATCCCGAGCGGGTGAAGAAGCTCGGCCTCATCGGCGCATCCGGGCTCTTCATCGAGGGCGAGTTGATCGGCGACGTGTTCATGCATGCCCAGCCCGAGCGCGGCATAGACTACCAGAGCTTGCGCAACCTGCTGTTCCGCAACTCCGACCATCCCATGGCCCTGCAATACTTCCCCAACGGGCGTGGTGACATCGACACCGAGGTGCGTCGCTACCAGATGCTGCGCTTTGGCTCTTTCTTCGGGTTCAAGCCGGCCTATTTCTACAACCGCCTGCTGCGGGAACGCCTCTACCGCGCCGCCATGCCATCCTGCGTCATCTGGGGCGGTGAGGACCATATGGTCCCGCTCGCCCACGGAAAGGCCTTTGCGGAGGGGCTGGGCCAATGCCAGCCATTGCATGTGATCCCCGGCGCCGGCCATGCGTTGTTGCTGGAGGAACCGGAGGCTGTCGCGGCCATCCTGACGCGGTTCCTGACGGCCAAGTGACAATCGTCACCGCAATCAGTAGAAAATTTCCCCTCAAGGGGAGGGGCCGCAGAGGCCCGCCGGGTTGAATGGAGAGACATAGATGGCTCGCAGCACCTGCTTTGCCCTGCGCGGCGTAACTCTCGTCGCGGCGCTGCTGGTCGGCGCACCGGCTTTCGCGCAGGACGTCGACTTCGCGCGCAAGACGATCACGATCTATATCGGTAACACGGCTGGCGGCAGCTACGATCTATATGGCCGCGTCGTGGCGCGTTTTCTGGGCAAGCACCTGCCAGGCAATCCCACCGTTATCGCCACCAACATGCCGGGCGCCGGCACCTTGCGCGCCGCCAACTTCATCTATGAGGTCGCGCCCAAGGACGGCACCGCCCTCGGAATCGTCACGGAGACCCTGGCGATGGAGCAGGTCGTCGGCAATCCGTCGGTCCAGTATGACGCGGCGCGATTCCACTGGCTCGGTCGCATCGCCTCGTCGAACAACATCCACTTTCAGTGGCATACGGCCAAGGTCCAGTCGATCGAGGAAGCCAGGAGAACCGAAACGACCGTTGCTGCGGCCGGCGCCGGCAACCTGTCGGAAGTGATACCGAACCTGTTGAACAAGGTGCTGGGAACCAGGTTCAAGGTCATCAGCGGCTATCCGGCCTCGGCCGAGGGCATGCTGGCGATGGAACGCGGCGAAGTCGATGGCGCCGCCGGTTCCTGGGCAGCCGTGCGCATTGGCAAGAAGGACTGGCTTGAGAACAAGAAGATCAAGATCATCCTTCAGGACGTGCCCGAGCGCACGCGCGACCTGCCGGACGTGCCCGCGCTGGGCGAACTCGGCGACAATCCCGATGACAAGCAACTCCTGAACCTCTACGCCTCGGGCGGCGCCATCGGCCGCGCCTTCATCCTGCCACCGGGCACGCCGGAAAACGTCCTCAAGACATTGCAGGATGGTTTCATGGCGATGATCAGGGATCCGGAGATGATCGCCGAGATGCAGAAGACCAATCTCGACCTCGAGCCTCTGCCGGCCTCAAGCCAATATGCCGAGGTGAAGAAGACCCTCGCCACATCCGCCACCGTCGTGCAGCGCGCCAAGACCCTCTTCGGACGCTGAGGGTAGAGGAAGTCGTAAAGTCTGTCGGTGTTTTAAGGGGAAGATCGTAGAAAGAGCGTTAGAAGGGCGGTTTACAAACCTCGCACCTTGCGTCGTGGAGGGTTGCATTCGATGGCCTATTTCAACATGTCCTCGTAGTTGGCGCCCATGACTGTTCCAATCCCGGTTCCCGCCAAAATCTCCTTCGCCATCAAATCCTCCTTGGCGACAATCCTTTCCGCAGCGGCGAGAACTTTCTCGATATGCTTTTCCGCCACGAAAATCGTGGCGCTGCGATCAGCCAGCACATAATCACCTGGATGCACAGTCACATCACCGATTTGCACGGGCTCATTTGTCGATTGCTCGACGATGCGTCCACGTGCGGTCCTGGCCGTCCAGGAGCGCGCGAAGACCGGAAACCCCATCTCCATGGCCTGATCGATGTCGCGCACGGGTCCCTCTGCGATCACGCCTTCTATGCCCTTGGTTTGGGCGCCCATGGACAGGAGGCCGCCCCAACTTCCTGCCTCGATCCCTGAGCGCTGCTCCACCACGATGATGGAGCCGGGGCCGCCCAGTTCTATGGCCGTCGCGCATAGATGCCTGGGCGGTCCTTCCCTTTTAACGCCAGCGACGAGCCGCACGGTGATGGCGCGCCCAGCGATACGCCCCCCGCCTGATCCCTGAATCAGGCCAGACACCACGCCCGTCAATTTCAGCTGATCCAGCGCATCAGAGAGCGCGCAGCAATCGATGCGCGCCAGTCGCGCGAGTAGATCCGTAGCTTGCGTCATGGCGTCTTGTCTCATCATTTGACCTCGGGCGCAGTTCACGCTGCGATCTTGAACAGTTTCGTGGCGTTATCCTGCAAGATCGCTTGCTTGTCAGCCGCGCTCAGCCAAATGGCGTCACGCAGTATAGGCATGATGTCGTCATAGGTGCGGCCAGTTGCGGGGTTGCGAGCGGAACCGACGCCTGGGCATTCAGCGCCAAACAGGCAGCGGTCGGCGCCGACTGTCTCAATCAGCATGCGCAGAGCGGACTCGGTGTAGAGCACGGTGTCGTAATAGAGGCTGCGCATGGCCTGGGAGAAGAGTTTGCCGCCGGGCTTGCGCGCGCTTGCGGCCTCGAAGCGGCCAAGTTGATAAGGAATGGCGCCGCCGCCATGGCTGATGATGATCTTGAGCGCCGGGAAATCCTTGAAGACATCGGAGTTCAGCAGGCCAACAGTCGCAGTCGTCTCTTCATTGATAAAGTGCAGCGTGTAGGGTTCACGGTCTGCGCAATGGGAGCAAGTGGCGTGCACATGGGCGGGGATGTCATGTTCGCAGAGTCGTTCGTAGAGGGGATACCAGTAACGGTCGCCCATGGGCGGGGCCTTGCCATTGCCGCGATTCTCGTAGGGATCGGGATTGAGAAGGCAACCCTTGAAGCCCAGCTTCACGCAGCGATCCAGTTCGCGTATCGCCATGTCGAGCGGCTCGCCCGGCGACTGCGGCAACCCGCAAACGCCAACGAACCGATCAGGATAAAGCTGCGTCTGCCGATAAATGACGTCGTTCACCTCTTCAGTGAACCATTGCACCAGCTTCGAGGGCTTTTCCGAATGCATCATCTGAAACGGGCGGGGCGAGACGCATTGCACATGCGTCCCTACTTCATCAAGAAAGGCCATGTGGCTCTTGTCGCCGCCTTCGAACCGTTTTTTCTCCACGGCGTTGCGAATCTCATCATCACTGAATTTGAGACCACCGCGACCATGGGCGCCGCGATGAGAAAGCAGGGAGGCCTTGTAAGCCCAAAGTTCCGCAGGCGCGCTCACATGCGCATGGCAATCGATGATTTTCACATTTTCCTCCGATTTTATCCCTGTTGAACTGCGTTCATTTTCCAGATTGTGTCCGCAGGTCAAAGGGTCGTCAAGCAATGGGGATTGAGGTATCGACGCTGGTCGCCGCGTAAAAGGAAGACGCCTTATTTGACATCCCACCAGAAGAAGCCATTGGCGGTGCCAGTGCCCGCGATGGAGCGATAGCAAGGCACATAGTCAAACTGATGCATCTCCACCTTCATGTCCTCCATCAAACCCGCCAGCGAAATCCATGATTTCAGCTCGGATGTGCCCGACTGCAATTGCGCCAGGGGTATGGAGCACAAATAGTCCTTGTCGCCATTGCGCAGCGCCTTGATGAAACGCTGGTCAAAATCTTCATCGATGACGAAATGGCTCATGCCGCCGGAGGCGAAGACGGCCACTTTCTTGTCGGAGGCCCAACTGTCGATGGCCCGCTTCACCACCTTGCCGAATTCATAGGCGCGGCGCGCGCTGGGCTGGTTCGGCGGAAAGAATGTGTTCTGGATCACCGGAACATTCGGCACGACCTTGTCGCGCATCACCTGTCGATAGATATGACCGAAGGCATGCGGCGCGCCGTTTTTGGCCTGCCTTGGCCATATTTTCGAAGTCGCCACATCAAAGTCGGCCGCGCATAATTCCTTGATGATATGCTCCCCCAACTCGGGCAGCGCGTCATACTCGGTATAAGTTTGCGTCGCATGGCCGAACTCCGCCTCTTTGATGCCGGGTGGCGATTTGGCGCGGCTTTCCTCGGTTTGCGGATAATTTGGAATCTTGTCGCCGTGGAAAACAAAGAAAGCGGGATTGAATTCGTCATTGAAGACCTCGCGCTGGTCATTGCCCAGAATGACCGCGACATCAGCGCCGACCTCAGCCCATTTATCGGCGAGTTGCTCCATCGCCACATGGCAACGACGATGGGATTCGCGAATGCCTTCGCTTGATGATTTCTCCGCAAGGCCCTCGGCGCTGCGCAGCTTCACCAATTCATCGAAAGAATGGACGCCGTCCCGCCAGGGATGCTTTCCCGCCCTGTCAGCGGGCAGACGCAGCAGCCATTCCTCCGGTGTCGTATGCAATTGAGGACCATGTGTGGTCGCCATAGTGAGAACGATGTCCGCCATTTGGCCCTCTCCCTGTTTCAGTCGCTATGATCAATGAGATCACTTCCAGCGCATTGTGTTCGTTTCCGCGCCGTAGACGCCGATGGACCCTTTATCAATCTGAAGATCCTTGCTGTGGACAAATACGGCGGGCTTCGTGGAGATTGGCAGTACATAGGCCTGCTCAACAGCTCGATCATAGATGCGCGTATAGATTTCGCGCCGCCTGGCGTCATCGAGGTCCGAGACGGCCTGCGCCGAAAGTGCCTTGATCTGCGTGTCCTGCCAATAGTCGCGCGGACCGTCGCTGAAGAAATAATCAACAGTCGAATAGGCGTCAGGCAGCCCGCCAGAGCTCCATTCGTTGATGAGGATCTGCTGCTTGCCAAGGCGCTGTTTATCGCGATAGGCGGCGAAAGTGGCGCGATCAACCTTGGCGCGCACGCCAATCTTGCGCATTTCACCCGCCAGCGCCTCTGCAAGCCCGAACACGCTTGGAGTCGCCAGCAACTCGACCTCGAAGCCGTCGGGATAACCAGCTTCCGTCAGCAGCGCTTTGGCGGCGGCGCGGTCGAAGGGTCTTGGTTTGGCGGAGAATCCGCAGCCAAATTGCGACTTGAAACACAATTCATCCAGCACCTTGGCCTCGTCGCCGCCCGCCACCACGCTTTTCGTGATGAGAT
Organism: Beijerinckiaceae bacterium; assembly: GCA_947380915.1. The sequence continues at coordinate 14,518 of CANCSY010000003.1, forward strand.
CGCGATCAATCGAACGGAATAGCGCCTGCCGCACACGAATGTCCGCCAGCGGCTTGTTACCGGAGCGTCCGCTTGCGTCGATCGCCATGTAGTTGAAAGTCAGGCCCTGGGTCGCCGTGACGGCGAGGCGAGGATCGGCGCTCAGGAACGCCGCCTGATCCTTTTCGGCGACCTTGAGATAGTCGAGACCGCCAACAGCCAATTGTGCGATCTGCGTCTGCTGATCAGGAATAGGCTGAACATGGACGCGCCCGATCGCCGCCGCCGGTTTGCAGGCGCTGGCCTGAGGGTAACGGGGGTTCTTGACCAGCATGATCCCCTTGTTCACGTCGACGAACTCGGCCTTGTAAGGCCCGGTGCCGATGGGTGTCTTGATGCCGAATTCGGACCGTCGCGCGGGGTCCCCATGCACGGATTTGGGGATCATGGGCATGGAGCTCATGGCGAGGCGCACCAGGGCGGGCGCAAAGGGGACCTTGGCGTGGATGCGCACCTTGAAGCGATCGACCAGCTCCGCGCTTTCGATCCATGACCAGTTCTCGGTGAAACGGAGCTTGCTGTTGGGGTCGAGCAACCAGCTCAGCGTATAGACAACATCCTCGCCTGAGAAATCCGAGCCATCGTGAAATTTGATGTCCTGTCGCAGGCTCACTTCAAGAAGGCGATCATTCACCCAGCTCCAGGATGTCGCCAGCAATGGTTCAAGCGTGCCCTTGGCTGGATCAAAACACATCAGGCTATCGAAAACCGCGCCAGCGATGAAACCCGCTTCAGGCTTTGAATCCTCATAGATCAGGATAGAGCCGATGGGGTCGGCGAAGGCAAGGCGCAGAGTGTCCTTGGCCTTTTGCGCCTGTGCGGTGGCGAGTGGCAAGGCCACAGTCGCCAGGAGTCCTGCGCAGGTCAGGCGTGTCAGGGATCTGAGAAGCGAGTTATGAATCATGGATGCGCCTCCGGTGGATATAAGAGACATTCGATGTGGTGATCTTGCGCTCGTGCGGCTTGTGGCGCCTTTGTGGAGCAGATGTCGCGCGCTACGGCGCAACGGGGATGAAAGGCGCATCCCGTGGGTGGATTGAGCGGATCTGGAAAGCCCTGGGCGAGATGAAGTTCCGGGAGGTCGAGATGTGGATCGGGCGTCAGGATCGAGCCCAGCAGCGCCTGCGCATAGGGGTGGCCTGGCTTGTCGAGAATATCGCTGGCCAGGCCCAGCTCCACGATGCGGCCCAGATACATGACCGCCACGCGGTCAGCCATATAGTCGAGAACGCCGAGATCATGGCTGATGAAGATATAGGTCAGATTGAATGTCGTGCGCAGATCCTTCAGCAGATTGAGGATTTGCGCCTGTACGGATACATCGAGGGCTGATGTCGGCTCATCGCAGATGAGGATCTCCGGCTTCGCCACCAGGGCGCGCGCGATGGCCACACGCTGGCGCTGGCCGCCAGACAATTGGCTTGGATAGGAGTGTAGAAGCCGGAGAGGCAGTCCAACCTGAGACATGATAGCTTCGACGTCGTCGTGGCGTTCCGCGCCTGTCCCTATGCCATGGGCCTCGAGCGGCAGGCGGATGATCTGTCCGATGGTCTTGCGCGGATTGAGCGATGAATAGGGATCCTGAAAGATTGGCTGGATCTTGCGCGCCAGTTCTCGCCTGTCGATGCCGACGATATTGCGCCCGTCGATTTTGATTTCGCCATGGGTGGGCTTCATCAAGCCGAGCATCATCCGTGAGAGGGTGGTCTTGCCGCTGCCGGATTCCCCCGCAATGCCCAGACATTCTCCGCGCCGAACGCTCAGATCTATGTCCGCGACAGCGCGAAGGACCTTGCCCTGGCTGAAAAATCCGCCGCCCACATTGAAGCTGCGCGACAGGCTGCGCACTTCAAGCGCGGGCGTTGGTTCGATTGCCTTGTGGTTCATCGGCGCCGTCATGAAAGCGCGCCCTCCCCATCAGTGCGCGCGGCCTCGCCCGGTTCAAGATGGCAGCGATAGCTGTGCCCGCCCGCAACGGGGCGGAGGGCAAGGTCGCCGCTGGCGCAATCGGATGTCGCGAAGTCGCAACGATTGCGGAAGCTGCATCCGTCGATCTCGCCAATGAGGGAGGGCACCAGACCGGGGATCGAGCCGAGGCGTCGCCCCTCGCCGCGCACGCCATAGCCCGGCATGCAACGCAGCAACCCACGGGTGTAGGGATGCTGCGGATTGGTGAAGACCTCGACGGCGCCGCCAGTCTCGATGATCTTGCCCGCATACATGACCGCCAACCGGTCCGCCATGCGGGCCACGATCCCCAGATTATGCGTGATCAGAATGATCGCCATCCCGAATTCCTGCTGCAACCGCGCAAGCAGTTGCAGGATCTGCACCTGCACGGTCACGTCGAGCGCGGTGGTGGGTTCATCGGCGATGATGAGCCTGGGCTCGCACATGAGCGTCATGGCGATCATTACGCGCTGGCGCAGGCCGCCCGAGAGTTGATGGGGGAATTGCCGCAGGCGCAGTTCGGGCGACATGATGCCTACGCGCTGCAGCAGATATTCCGCCCTTTGGCGCGCTTGCCTGCGGGTGGCGACGCGGTGGCGCAGATAGACCTCCTCCATCTGGTCGCCAATCGTGTAGACCGGGTTCAGGGAGGTCATGGGATCCTGAAAGATCATCCCGAGACGGTCGCCGCGCAGGGCCGACATCTCTCGCGCGCTGAGCGTCAGCAAATCGAGCCCGTCGAATTCCATGCGGGTCGCGCTGAGGCGCGCGCTGGCCGGCAGAAGCCGCATCAGGGCGAGCGAGGTCATGGTCTTGCCGCAGCCTGATTCACCTACGATGCAGAAGGTTTCGCGCGGCTTCACCGAAAAATCCACCCCGCGCACCGCATGCAATTGTCCCGAGGGCACGGCGAGGTCCACACTCATGCCCTCGACGCTGAGGATGGGACGATCGGATGGGGGCGCAGTCTTGTCCATCGCCACCTCCTAGTTCCGGCCTTCGGGGGCGGTCACGTCGCGCAATCCGTCGCCCGCCATATTGATGGCGATCACGAGCAGAAAGATGGCGAATCCGGGAATGGCGATCATGTGGGACTTGAAGAACATGAAACTGCGCGCTTCCGAGATCATCAGGCCCCAGGAGGGTTCGGGCGGCTTAACGCCAAGGCCGAGGAATGACAGCGCCGCCTCGATCAGGATCACGATGGCGATCTCAAGGCTGGCGATGACGATGATCTGGTTCATCACATTGGGCAGAAGCTCGCCAAGGATGATGCGCGTCTGCGAGGCGCCCACGGCGCGGGCGGCGGTGATGAAGTCGCTTCCCCGCAATTGCTGGGCGACGCTGCGGGTGACGACCGCATAGCGATCCCAGGTCAGGAAGCCCAGGATCAGCACCAGCGCCCCCACCGAACCGCCCGTGATGCTGACCAGAGACAGGGCGATCAAGAGGCCAGGAAGAGCCAGTTTGACATTGATGAGATAGACGACCACCGAGTCGATGCGCCCGCCGAAATAACCGCCGAGAACACCGATAGCCGAACCTATGGTCCCGGCGATCAGAGCCGCCCCGAAGCCGACCATAAGAGAGATTCGCGCGCCAAATATCAGGCGGCTCAGATAATCTCGTCCCAGCGCATCCGTGCCCAGAATGTGCGCCCAGTCACCTGTGGTCCAGACGGGATCAACAAGCCTCTTGGCGAGGTCTTGATCATAGGGATCGTATGGCGCCAGTAGCGGTGCGAGGATCGCCACAAGCGCCGCGAAGAGCACTATTGCGACGCCGAAAATCAAGCCTGCATGGGATTTGGCGCGGCGGCGCATCTCCTCTCGTGGCGAGGGCGCCATGGTCTCCTCGCTGAAGGTCTGCGAGGGTGCGGGCCTTGCCTCGGTCCCGCTCACAGGCTGATCCTCGGGTCGAGTTTGGCGTTAATCAGATCAGACAAGAGGGTCAGGAAAATGTAGCAGAACGACAGGAAAACCAGGATCGACTGCACCACCGGAAAGTCAATCCGCTTGATGGAATCAAAGGCCAGCAGACCGAGGCCGTTCAGCGCGAACACGGATTCCACGATCACAGAACCGCCCAGCAGAAAACCCAGCAAGACGGCGCTGAGCGAAACCACGGGCAGGATGGCGTTGCGAAGGGCGTGCTTGAATAGAACCGGCAGGGGCAAGAGGCCCTTTGCCCAGGCGGTGCGGATATAGTCGGACCCAAGCGCGTCAATCATGCCCGTACGGGTGAGGCGCATGAGCGCAGGCATGGTGGCCAGCGACAGGGTGATCGTCGGCATGATGAAATGCGCTGATGTGTCGGAGCCTGAGATGGGCAGCCAGCGCAGGGTGACGCCGAAGAGGTAGATCAGCAACAACCCCAGCCAGAAGCTGGGGATCGCCTGACCAAATACACTGAAGGTGAGCACCGCACGATCAACCCAGGTGTTCTTGCACTTGGCCGCGACGACGCCCAGCGGAACTGCAAAAATCAGGGAGATGGCCAGCGCCGAAAAAGCGAGCGTGATGGTGACGCCGATGCGCGCCATGATGAGATCAATCACAGGTTCGCGCGTGAAAAGCGACGTGCCGAGATCGCCGCGCAAGGCCTTGCCAGCCCAATCCAGATATTGAACGTAAAGGGGTTGGTCGAGGCCGTATTGTCTGGCGACGCGCGCGATGTCAGCAGGGGTGGCGGTCTCCCCCGCCAGGACAGCCGCGAGATCGCCTGACAGTCGCAGCAATCCAAAACCGATGAAAGATACGGTCAGCGCCACAAGGACCAGCATCAGCAGTCGGCCCAGGACAAAGCGCAGGATCAACGGATTTCCCCCTGTTGTGAGGGACCAGCCAGACAGTCCCCCCGGATTTGCGGGCGCCTGCGCGCCTCTCTTCTGCACTATGCGGTAAATTCTTCGTATTGTCAGCCCTTGCAGGCGATTATGTCGCGAGTGCGCCCGGTTGTGCTCGGGGTTCCAATTAGTATTATGCGCTCAAAATATCTTGAGCGAACCAGGGGGGAGTCGGCATGCTCGGCAAATCCAGAAACCATTTGCTGACCCAGACGTCCAGGGGAACGCCCATGGGCGACACCCTGCGCCGTTACTGGCATCCCATTGCGGCCGTGGACCAACTTGCCCGTGATCCTGTGCGCCCGGTGCGGATCCTGGGCGAAGATCTGGTGCTCTACCGCGACCTCAGTGGGACCTATGGCCTCGTCGACAAACATTGCCCGCATCGCCGGGCTGATTTGTCCTATGGCTTCGTCGAGGAGTGCGGCCTGCGGTGCAACTACCATGGCTGGCAGTTTGACGAGACCGGCGCCTGCGTCAGCCAGCCCTTCGAAGATCTGGCGCGGCCCGAAGCACGGTTCCGCGACAAGATCCGCATCACCGCCTATCCTGTTGAGGAGAAGGGTGGGCTTTTATGGGCCTATCTCGGCCCCACACCCGCCCCGCAGTGCCCGGATTGGGAAGCGTTCAATCGCCCCAACGGTTTCCGGCAGATCGTATTTTCCCATGTGCCCTGCAACTGGGTGCAGGCGCAGGAAAACTCCATTGATCCCGTTCATTTCGAATGGATGCACGCCAACTGGGCTACGCGCCTGAAGGGCGCCCTTGGCCCCTATGCGCCTACCCATCTGAAGGTCGACTTCGACGAATTCGAATTCGGTTTTACCTACAAGCGCCTTACTGAGGGACAGAGCGAGAGCAGTCCGTTGTGGACCATCGGCCGCGTCTGTCTGTGGCCAAACGGCTTTTATCTGGGCGACCATTTCGAGTGGCGTGTGCCGATCGACGATGAAAACATGCTGAGCGTCGTTTGGGCCTTCAACCGGGTGCCCCTCGAGCGCCAGCCCTATGTGCAGGATGGCGTTCCCTCCTGGGAGAGCCCGATCAAGGATCCAGCAACCGGACGCTGGATCTCCAGCCACATCATCAATCAGGACATCATCGCCTGGGTTGGCCAGGGCGCCATCGCTGACCGCACCAAGGAGCATCTGGGCGCGAGCGACCGAGGCATCTCCATGATTCGCAAGCAATGGTTCGAGGACATGGACGCGGTGGCGCGAGGAGAAGATCCCAAGGGCCTGCTGCGTGATCCCGCGCGTAACAACAATGTGAATTTGCCCGACGGTTCCGGCAAGTTGCGCGATGGCATGACGCTGGACCAGATGCGATCCGACCCCATTCTGTCCCGCAGCCTGGGGGATTTCGTGTTCCACTATGGCCAACCGACCGAAGTTCGCCGCGCCTTTGAGGAAGCGATGGGCTTGCGCTAGGCGCGGGATGAACCCACCTGCCCCATATGGCGGCGACTTGAGGCGCAAGGGTCGGTTGCGCCGTATTTCCCCTATCCGCCAAGCTCTGCGCGGACTATCCGCGCACCTTCAACCATCGCTTTCATTTTACCGAATGCGCTATGATGGCGTAAGTATTTCGAACAGCAGTCGGGCGCAATTATGATAACCTTGGGATCACGGTAAACAAGAGCGCGACGAATCCGGTCTGCTATGATTTCAGGCGTCTCGATCGTCGTGTCCGCAAAATTCAGAACGCCCAGAATGATCTTTTTGTAAGGCAGTTGCTGAAGCACGGAACAATCTTCCGATGCCTGTTGGCATGACGGGGGTGCGTCTGGCTGATCGCGATGACTGCAACCCGTCAGACGCAAAGGAAGCTCTTGGTGGGGTGAAGTTGGGGTTCATCTTGGGTGGCCGGGCCGTCCCAATTGCGTGTGCCGAACTGCAACATTATTGCCTGGCGCCCCCAATACTAGGGTAAGTCTCTTCCTTCCAATCCCATCCTTATTTTTCAAATCAAAGGGCATACTTTAAGTTGGACGAATTCAATGGACGGGGGATCACCGATCCGGCCAATGCTCGGCCTGATTGTGAGCATGCGAGGCTGCGAGCGATGGAAACTGCTGTTTCATGCCTATTCGTAAAGTTTACGCGCCCTGGTGAGAATTTCCGGTTTCACGATCCGCATGCCTTCGATGATTTTTTGCGCCTGCTCGCCGGTGAGAGGATAAATCGTCTCCTGCAATTTCTCCATTTCCGTGTTGAAATCTTTGTCGGCCATCGTAGCGTTGAAGGCCGTGCGCAGGAGTTGAAGGCGATCAAACGGAGTTTTCTTAGGAGCGACGTAGGGTCGGCCCAATTTGTCACCTGCATATATCAGATCCAGAAATTGCTTGTCGGCCTCATTCTTGAGAAGATCGCCGATATAGACCGCGCTCGCGGGCATGCCGGCCATTCTGGTCTCGGCAAAGCGCACGAAAAGATGAGCCTTTTTTTGCTCGATCCAGTTTGGAGGAATGCTGGCGATGCCGCCACAATCGCCTTCCAACTCTCCTCTCTCGATCGCAAGGCGCATTTCCGAACTACCGGGAAATCCCATGATCATCTTGATCGGCGCACCAAAAATCTCTCGCAAGGACATGCCATTAATATAATTGCTTGCGCCTGTTCCAGTCGTTCCCATGATGAATGGCTGGTCCGCCTTGCGTTCGATCAGTTCTTGCATGGACTTGACGCCATCGGGGCCATAACCGTAGCAGACCCGCGAATAGTCAGCGCTGACAACGCCTATCCAGCCGACATTGTCCATATTCGCGCGTATTTTTTCCGGTGTAAGAATGGACTGCGTGATGATGCCGGGCAGGAAGGTCCCAAACACCGTGCCATCGCTTGGCGCCACACTCTCGATATAACCAAGCGCGGTCATGCTGCCCGCGCCCGGCATATTCTGAACCACCACATTGGGCTTGCCAGGGACATGCCTTCCGATGACGCGAGCCAGCGCGCGCGAGATCACATCGAAAGCGCCACCCGGCGTAGCGCCAACGACAATCGAAATGGTCTTGCCGCGGAAAAAATCATCCGCCTTTGCAGATGACGAGTGAGACAGCAACAGGCCAAGGATGAGTGCGGATTTCAAAAAAGAGATACCCATCGGCAAACTCCGGCTTCCTGGAAAGGAGAAACCACACTTGAGTCTGGCAGGCGCTTCAGACCTTGTATTTCGCCTGCATCGATTCGAAGAATCCTTCCTTGACGAGGTCTTGCTGGACACTATCGTCGAGGTAGGAATTTAGGTCGCGATCCCGGGGCTCCAGAACATCGACGATGTTTTGAGCGCCCTCAAAGGTCAGCTCCGCATTACGTGGCGTCTCCGCCTTGAAGTTGTCGTAAGTCTGATCGATGATCTTGCCATCGGTCAGATGCAATTCGCTTGCGAGCACCTTCTTGGCTTCATCAGGATTTGCGAGCGCAAAATAATTGCCCTCTACTGTGCCCTTTATGAATGCGACCACCTGACTGCGGTGCTCTTCCAAGAAGGCCCGGGAGACCACCAGCCCACTATAGAGCCAGGGCGTACGATCCGCATAAAGGTCGATGATGGGCTTCATGCCCAAAGCAAAGGCCTTGCTGCGATATGGCTCGCCCATGAGCGATGCGGAAACCTTGCCCTCGCGCACCGAACTCAACCGTTCGACGCCGATTTCCACAATCTTCACATCGTTTCGATCGATCCCAAGCTTGCGCAGCGCCAGGGTCGTGGTTGGATCGGTCTCAGAGCCGATGCTGGAAATACCAATGGAACCGCCGATCAGATCCTTCACGCCGTTGACGCCTGGCGCGCAGAACATTGAATTGCGGATGATGTTGGACAGGGATCCAATGGTCACCAGATGGTGCCCCATGCCATTGGCGCGCACGACGGAAGACATGCCTATGTGCATCAGTTGGATGCGGTTTGACTCCAGATCTACGCCCGAATCCTTGCCGCCAACGACGGGTACGATTTCCACATCGAGCCCGTTGTCCCTATAGAAGCCCGCCGCCCTGGCCATCCAGATGGCGAAGAAAGTATTGGCTGGCGATGCGAGGCCAACCTTGAATGTCGTCAACTGGGCCATGTTCCCCCCCTTTATGGCCGACCGCTCTGTTTTTTACGGTTCTAAAGCCACGCTGAGGAGTATTGCATGCCCAATGCGGGAGGGAAGCAAAAATTTTGCAACATATTGTTGAAAAAAACGCAATAGAAGACACACTGTCGAAGCCCCTTGGCGATAGGTATAATATCCATATTTATCAGTTATATAGATAAAATTCTTCAAGCATTTCATGTGACCCGTCCAAAACATTCCAGGACGGGTGGGGTTGCGCTTGGGCCTCCCCCTGACACACAATTGCGCATGATGCTGGATCCACCGCCCCGGAGAACCGCCACTATGCAGTTTGGCATTTATGCACCTATCCCCATGGCGACGGTGGGGTCGCCGGAGATCGCCGCTTCGCATAAGGATGCCCTGTCGTCTCTGCCCGCGGGCAGCCGGGATCTGCAACTGGATCATTCGCTTGATCTTCTGATAGCAGCAGACCAGTCCGGTTTCGACCTGTGCCTTTTTGCGGAACGTCATCTTGGCAGCGATCTTTCCGCATGGCTTCTGGCGGGCGCGGTAGGGTCACGCCTCGAAAATATACGCGCTCTCGTCGCCATTCATCCGGGCCTGCTAGATCCGGTCCTGACGGCGAAGATGGCTGTTTCTCTGGACCGTATGTGCAAGCAGGGCATGGCGCTGAACATCGTCAACGGTTGGTTCGACGAGGAATTCGAGATGTTCGGTGGGCAAATTCTGCGTGGCGAAGAACGTTACAAACGCGCCACCGAGTTCATCAGCGTGTTGCGAGGTCTCTGGGAAAATGAGCGATTTTCCATTGATGGAGATTTCTTCAAGCTCAAGGATGCGCACCTGCTTCTCAAGCCTCGGCACCCCACCGCGCCGGAGATTTTTTCGGTCAGTGCAGGCGATGAGGGTCGCGACTTCATCGCCCGAACCTGTGATTGGTGGTTCATCAACTACCCAAAAAGCGCCGAAACGACTGAAGATGTGCTGAGAGGGATTGAAGAAGCCATAAGCGACATGCGTCGACGCGCGGCAGTTGAAGGTCGAACAGTAAGATTCGCCATGAACCCTTTTGTTGCGCTCGGTGACGATGAGGAGACTGCTTTTGAAGCAACAATTGCGCGTGTGTTGAAATATGACCCTGAACCAGACGCCCGCAAGCTCAAGCGGCGCATGTTGCCCGCTCTCAAAGCCGGATGTGTCGGCAAACCGGCTGATGTCCGCGCGCAACTGAAAAGGTTTGGCGAGATGGGATTGGAACTCATACTTTGCAAAATGATTCCGAGCGTCGAGAATATTAAGGCCATTGGTCAGGAAGTGCTTCTACCGGTCAAAATGGCGCATTGAGAAAGCGCTGGTTCCTAACCCGGAAATAGCGCTTGCCCTTGACATTCTGTCCCGGCGTCCGGCACAGGCGCCTTTATTCCAGCATGACGCGTCGCACGCGAGGATCTTAACGATCAAGGACCCTTTTAACGAGGTCTATGACATCCGGAGGCGCGCTTGCTGCCTCCTTCAATATAGCCTCAACTTCCGCACCGGACACCGGATTGACCTCGATCTGGCTTCGATCGGCTTCTGCCCGAAACGCCGGATCAATCATGGTTGCCGCGAATGAATCCCGCAGGGTTTTGGCACGCTCCGGCGACAGGCCTGGAGGCGCTACGACAGGACGCCCAAGAGGCTCACGTGCAAGCAGGAAATCAAGAGCCTTTCGGTCAGTGGGATTCCTGACGAGGTCCTGAATGACGGGCAGATCCGGCGGCGCCCCGGGCAGATCTTTGTGCCCTGTCTTGAACAGGAGGTTGATTTTCTTGTCACGCAGCCAGTCAGGATGCGCGGCGAGAACCGAACTCCATGACCAGTAGGCGATGCCATCAAGCTCGCCAGTCTCCAGTTGCAATGAGGCTTCGGTGGTTTCGCGATAGCCCATGATGATCTTGAACTTCGTTCCCGCAAGATTGTTGAAGGCGCGCGGCATGATCTCGGAATCCGCGCCGGCGCCCGTCCCGGGAACCAGCAGCTCGATCTTCGTAAGGTCTTCAAACGTCTTGACCTTCGCCGTCATCCACGACAGCGCAACCGTCACCTCGCGGTTCATGCTGCCAATCCAATTGAGCTTCAAAGGATCGAAATTCACCTCGTTCTTGCCAAGGAGCGGCTCAAACGGCAACCCGCGTCCAATCATTCCGATCGCGGCGCCATCTTTGGGTGCGATGCGGTTGATGTAGTCAACCAGTTTGAGGCCGCCGGCTCCCTGCATATATTGCACGATGACCGTGGGCTTGCCGGGAATGCTGTTGCCGAGATGACGCGCCAGGAGACGACTATAAACATCATAAGTCGAGCCGGCGCCCGAGAAGACATAAAGAGAAATCTGCTTGCCCCTGAAGAAGGATTCAGGGGTTTGTGCGAATGACCCGCCTGTCGTCAGCAACAAGCCAAGGGTTGATAGCGCAATGCGTCGGGAGAGGGACGTCATGAAAAACTCCGCGATCTTCACTGATCGTCTGGTGCATTGTGAACGAGAGGCCGCCTGAGGCGGCGCCGTTGGACGATCTCAAGTTAACCCCTGTCGGGCATCCCCTGCAAGCGACCTCATCGGGCCCACCCACTGGTCCTTCATCCCTGATCGGCGCTAAGCCAGTTCCTCTCCCCAAAGCGGCTTGGCAGAACCTGCTAGCGCCCGGACGCGCTTTGCTCTAACATTGAACGCTAACGGGTCAATGGGCGCCAAACAGCTCAGTCACCAGGCCAAGCCTCACGAGAGGGCGGCGGCTGCGTGTGTAGGTCGATAATGTGTTGCAAGTTTCTGTGCGAGCTAGAACGAAAATGTCAGCATGGGGGATGAAAATGAACAAACTTTCCTTTGTCGCCGTTTTAGCTGCAGTGACGGCTTCATATTCGGCCCAGGCTCAATCCATCGAGGAATTTTATCGCGGCAAGGTCATCAATATGACGATCAGTTCAGGCGATGGGGGCACCAACGACGCCTATGCTCGATTGATTGCGGAATTCCTTGGTAAGTTCATCCTTGGAAATCCGATAATCGTCCCGCGCAACATGCCCGGCGCTGGCGGATTGAGAGCGGTAAACCACTTGTATGAAGTAGCTTCCAAGGACGGATTATCCTACGGGATCGTGCAACGAGCCGTTGCGGTACAGCCTATTCTGGACGTTCAGTCAGCTAATTATGATCCCAGCAAATTCAACTGGATCGGAAGTACGGCGCGAGAAACATCTGTCGGAGTGGTCTGGAACGCCAATACTAAGGTGAGAACGATTCAGGAGGCCACCAAAACTGAAGTCATTGTCGGATCGAGCGGATTTGGTAATGACACCGGCGGCTTTCCCTTGGTGCTAAATCACTTTCTGGATACCAAATTCAAGCTGATCCACGGCTACAAGAGCGGGTCGGATATTTCACTCGCCATGGAGCGCGGCGAGATACACAGCCGTGTCGGCTGGTCATGGGGCAGCATTACGAGCCGGTCGGCTGATCTTTTGCGCGATAACAAAATTACCATCCTCATTCAAATGGGAGTTGAAAAGGCGGCCTCCCTGCCTGATACACCTCTTGTTCTGGACTTGGCCAAGACGCCAGAAGATCGCGCCGCCATGGAATTGATCTTCACCGCCACTACAATCGGTTGGCCTTCTGTCATGCCTCCGGGCGTCCCTAAGGATCGTGTCGCCGCTTTTCGTAAGGCCTACAATTCAATGGTAGCGAGCCCGGAATTCAAGTTTCAGGCTGACAAACGGAGTCTTGAACTGGATCCGCTTACCGGGGAAGAAATTGACAAGCTGATTACGAAGATCGTCAGCTTCCCGAGCCCAGTCATTGAACGTGCCCAACAGGCCCTCAAAGCAGTTGCAGGAAGCAAATAGAAGGCGATTCGTCAATGGACGCAGCCGAGCATGCCTTGGGCGGCGAATACTACTGGGATAACGACTGCAATATAGCTGGTGGGAGCGCGAAGTTCCCCCGAGGATCAAACTGGGCCCTCCTTGACGCCGCCCCACAGGGGAAGCTCAAAGGTCTAACAGGGGGTCGCCTGAACAGATCAATGATGGGCCTGAATAGACCCACCCATCAGGAGATCCCGGTCACCTCCCAACGGATCTATGTTGAGCAGATTCCAGGTCCTGATCCTCGCGCCATAGAGATCTGCTAGATACGTCCAGGGAATTCTCGCGCGCAACATTAACAAGAAGCATAAAGCAAACCCAGCGCGATACGCATCTTTACAAGCTGGCATGGACCACATTGAACACATTACATTGGATACCGGTTCACTCACGCCCAACCACGCGGAAAATAAAATGTTCGCACCTGTAATCTGAAACGTATTTTTAAAAAAAGCTGGATGCGTTTGTCACTCGACGACCCCATACGGACCCCGACTTGACCTGATCCAGGATAAGAAACATGATCGGCCGTCAACTAGGGAAACAAGCAAGGTCGTCCGGATCGGGGTGGTCTCCCTGGCCAATTTCATTATAATATGAGCCTATGATCTGGAATAATTACAGACATACGGTTGGGGGATCCGGAATACAGAAAAAGCGCAAAGACGATGGGGGGACAGCATGGCGATTTCACGTACCTATTGGATAGGCCTCACCGCCATTCTCGGGCAAGCATTCATTGCGGGGCATACGTGGGCTCAAGAGCGCCCAGCCCTGGATCTGAATGCAATTGTTTCCTATTCCGGTCCAGACCGCACTGAAAAGCTTCTAGCCGAAGCACGAAAAGAGGGAGGCGCCACCCTTTACTCCTCGGCTACGGTCGCAGATATGGCCGCGCACCTTTCAGCGTTTGAGCAGAAATATGGGCTCAAGATCACGCTTTGGCGGGGCGACTCCGAAGGCATCGCCCAACGCGCCATTACCGAGGCCCGCGGCGGGCGGTTTACCATGGACCTGGTTGAAACGTCCGGGGGCAATTTGGAAGCAATGCACCGCGAGGGCATACTTCAGGCTGTCACCGCGCCCAGTCAGGCAGACATCATTCCCCAGGGCATACCTTCTCATCGCGCATATACAGCAACACGCCTGCAGATCCAGGCAAATGCCTACAATACCAATTTAATCAAAAAAGATGACCTGCCCAAAACCTGGGCTGACCTCACAGAGGCGAAATGGAAGGGCAAACTCGGGATTGATCTGGATGATGGGGATTGGTTCGGCACGGTCATCAGTTCCATGAAAGATCCGAAGGGGCTCGATCTTTTCCGCAAAATTGTGACGACTAATGGGGTGTCCCTGCGTAAGGGCCATACGCTTCTGGCAAATCTCACAGCGTCCGGCGAAGTGCCGATGAGCATCGCCATTTATGAATACAAGATCCAGCAGATGAAAATGGCCGGAGCCCCGGTCGATTTCTTCTATCTTGACCCTCTGGTGGTCCATCCGGTAGGAATTGGCATAGCCAAACGGGCCCCCCATCCCTACACAGCCGCCCTCTTTTTTGATTTCATTCTCTCTGAAGGGCAAAAAATATATCTTGAGCAGCAATCCTATCCGTCGAACGTCAAGGTGAAGCCGCTTCCGCAGGGGATCGAACTCCACTTCATCGATTTTTCGAAGGCTTTGGATGAACAGAATAGCTGGCAACGGACCTTCAAGGAGACGTTCAACTCCAAGCCGCGCTGATAGCTCCAAGAATTGGGGCCCCCGCCCAAAAGGCCGCTAACTTTTCGGTGACGGTTGGCATCTCTGATTGACGCCACCCGCCCTGGGACATTTCGCCCTTAGTCGTAAATTTCCTTCGCTTTGGCCACGACAGCGGGTGAAGCCGTCATGATTCTGTTGACGATTCCGTCAGCTTCTTCGCCGGTGAGAGGTTGTATGGCGCTTCGCGCTCTTTGTGATTCAGTGATAAAAGCGGGATCTTTCATCGTGTCATTAAAGGCCTTTCGCAAGTCAGCGAGCCTGTCGGTGGGAACCTCCCCCGACACCACGAAGGACCGCCCCAGCTCGTCTGGCGCATTGAGGAGTTCGAGCAGGTCCTTTTGCTGCTGGGTGGCGGCGAAGTCCTCGATCCATTTAGCGCTTTCGGGGACTTCCGGCGCTTTTACTTTGTTAAAGCGGACGAAGGGATGAACTTTTTTGTCGCGCAGCCAATCGGCGGGAACACTGCTCATGTCGCCGCAATCTCCATCAAGCTCGCCGCGCTCTATTGCAATACGCTTTTCTGCGCTGCCGGGAAAGCCTAAGACCTGCTTCACCGGCGCCCCAAACACCTGACGCAGGATCGCTCCATTGACGTAATTACCCGAACCCTTGGCAGTGCCGCCTAATACAAACTCTTTGCGCTGCATTAGGTCTTTCCAACTCGACACCCCAGTGGCGCCGTATCCGTAGCAGACACGGAAATCGGGCGTGGCGATGCCTACCCACGCAAACTTTCGGAAGTCCAGCTTGATCATGTCAGGCTGAATGATCGATTGAGTGAGCAGCCCAGGGTTAAAGATTACCATTACGGTGCCGTCTTTCGGCTGCGTCATGTTAACGGAGCGAGCCGCTAAAAGGCTTCCGGCGCCGGGCATGTTCTGAACGGACATGTTAGGGCGACCAAGTATATGATTAGGCATGAAACGGGCGAGGAGCCTGGCGTAGACGTCATAGCCACCCCCAGCGGTGAAGCCGACGAGCAAGGAAATCGTCTTGCCTTTGTAGAACTCATCGGCTCTAGCGGGCATCGGCGCGGCGGCCAGAATGCCCATGAGGAGAGATGCAGACAGTCGCGAATGAGACATGAACATTTGCACCTCTCACTATGCTCCAGTTTTAAAAACAGCCCTCTCAACTGCGCAACAGGATAGAAACGTTACGGCTGCAAGGGTTGTCCCATTCTTTCGATCACCACCCTTGCACCACGAAATCGCGCCGTCCTGTGCTATCTTGAGACGGTGGCGAAAAAATCGTCTCTATGCCTTAAATTGGTCTATCAGCCTGTAACGATGCCTAAAGACTTGGGTATTCCCGGAGCTTTGGCCGAATTGGCGACCGATGCCGCATGAAGCCCCGCCAAGCGTCCGAATACGGCGCTTCGAAGCACTGATGTGGACCCCGTGTAAGCGCGCTGATACAGGCCAACCGTTTCACCTGCGGCATATAAACCGGAAATGATTTTTGCATCCTGATCCAATATCTGTGCGTTCGTGTTCACCTTCAGTCCCCCGAAGGTAAAGCAAATGCCGGAGATGATCGGATAGGCCCGAAATGGAGGCTTTACGATCGGTCGTGCGTGATTGGACTTCGGGATCATAAGGCCTGAAGTCGCCAGTCCGTCCAGTTGGAATGGATTGAAGGCTGCTGAATTTGGACAAGCCACATTAAACGCCTCTATGGTCGCCATAGCAGGTTTGATGGCAATCTGGAGCCGCGCAAAAAGCTCAGGCAGGTTCTCTGCCTCCACCGGAGGAATCTCGGATCTGACCGATGTTCGCCAACGGGGAATATCTTCTACTTGCGCGTCGAAAACTGCAAAGGCGGTGCCGTCAATCTGATCCGCGATTGTTCGCGCGATGTAATCAGAACTAGCGCTTACCGACCCCGGCGCCTCATCCAGAAAGCGCTCACCCTTCGTATTGAACAATACCCCGTAGGGATAGACGAAAACGACAGGGTCTGGTTGACGCGAGCGTGGATCGAGAGGTTCGGCGTGATACGAGCCGAATTCGCCAGCGGGAGCAGCGCCCGCTGCAAGGGCCATGCGGATGCCCTCGCCCTTATTATAATAACCGCCGCGTGCGACCGGTCGGATGTGGCGTGCTCGCGGCCCGAGATAGTATGTCAGCATCTCGCTGTTGCCCTGGAACCCGCCAGAGGCCAGAACCACGCCTCCCGCCGCAAATTCACATCGCTCGCCGGCAGGGCCAACTGCTACAACTCCGCTAATGTGTCCAGAATCGCCTCGTAAAAAATCCGTTGCTGTAGTGCGATAGAATATTTTCGCTCCGAGACTTCTGGCCTCGGCTGAGAGGCGCTCGATGATTGCGAGGCCGCCTCCATCCGGATAAATTCTCTTTGTGTCTTGCGTGAACTTATAGCTCGATTGAGGCCCAAACCGGAGGCCAAACGATTTGAGCCACTGGATTGTTGGGGGCACATTCGAAGCGAAATGGGCTATAAGTTCAGGATCTGCGAAGGGATGGGATTTCACGTAATCCGGCCAACCAGCGTATTCCCGACTCACTTCAGCGACAATGTTCGGATCCAAATTGAGACTCGCATTACGCGCAAAGAATTCTTCGAAGTCATCCGACACTTCTGAGTCATTATTCATACGGAGCGCAGCACCAGTCCAGCGACTATTTCCTCCGTAGTCGTCCTCTCCAGCACGTTCGAGAAGATGCACCGCGCTACCTGCCTGAAGCGCCGATACCGCAGCACTGAGACCGGCGATCCCGCAGCCAATTACAACCACGTCCGAGCGATAATTGCTGGTGCTCATGGTTACTCCCTGTCATATCTTCTTTGATCGACGTTTTACACATTGATGACTTACACATTGACGACGGCATTCGCGCAAGGGTGGCCCAATTACTGTTTGTTGGCAAGTAGGATCAAACCTTCATCGCGCTACCGCCTTAACTGCCAGACCATTACCGCAAGTGCGGGGCAGTCCCAGTGAAAATAATTGCAAGAATCAATCAAATTTCAGAAGCACGCAAGAATTTTATATTCAGTCTGCAATCTCCTCTCGACAGAATTGCTCCGCAATATTCCCCCCCTTTCGGAAGTCTACCAAAAAATCCTGATCCTAGTTGTCGCTTTATTCCGCCGATCAGCAGGGCGAAATGGACTTTGCAAAGTTTCGGCCAGCGGTAAGTCACCCGGCAGTTCAACCTCGAATCCCTGCGCCCCGAACGACAAAAGCCTTCTGCGGCATGGGCGTAATCCCGCGGCCACGATGGGTTTTCGCACGCTACTTGGCCGATAGCACGCACCCCGTTTTCAAATCTGCTTGGTTGTGCGACAATTCCGAAAACATGGAAGTTGGGGGGAAACTAGATGCTCAAGCTTTGCGGGAAAACCGCGCTGGTCGCAGTCATGGTCGCTGCAGTTGCCAGTCCTGCCCATGCGCAGACGGATGAAGCCGCTTTCTACAAGGGCAAGCAGGTCAGTCTTGTCATTGCTGCCGCTGTTGGCGGCGGCTACGATCTCTACGCCAGATTGGTGGCGCGCCATCTTGGCAAGCATATTCCCGGCGCTCCCAATGTCGTTCCCCAGAACATGATCGGCGCCGGAGGCAATACGGGCGCGGGCTTCATTTTCAACACTGCGCCGAAAGATGGCACGGCGATTGGCGCGGCGACCGCTGGCGTGGTGCTCGACGCCATCCTGCTCGACAAGGCCCGTATCAATCACGATCCCCGTAAATTCAAATGGCTTGGCAGCGCATCGACAGAAGCCCCTATGTGCGTTCTCAACAAGGATGCAGCCGCCAATTCCTTCGATGAAATCTTCCAGAAAGAAACGCTTCTGGGCGTCAGCGGCGGCACCACACGCGATTATCCGCAATTGATGAACAAGGTGCTGGGCACGAAGTTCAAACTCATCACCGGGTATCCCGGCACACGCGAAGTACATATGGCTATGGAACGCAAGGAGGTCGATGGCGTCTGCGGCATGGGCTTCAGTTCCATCCAGTCGCAACGTCCCGAATGGCTGAAACAGGATACGGTTAAATTTGTAGTCCAGGAAGGCTCCATAAAACTGCCAGACTTGCAGGCGCTTAAAGTTCCCCTTTCGATCGACTATGCGAAAACCGACGACCAGAAGAAAGTAATGGGCCTTCTTTATACGCAAAACACCTATATGCGGCCCTTCATGGCGCCGCCGGAAACGCCTGACGGGCGGGTGGCGGCGCTACGAGTGGCCTTCATGCAAACCATGAAAGATCCGGAATTGCTGGCGGAAGCCGCGAAAGCCCGCTTGGTGGTCGATGCGCGCTCCGGTCAGGAACTGAGCGAGGCTGTCGATTACATCTTCGCCCTGCCAAAGTCGAGCCATGACCTTTTGCGGCAGGCTTTGATCGAGTAACAGGTAGGTTTGCGACGCATTCGAGGCAAGAGAGAGAAACATGAAGTCCGCTATGCGTCGAAATTTTTCCTCATAAAGATTGCGTCAGTTGTCGATATCCATGATCTTCGCCGTGCGGTCTACGATCGCGCGCGGCGTCGCATAGACGGCGCGCATATAATCCGTGATGTCCCTCCAGCCGACAACTTCCAATGGTTCAGCGAGCTTCGCCTTGGCGTCGGCGATGAACGCCGGATCCTTCATGGTATCATCGAATGCCTGGCGCAGTGCATGCAAACGATCCGCAGGAACGCCAGACGCAAGGGAGAAAACACGCAGAAATCTATGGATGCCGAATGCCAGTTCCATGATCTGCCGGTCCTCCTCGCTCTTGACCAGATCGGTCACGATCGGGATATCCTTCAGGGCAGGATTTCGCATAAGCGAAAGTTGAATGATGATCCGAACATACCTGTTTTTGACCCAATCTGGCCTGTCATGGTTGAGGAAAAGCCACGATGTTCCCAGACGCCCATCAAGTTCCCCACGCTCAATGGCGAGATCAATTTCAGGGCCGCCTCTATAGCCTTGGACAACGCGAAACTTCGTGCCGATTATCTCGTTCAGGAGCCGTGGATATATAGAACTCGAATCGTTCGGTCCGGTGGCGCCCACAACGACTTCTCGCATTTTTGCTTCCTCGATGCTCTTGATCGAAGAGTCTGTGCGGACATAGGCGACCCCGGTGCCGCGACTGGCGATAGAGCCCAACCAGTTGACAGTGGTCGCGTCGAAGAGTGCACCTTTCACCTTCCACAGGGGAGCAAGCGGGGCGGCGTCAGCGAAGATGCCGATCACGGTCCCATCGCGCGTCATTGAATTGTAGACATTGTTGGCGGCCACAAGACTTCCAGCGCCCGGCATGTTTTGCACGACGATATTTGGCCTGCCTGGAATATGGCGGCGCATATGGGTCGCCAAAACGCGGGCGCTCGCATCATAGCCCCCCGAAGGGGGGAAACCCACAATAAAGGTCACAGGATGAGCCGAATAAAAATCCGCAACAGCATCAGCTCGCGCAAAATTTCCTGTCAGCACGATGGTGGAAAACAGACTTGAGCAAATAGCGAAACGCAAGCGCATGAAGGGGATCATACCGGTCTCCTCAAGGTGCGACCATTCATTTTATCGTCATGTTACCCCATGAATTCGTTCGAAACCAGCTTTCCGGGCACATGAAAATTGGGCAAATCAATGCGGCTTATCTGGTTTCGTTCTTGTTCTATAAAAGGCGAATTTAAAAAAATCGAGAAATTGCTGAGGGCTAGGTTTAGAAAGAAATACATTATAGGATCACGCGAGGTCAGTTAGAAACCAGGTTCATGATGATGAATGAATTGTCCAAACATCCACTATTCCGCTGTTCGGAATTTTATCCGGGTGTTTCAATCATGACGTGTTGTCAATTCCAGCCGCGCGAGATCGAAATTTGCTAACATCAACTTCTTTCCGGCATTTCACCCCCGCCTCCCGCGTTCACTTCGGCGAACGGTCGTTGGAGACTTTAAGGTCCGAGATGAAACGCGTCGAAGCTCGGCGCGCCGTCGTGGTTTGTGGAAAGACGATCGCCCGCGACGGGCGTCTTGTCGAACTTGTCAGGGCAGCTCTGGGCGACGCTTTCGGCGGCGTCTATGACGGGGTTGCTTCGCATTCGCCGCTGGATCTGGTCCTGGAGGCTACGGAGGCGCTCCGGGGACTACAGGCCGATGCGGTAATCGCAGTGGGCGGCGGTTCGGCTGTGGTGAGCGCGCGGGCCGCCGTGATTGCGCTGGCGGAGGGGTCGGACATACAGGCCCTTTCGACCACATTCCGGAGGGGAGAGGCGCCAATCAGTCCGCGTCTGGCGAAACCAAAACTGCCTGTGTTCGGGATCCCCACGACGCCTTCCACTGCTTTCGCCAAGGCCGGGACAGCTGTGCTGGATCCGCAGACGCATCGACGGCTTACGATGTTCGATCCAAATACGCGTTGCAGTGCAGTTTTCTTTCATCCCGAATTTGCAGCGTCTGCGCCTTCTTCCCTCGTGCTTGACGCTGCGTTGAACGCGTTCACCATGTGCCTTCTAGGTCTTGAGGCCGCCTCGCGGGAACCGCTGGCGGATGCGTTGCTCCTGCAGGGATTGCGTATGTTGCTTGAGGGACTTGACGATTTCGCTAATTCTCCCGAAAATCAAAAAGCGCGAGGCGCGTTGATGATCGGCGCGCTGCTGGCGGGGCAGGGAACAGATTACACGCAAAGCGGTCTCGCGTTGACGCTCGGCCACTGCATAGGCCTGCGCCACCATGCGCCCGGCGGAGCGGTCAACATGCTCATCCTGCCGCACACCATCCGCTTCAACGCATCAGCAACAGGCGAGCGGCTGCGCGATGCGATTCCGATCTTGGGCGCCAGGGCCGATCTGCCGGTAGCGGAAGCGGTCGCACGGGCGTGCGAGGATCTCGCAGACCGCCTCGGCTGCATTCGCAAGCTGTCGCAACTTGGTGTCTCGGCGGCGGATTTCGACGCCGTACTTGGGGATGCGGCGGATGACTGGTTCATTCACCAGAACCCCCGCAAGATCGCCGATGTCGAAGAGCTTCGCCCGCTTCTGGATGGGGCGCTCTAGGAGGCAAGCCTTGCGTGTTTAATCTAAATCCTTTAGAGGAATTAAAAAAAGGGAGGGGTACTGATGGCTCATTCGCAGATGCCTGCCGGGAGCGGAGCACCTGATTTCGCTGAGGTATTTTCGAGCTTTTCCTCCGCCCTGACCCTGGATCTGATCCCCGCGTCAGCTCTTGAAGCTGCGTGCATCAATCTTCATGATACGCTTGCCTGCGCCACGGCCGGGATTTCGGCCCCAGGTGTCGCTGAGGTCCTGGGGCTTGTCGAATCCTGGGGCGGGGCTCCACAAGCTTCCATTCTTTGCACATCCACCCGGGTTCCGGCTCATCATGCAGCCTTGGTTAACGGGATGATGGCTCACGCCCGTGATTACGACGATACGCATGACGCCGCAGTGCTGCATGCGGGCGTGTCGGTCGTGCCGGCAGCCCTGGCTGCGGCGGAACTCAATCCGGCCGCAACCGGAGCCGATCTGCTTGCGGGGGTTGTAGCAGGGCTGGAACTCGTATGCCGACTTGGCGTCTCGACCCGCATCGGCATCATCGACAGCGGCTTTATCTATACGTCGTTGTTTGGCTATTTCGGAGCGACAGCGGCCGCAGCGCGTGTAATGGGCCTGAACCCTGCGCAGACAGTCAATGCTATCGGCATCGCTTACAGTCAGGCGGCCGGCACCCATCAGGTGACGCGCGACGCCGCCACCACCAAGCGCATGCAACCGGGCCTGGCGGCGAAGGCTGCGCTCCTGTCGGTGCAGATGTCGCTGCGCGGCATACGCGGCGCACAACTCACCTTCGAGGGCGCGGACGGCCTTTTCCGCACCTATCTGCGCAATGATTTCGACCCCTCCCGGCTGCGGGCCGGGCTCGGGACCGTCTTTGAACTCGAAGGCCTCAGTTACAAGCCCTATCCGTGCTGCCGCTTCAATCATACGGCCATTGACGCAGCTTTAGCGATTCGGGCGCAGCCCGGCTTCCGTGCCGATCGTGTGCGCCGCATCTCAGCCGGAGTAAATCGGCAGGCTTTTGAGGCGGTGTGCACCCCGCCGCAGATTCGGCAGGCCCCGACCACGGTCGTGCAGGCTCAGTTCAGCATTCCCTATACGGTTTCATGCGCGTTGCTCGATGGAGAAGTGAGACTGGCGCACTTCGACGAGGAATGGATCAAGCGGGCTGACCTTCAGCGTTTAGCCGGGCTGACGGATTGTTCGGTCGATGATCAAATCGAACGCGATTGGGGCCGCAGCATTTCGCCAACACGCCTGGTGGTGGAGACCGATAGCGGAGTCTTCGAGGCGCGAGTCGATTTTCCCCGCGGCGATCGCAACGCGCCCATGAGCGAGGAAGAAAGCGCCGCAAAGCTGCGGGACTGTCTGGCGGCGAGCGGACTGGCGTGGCGCCCCTCCATGGCGGCGGACGTCGCTCAAGCTATCGGAAATTTGAAGAGATCAGGGCAAGCGTCCGAGCTTGCTGGCCTCTTTCGGTTCAATTAAGCTAAATCATATAGATCATTTGGAGGGGGCATGATCCAGAGCGGGGGCGCAGCCCAACTTATGCCGGGCGCGGTCTGCGATGCATCCGTTGCTATTGATTTTCGTGGTGTAGTGGCGCGTTTCGGCGGCCTGCATGCCATGGGTCCCACGACGCTCTCCGTTCGCAAGGGTGAGTTTCTTGCCGTCGTTGGCCCAAGTGGTTGCGGAAAGTCGACCCTGCTCAACATGGTGGCAGGCACGTTGCGGCCTTCTGAAGGGTTGGTCACCTACAAGGGTCGCAGCGTCGATGGAATAAATAATGACGTTGGCTATATCACACAGAAGAACTATTGCCTGCCCTGGCGCACGGTCGAAGAAAATGTTCGGATGCCACTGGAATTCCGCCGCATTCCCCGTCAAGAGGCGAATGAGCGCGTCGCGCGCGCCGTCGCTCAGGTCGGCCTCAAGGGTTTCGAAAAGGCGTTTCCGCGTCAACTGTCGGGCGGCATGTTGCAACGCGTGATGATCGCCCGCACGCTGGCCTATGCGCCAGACACCTATCTTATGGACGAGCCTTTCGGTAGCCTTGACGCCCAATTGCGGATGCGCATGCATTCGGAACTGCTGAAGCTTTGGCAGGAGACCGGCGCCACTTTCATTTTCGTAACCCATGATCTGCATGAAGCAATCACGCTTGCGGATCGCGTCGTCGTCATGTCGAAGCGGCCGGGGACGCCGAAGATGATCGTCGACATCGATTTGCCGCGCCCGCGCGACGTGATCGACATCCAGGCTGATCCGGCGTTCGGCGCCTATTTCAAGCAGCTTTGGGCTGCACTTGACGTTCACTGAGGCCGCGATGCTCGATTCAAGGATCTCCAATAGTCATGGCGCGCAGTTCGGGCGTTTTGTTGAACGCTGGTCTGTTCTCTTTCAGATCGCGATTGCACTTGGCGCACTCGGCTTGTGGGAGTGGGCGTCGCTGACATGGAATTGGGAATTCTGGGTCAGTCACCCCTCCGCCGTTGTTTCGGAGCTTGGTCGCTGGTGGGCGTCCGGCCAGTTATCCGGGGACCTTAAACTCACGCTTATGGAAGCTGGCGTCGGATTCCTGCTCGGCAGCGCGGCCGGCGGCATCATCGGCTTCGTGCTGGGCTGGATCAAACGGCTGGGCGATCTGATCGAACCATTTGTCTTGTCCCTCTACACCTTGCCGAAGATCGCGCTGGCGCCACTGTTTGTTCTATGGTTCGGCATCGGCCCGACCAACAAGATCATGTTCTCCGCCATGCTGGTATTCTTCATGGTCTTCTTCACAACCTATCAGGGCACAAGGCAGGTAGACCGTGATCTTGTCGAAAACGCCCGTCTGATGGGTGCAGGACGTTGGGACATCTGGACAAAGATAGCAGTGCCTTACTCGGCGGTGTGGATGTTCACCGGCGTGCGTATCGGCCTGCCCTATGCGCTGATCGGCGCCATCGTCGGCGAATTCGTTGCGGCCGAAGCAGGCGTGGGATTTCGCATCAAGGAATCTACCGCTTTCTTCAATACAGCAGGCGTTTTTGCCGGACTCCTGGTTCTGATGGTGATCAGCCTCATTCTGCTTGGCCTACTCAAACTGTTCGAAATGCGCGCGCTGCGGTGGCAGACGGCGAGCGGCGTTATAAATGTGGAGACAGGGACATGAACGAAAATGCTCTCGCATTTGATCGACGTTTCGCTCTTGGCGGTATCGGCGCAACCTTGCTTGCTCCGGCCGCCCTTGCGCAGACGCCGGCGATTCCACTCACGATTGCGGTCAGTTCAAATTCGCTCGCCTATGGCGGCTTGCGTATCGCCGAACAGGCAGACCTTTTTGCTAAGAACGGCATCGCGGCGAAGATCGTCGTCATGGACTCCGGCAATGCTGCTATGGCTGCTCTCGTGTCGGGTTCAGCGCAATTCTCCGCCGCTGGGCCGGGAGAAGTGCTGGCGGCGCGCGTGCGCGGCCAGAAAATTATCATCGTGGCTAATGTATACCGCGGTCTCTCGGGCTCCGTCATTCTGTCGAAGGTGATTGCGAGCAAACTCGGCGATGCCGTAACGTCCAGTCAGGCTACAAAGATCAAGGCTCTCGATGGACTCACGATTGCAGCGCCGAGCGCCACATCCGCCTATCTAACGCCAATAAAAAGTGCGGCGGACGCTGTCGGCGCAAAGGTCAAGTTCGTCTACATGGCGCAGCCTGCCATGGTGGCGGCGCTCGCAACGGGCGCCGTGCAGGGCATGATCGCCGGCGCGCCGTTTTCGTTGGCGCCCGTGACTGCCGGGACGGGCGTGTTGTGGCTCAGCGGACCCAAGGGCGATCTGCCCAAGGAAGTGCTCCCCGCAAGTTCGGCCTGTTATGAAACCACGGAAGATTATGCTGCGAAAAATCCCGACCATCTCCGTCGTTTTCTGCAAGTCTTTCAAGATCTTGCAGTCTTCCTGAAAGATCAGCCGGCGCAGGGAAGGCAGATGCTGGCGAAGGCGTTTGGGCAATTGACCGCATCTGATGCGAACGCGACCTACGATGAGGAGTGGCAGAACTGGGCGAGGCCCGTCATCTCGGTGGAAGATGTGAAGCAGGAGATCGCGATTCAGGTCTCGTCCGGAAATCTTCCGGGAGTCGAAAAGATCGATCCAGCTTCGGTCCTATGGGCTCCAAGGTGATCTAGGAACCTTATGGCCATGCGCGCGAGCAGTTCCGTCGATTTCACGTCGATCATCCTGGCCGGAGATGTGATATCCTGGCCGCAAGCGATCGGCGAACCGTTGGGACTGACCCGCGCGCTGATGGGGCAAAAACAGCATTTACCTGCATTCAAACTGTTCGTCGGGATGACGTCGAGCGACACCCTATCGGCCGCGAATGTTGGCGGCGGCCTGCTAGGCCTTAATGGAGCAGGGACCAATCGACGCCTTGCAGCATCTGGCCTGATCGACATCGTCCCGACGCATGTTTCGCGCGTACCCGAACTCATTCGAACAGGCGTCATCCGGATCGATGTCGCCTTGGTCCGTGTACGCCCCACCAAACATTCGAACACTTTTTCGGTCGGTGTCATCTGTGACTACACGACCGCCATGATCAAATCTGCGCGTTGCGTGGTGGCGGAAATCGACGAAAGGTTGCCGCTCACCGCGCATGATGCGCTCGTGTCGCGTGACGACATCGACATTTTCACATTGGCCGACACCGACGAAATCCTCATGCCTGACCCCGAGCCATCTGCGGTCGAAAGCGAAGTTGCGCGACGCATCGCAGAGATGATTCCTGATCGGGCGACGGTACAGCTCGGCATAGGCACTTTGCCGGTGGCGGTAGGGCGTGCATTGTTCAATCATCGCGATCTCGGCGTTCACAGCGGCGTGGTCTCTGACATTTTCGTCGACCTCGTCGAACGCGGCGTGGTGACGAACGCTTATAAAGGACTGGACCCTGGCGAGAGCGCCATAGGTGGCCTGTTCGGCACGCGTCGGCTCCTCGATCATGCAACAAACAATTCCAGCGTGGCGATGCGCTCTGTGGAGTATACGCATCAACCTGCTTGCCTCGCGCGAGTGCGCGCTCTTCATTCCATCAACTCGGCCGTCGAAATCGATCTTACCGGCCAGGTCAATTCCGAACTGGCCGGAGGACGTTATCTGGGCGCTGTGGGGGGACAGGTCGATTTCGTGCGTGGCGCGCGTCTGTCGCCAGGCGGGCGCTCGATCATCGCCGTTCCGTCAACAACTCCGGACGTCAAACAATCGCGTATTGTAGCAGATTTGTGCGGGCGGCCGGTGACCACAGCCCGTTCGGATGTCGATCTCATCGTTACCGAATATGGCGTTGCGGATCTGTGGGGGCAGCCGTTTTCCGAGCGTGCTAAGCGGCTCATCGCCATCGCGCATCCAGCCTTCCGCGACGAATTGAGCGCCGCACTCATAAGGAACAACATGCCCACGAGGATTGCATGAACGGAAGCGTGGAATGAGAGCCATATCGAGTGAATCAGCGGGCATTTTGGTCGATGAGCCATCTCCGGGCGTTGCGCGTATATGCATCAACCGCCCTGAGCGGATGAATGCGTTGGGCTTAGCGACAACACACGCCTTGCGAGACGCCGTGATAGCGGCAACGGCCGGAACTGCGCGGGTTGTCGTTCTCACCGGCGCAGGGCGCGCGTTTTGCGCTGGCGCCGATCTGAAGGAACGTCAGCAGATGTCGGAGCCCGAGCGCTATGCGCATAACCGCGCGATTAACGCCGCTGTCGAAGCCCTCGCTGCTTCTCCATTGCCGACCATAGCCGCCATCAATGGACACGCGCTTGGTGGCGGCTGTGAACTGGCGCTGGGTTGCGATCTACGCGTCATGGCCGCAGGCGCGCAGATCGGTCTTACGGAAGCAAGAATCGGGGCTATACCCGGCGCGGGGGGCACCCAACGACTGCCTCGTCTCGTCGGCGCGGCGCGGGCGCTTGAAATGATTCTGATAGGCGAGCCTGTGACAGCGGAGCGCGCCGCTGAAATTGGCCTTGTGAATATCGTGGCCCCGGCCGAAGACCTATGGGGCCGGGCGCTTGGTCTGGCTGTTCTGCTGGCATCACGCTCGCCATCGGCTACCGCCCTGGCGAAGGCTTGTGTCTACAGTGGGCTCGAAAAACCGCTGGCGGAGGGATTGGAACTCGAACGTCTGGCCCTTGCAAACATTTTCGCATCTGCCGACTATGCCGAAGGTCTCGCGGCCTTCGCGCAGAAGCGGGCGCCGCGTTTCGCCGATTTCTTGCGGAAAGGTTGACCCATGGCGGCAATCATCCGCAGCAAGGCCGAACAGGTCGTTCACAGCCTGCTTGAAACGATCATCGAGGACAACCTGCGTCCTGGCTCCACTCTCGGCACAGAAGCCGATCTCTTGACGCGATTCGCCGTAAGCAGGCCCACTTTGCGCGAGAGCTTGCGCATTCTGGAATCTCAGGGCGTTTTGGAAATGCGGCCCGGCCCTGGGGGCGGCATTCTGGTGAGCCAGCCCGGCGTCGGAGTTCTGGCGCATGGATTATCGGTGTTTCTGCGCCTGCACGACGTCCCGTTCCTCTCGGTTTTGAAAGCGCGCGAAGTCATCGAACCTGCTCTCGCCCGTGAGGCCGCGCAAAACGGTTCGGATTTGGATTTCGCAGAACTAGAAGCCTCGATAGACCGGATGACTTTGATAAAGGATGATCAGGAAGCATTTATCGAAGAGAACCGCATCTTTCATAGCATCATAGCGCGTGCAGGGCAGAACAAGGTGCTTGAAACTTTCTGGTCTACTATTAGCGTTCTGGCGACCGGCGAGCATCACGGTGTTCGCTATACGTTCGGCAATCAGAAACACGTCATCGAAGCCCATCAACGCATCCTTGACGCCTGCCGTGCGCGCGATGGAGCTTCAGCTGCCGCAGCCATGGAGGCGCATGTGGGCGCGCTGGAACACTTGGTGCGCAATCGCCACCGACACCTTCTCGATCAACCCACAAGCGTCATTGCGCCTGAAGGCCGCAAGACACGCTGACACCTTTGTATCAAAACCGGAGTCTATCGATGGATTTCAGAATGAACCCCGAACAGCGAGCGATGGTCGGCAGTGTGCGCGACCTCGTGCAGGCAAAATTTCGGCCGCGTGTGAAGAAGTGGCAAGATGGGACCTTCCCATTCGAGAATATCAAGGATCTCGCTGATATCGGCGTTCTCGGCATGGCAGTTCCCGAGGAATATGGCGGGCTCGGCTTGCCGGTGCTGGATTGTGTGCTGGTTCTCGAGGAAATCGCCAAGGTCTGTTACGTCACAGCAATGGCGGTCATGAGCGCCATGGGCGCACAGAACCGGATCATCTCGGTCTATGCGCCAGAAGACATGAAGCAGAAATTCCTTCCGGGCGTGGTCACGGGCGAGACAATTCTTGCAATCTGCATGACCGAGCCACATGCCGGAACGGATGTCGCCAATTACAAGACGAACACGGTCGTGCGTAATGATCGCGTAGTGGTGAACGGCGTGAAGACGCTGATCAGCCGCGCCGATGAAGCTCATTGCTTCATCGTGTTCACGCGGGTCAATGGCGTGCCAGGCCGCGAAGGGATCGGCTGCGTGCTGGTCGATCCCAAGACGCCTGGCTTCGAGGTGACAGCCCGCTATCACACGATGGGGGGAGAGTATCTCGCAGAGATCCAGTTCCGCGATATGGAGCTTCCAATCGAGAACCTGATCATCACGGATAACGGCTTCAAGAAACTGCTTAGCGCCTTCAACACCCAGCGCTGCATGAACCCGTCAGTCTCTCTTGGCCTTGCGGAAGGCGCTTTTGAAGAAGCTGTGCGTTACACACGTGGGCGCGAAATCTTCGGCCGCACCACGGCCTCCATGCAGGGAATGCGGTGGAAAATCGCCGAGATGTATCGGGACATAGAGGTCGGGCGGTCCATGCTTTATCGTGCAGCTTGCTCGGGTAATCCGTTTCCGGACCCCTATCTTGCAGCGGTCGCCAAGATGTATGTCAACGAGATGGCCATCCGCGTCACGAGCGAAGCTTTGCAAACGCACGGCGGCTATGGTTTCACGGATGAATATCTCGTCTCGCACTTCTATCGCGGCGCGCGATACGGGACTCTCGGTGGCGGCGCGACGGAAACTCTGAAAGATCTGGTGGGCAAGAAGATCGTGGCGGACTTTTCCGACACCGACGGTTTCTTCAGTCTCGATAACTTCTGAGGTCCGATGCGCTCGCTTCTTTTCATTCCAGGCGACAGCGATCGAAAGATTGCGAAAGGCTTTGGCTCTGCAGCCGACGTTCTGATTCTTGATCTTGAAGATGCGGTCGCGGTTGAGCGGAAGGAAAAAGCGCGCGGTCTCTGCAAGGAGGCGCTTGCAACCCCGCGACATGGGAAGCGCGTGATCGTGCGTATCAACGAGCTCAGCACTCCGGATGCCCTGCGCGATCTCGCGGCGATTATAAGCGGCCGACCGGACGGCGTGATGCTGCCGAAATGCCGGGGACTTGAAGACCTTCGTCGCCTTGATGACTACCTCGCGGCCCTCGAAGTCCGCGAGGATCTCGAGACGGGCGCTGTCTCGATCTATCCGATCATCACAGAAACCGCGACCGCGGTATTGGCGCTCAGCGACTATCGTGCTCCTCATGCGCGTGTGGCCGGCCTTTTGTGGGGCGGAGAAGATCTCTCGGCTGACATTGGCGCCAGTTCAAACCGCGACATGAACGGTCGTTACCGACCGTTGTTTGAGGCGGTGCGCAATCAATGTTTGCTGGCAGCGAGCGCCATGGAGGCGACGCCGATTGACGCCGTCTATGTCGACTTTCGCAATCCAGAGGGACTCAAAGCCGAGGCCGAAAACGCTGCGCGCGACGGCTTCACCGCCAAGGCTTCGATCCACCCCGACCAGATCGACATCATCAACGCCGCGTTCACGCCCTCGGTCGAGGCGGTCGCTTACGCAAGATCCGTTCTGGCCGCCTTCGACACCTCCGAAAGCGGGGTCGCCTCACTGAACGGCCGCATGCTTGACGCTCCGCATCTGAAAAGCGCGCGACGAATGCTTGCGAGGGCGGGCACGGCGCGGATT
This sequence comes from Beijerinckiaceae bacterium, assembly GCA_947380915.1. The sequence continues at coordinate 45,199 of CANCSY010000003.1, forward strand.
TGAACTTCACGATTCATCGAGTTTGATAAAAATCCAGGAACGAGGGAGGGATAACGATGAATATCAATCGACGCACAATCCTGAAATCCGGGCCAGCCTTTGCGCTCGTGGCTTCCAATTCACGTTCTTTCGCCCAGGCGCCTGTTGAAATCACTATTGCGGTGAGTTCGACAAGTTTTGTGATCGGTGGCGTGCGAATCGGCGAGAGCGCCGGTCTGTTCGAAAAGAATGGGCTCAAGCCCCGTATCGTGGTGATGGATAGCGGCAATGCCGCCATGGCCGCGCTACTTGGCCGTTCCGCGCAATTCGCCGTCGCCGGACCGCCAGAGGTTCTTGCGGCGCGGGTGCGCAAACAGGATATTGCGATCGTCGTCAGTCTTTATCGTGGGCTGGCGGGTTCGTTGATTCTGTCCAAAACCCTCGTCAACGAGCTCAAGACGAAACCCGATTCACCGCTGACGGAACGTCTGAAAGCGCTCGACGGCATGAGCGTTGCAGTGCCGAGCGCGACCTCCTCGCTGCTAGGTCCAGTGCGCAAGGCGGCCTTGTCCAACGGCGCGAATATAAAGTTCAGTTATATGGCTCAGCCTGCCATGGTGCCGGCGCTTGAAGCCGGCGCGATCCAGGGCATGATCGCCAGTTTCCCCTTCGCAGGCGCTCCTTTATTGAAGGGCACTGGCGTGGTTTGGCTGAATGGTCCTGCCGGAGATTTGCCTACCGACGCCTTGCCGTCGAGTTCATCGACAATGCAGACGACGTCCGAATATGCGAAGGCGAACCCGGACTTGGTGCGCCGCATTCAGCGCAGCTTCGGTGACATCGCTCATTTCATCAAGGAAAAGCCGGAAGATGCACGCCTTGCCCTCGCGAAAGGCTATTCGAGCCTTAGCAAGGAGGAACTCGATCTTGCCTTCAATCAGCAGAAAACTAACTGGACGGCGCCGTTCCTAAGTGAGGACGATATTCGACAGGAGATCATGCTGCTCAAGGCATCGTCGGACCTGCAAGGTCTTGACGCTCTCGATCCGAAGTCCGTGATTATCCCGCCGCTCTGAAGATGCGTGCGGCGGCGTGGTCAGATCACGCCGTCGCGCTTCAGGGCCGCCAGTTCTTCGGCTGAATGGCCGAGCCAATCGCCGTAAATCGCTGAGTTGTCGCCACCCAGGGGGGAACTTGGTTCGAGTGGCTTGCGGTCGGAACCTTCAAATACCAACGGCGAATGGGGCAGCACCACTCGCCCGAGGGATGGGTGATCCACCCATTGCAGGCTGCCGCGTGCGTGCATGTTTTCATCGGTAATCACTTCGGAAAGTTCACGCACCGGCGCGCATGGAATCTCCGCATCGAGGAGACGCCGCGCCACTTCGTCTTTTGGTAGAGTGGATGTCCAGCTTTCCAGAAGTTCATCCACATCTGCAAAGTGCACGACACGGGTCTGGCGGGTCCTGAAGCGGGGATCATCTTTTAAATCCGGGCGGCCGATCGTCTCCAGAATGGCGCGAAAGTGGTGATCTCCCGGCGCGTTGATGACCACGAATCCATCTGCCGCCCTGTAGGCATTGTAGGGCGAAATGCCCAGGCCGCCATGGCGGTTGCCGGTGCGGGAAGGGGCTTCCTCGCCACGCGCATGCAGCATGCCGAGGTTCGAGGCAAGCGACGAATAGATCGCATCTTGCATCGAGACTTCCACGACGCGGCCGACACCCGTCTTCTCGCGTTCATAGAGCGAGGTCATGATCGCCGCATAAAGATGGATCCCGGCGCTGAAATCGCAAAGCGCCGCTCCTGCCTTCACCGGCGGTTGATCCGGAAATCCGGTGGTGCTCATGATGCCGCACATGGCCTGCATCACGAGATCCATCGCCGGGTAGTTGCGATAGGGTCCAGTCTTGCCATAGCCGGAACTTGATCCATAGATGAGGCGCGGATTGATCTCTTGCAGCGCCTTGGCGCCAAGGCCCAGTCGATCCATCACGCCGGGCGCAAAATTCTCGATGAGAATGTCCGCCCGTTTGACCATCTCGCGAAGCAGGCGCTTGCCGGCTTCGGTCTTGAGATTCAGGGTCACAGCTTTCTTGTTGGAATTCAACATTGCGAATGGCAGATCCGCTCCGCCCATATCGCCACGGCTGCGCAAGTGCTCTCCGGTCAGCGGTTCGACCTTGATCACATCTGCGCCTGCCATCGCCATCAGAAAGGCTGCATAGGGTCCATTATAGACATGAGAAAGATCAATCACTCTAACGCCCTCAAGGGGGAGTGAGCGGCTGGATGGATGGGAGACTGCCGGGGTAGACATCAATTCTGCACTCTGCGATCGATGAGACACCCACTTATGCCACGAACCGCCTCTC
>CANCSY010000004.1 GCA_947380915.1 Beijerinckiaceae bacterium
TGGGGGTATTATCAGTCGATTGATGTGGGTGGGCGGCATCAGGTCAAGCGTATCGTTGTGCGTCCGAACGGGCGCTTGTCTTCCCAGAAACACTTCCACAGGGCGGAGCATTGGGTTGTTGTTCATGGGACTGCCGAGGTCACGGTAGATGGGGTGGTGAAGTCGATTTACGAAAATGAGTCCGTCTTTTTGCCGATGGGTGCTGTGCACCGGCTCGCCAATCCCGGCAAGATTGATTTGGAATTGATCGAAGTTCAGACGGGTTCCTACCTTGGAGAAGATGATATCGTCCGTTTTGACGATATTTACAATCGAAGCTGATGTTATCGGGGTTATGTATTTCTTTAAGTGCTTTTTTTTATTTCATTATACGTTTTTCTTATGTTTTCTTTTAGAAAGATACAATTTATAGTTGATTTTATTGCTATCGAGTGGGCGCGTTGAGGGTCGAAACAGATCATTGCGTGTTTCGCCATTGGCGGCACTGTAGTCGCTGTCGGTCACTTTCGATTGATCATCTCACCTGGGTCAGGTGGGTGTTGGGCAGTCTCAAAACCTCTGTAAAGATATAGCCGGGAGTGCTAGGGTTCTCAGATGTCGCGTTCATGGGTTTGGTCGCGGGGCCTGCTGGTTTCCGTGCGGGTGAGCGTCCCGGCCCCGGCATCTTGGGCGCATGGAGGGTAAATTGCGGGTAATCTGTTCCATGCGGACCGTCGTCCGGCTCGCCACCGCCATTAGCCTGTCGCTGGGCTTGGGTGGATGTTTGCGGCCTGTTTACGCCCCCAACGCCGGATTCGAGCTGCGTGGTGAGTTGCAGGCGATAGCGGTCGAGCCCGTTCAGGGCCGCCTTGGGCATTACATGACTGAAGAATTGCGGTTTCTGCTCAACGGAACCGGGGATCAGCCGGTTCCGAAATACCGGTTGGTGATCACTTTCTCGCAGTCTGGGCAGACCTCGTTGGTCGACACCGTGACCGGACGCGCCACGGCGAATTCGCTGTCCGTGCGGGCCGACTACAAGTTGGTCCCGGCGGCAGGGGGCGCCCCGGTGACGGAAGGTTATGTCATTTCCTTGGCGGATTATGATCGCGCCAGCAACCGGTTCGCCAATGTGCGCGCCGCCCGCGATGCGGAGATCCGAAACGGCAAAACCCTGGCGGACCAGATCAGGACGCGGATCGCGTCCGCCCTGTCGCCTCGGTAGGGGCAGAGCCCGGTTGGCATCAAGGGGACTGACAGTTTTCCTGGGTCTATTGGTCTTTGACGAGCCGCAAGAGGTATTGACCATAGGCGGTCTTGGCGAACACCTCGCCCCGCGCTCGTACATGCGCGGCAGTGATGAAGCCCTGTTCGAAGGCTATCTCCTCAAGGCAGGCGACCTGTACGCCTTGACGCTTCTGGATCGTGCGCACGAATTCGCCGGCCTCGATAAGGGAGTCATGGGTTCCGGTGTCGAGCCAGGCGTATCCGCGGCCCAGACGTTCGACCTCCAGTTCACCTAATTCCAGATAGGCGCGGTTGATGTCCGTGATCTCGAGTTCGCCGCGAGCTGATGGCTTCACCGCCGCAGCGATGTCCAGAACGCGATTGTCGTAGAAATAGAGGCCGGTGACCGCCCATGGGGAAAGCGGGTTCGCCGGTTTTTCAACGATGCTGGTGGCGCGGCCCGCTGCGTCGAAAGCGACCACCCCGTAACGCTCCGGATCCTCCACATGGTAGGCGAAGACCGTCGCCCCCTGAGATTTGGCCGCCGCCTTCTTGAGCTTGGAGCCGAGACCGGCGCCGTAAAACACATTGTCGCCAAGGATGAGGCAGGCGGAGTCTGTGCCCACGAAGTCCCGGCCGATGATGAAGGCCTGGGCCAGTCCTTCGGGACGCGGTTGCACCGCATAGGAAATCTGGATGCCCCATGTCGACCCTTCGCCAAAAAGGTCCTCGTAATTGGCGAGATATTCTGGTGAGGAGATGATGAGTACTTCCCGGATTCCGGCCAGCATCAGAACTGACAGCGGATAATAGATCATCGGCTTGTCATAGATCGGCAGGAGTTGCTTGTTCACGGCGAGTGTCGCGGGATGCAGGCGCGAGCCGGATCCGCCAGCCAGGATTATGCCCTTCATGAGGCCCTCGATGGGATGAGTTCGTCGATAATGTCGGAGATCGCTTCCTGCCAGGGTCGTGGCGTCAGGCGATAAAGCGACTTGATGCGAGCCGTTGACAGAAGCGAATAGGCGGGGCGCCGGGCCGGGGTGGGATAATCCGCCGTGGTGATGGGCTCTATGCGGGCGCAGGGCCCCCCGCGCGCAGCAGACAGGCGGAAGATCTCGGTGGCGAAATCAGCCCAGGTCGTTTGACCTGCATTGGAGAAATGGAAGGTTCCGGTCGGGGCCTCCGGGTCGGACGCCAGAGCGCGTGCGATATGCGCCAGCGCTGCGGCCAGATCGGCTGCTGCGGTCGGCGCGCCCTGTTGATCGGCGACCACGCGAAGGACCTCCCGCCCGGCGCCCAGGCGCAGCATGGTCTTGAGGAAGTTCGCACCACGAGAGCTCACCACCCAGGACGTGCGCACAATGACGCTGCGTCCTCCACCCGTGCGAACACCTTGCTCGCCCGCTTCCTTGCTGGCGCCATAGACGCCGAGAGGCGCCACAGGGGCACTCTCGACATAGGGCTGCCGACTGGCGCCCGAGAAGACGTAATCGGTCGAAACATGGATCAGGGGAATGCCCGCATGCGCAGCCTCCCGCGCCAGGCAGGCTGGAGCCAGAGCATTGACGCGCCAAGCGGCTTCGACCTCCGTCTCGGCCGTGTCGACCGCAGTATAGGCGGCTGCGTTGATGATGGCTGCCCATGGACGAGCGGCGAGGACACTGGCGAAGGAGGCAGGTTGCAGCAGGTCGAGCGCGCTCCGGTCCAGCCCCACGAAGCGGAAGCCGTCGGTCGGCGCCGTCGCAAGGAGAGCCCCGCCGACCTGACCAGAACCGCCAGTCACCAGCACATCTCTCATGGCTGCTTCAATCCCAGCCGTTCGCCAGTATAGGTGCGCGCCAGGATGGTCCGCCACCAAGGCTCATTGTCGAGGAACCAGGCGACCGTTTTCAGAAGGCCGCTTTCGAATGTTTCGGTTTGCGCCCACCCCAGGTCTTCCTCGATGCGGCGGCAGTCGATTGCATAACGGAAATCATGCCCCGGTCGGTCGGTCACAAAGGAGATCAACTCAGCATAGGCCTTACCGTCGGCGCGCGGGCGCAGTTTGTCCAGAGCTTCGCAAACGCCTTGCACCACATCGATATTCTTGCGCTCGGCGCGTCCCCCCACATTGTAGGTGGAGCCTGGAACCGCCTGTTCGAAGACCATGCGGATGGCGCGGGCGTGGTCTTCGACATAGAGCCAGTCCCGCACATTCTCGCCATGCCCGTAGACGGGCAGGGGCTCCCCCGCCAGCGCTTTCACGATCATCAGCGGGATGAGTTTTTCGGGAAAGTGGTAAGGGCCATAGTTGTTGGAGCAATTGGTCATGGTGACCGGCAGGCCATAGGTGTGCCACCAGGCCCGCACCAGATGATCGGATGCCGCCTTGGAGGCCGAATAGGGTGAACGGGGGTCATAGGCCGTTTCCTCGGTGAAATGACCCTCGTCACCCAGTGCGCCAAAAACCTCGTCTGTCGAGACATGATGAAAACGAAACCGGGATTTGCGCGGCTCGGGCAGGTTTTCCCAATGGGCGCGGGCGGCTTGCAGCAGCACATAGGTGCCCACGACGTTGGTTTCGATGAAGGCGCCTGGTCCATCAATGGAGCGATCAACATGGGACTCGGCCGCCAGGTGCACGATCACATCGGGATCGACATGCTCCAGAACGATCTTGACCGCCGCAGCATCGCAGATGTCCGCTTGTGTGAAGCCATAACGGAGGTTTCGCGAGACGCTCTCAAGCGAAGCAAGTGTGCTCGCGTAGGTGAGCTTGTCCAGAACATGAACGTCGTGATCGCTCTCGTTCAGCAAATGCCGAACGAGGGCGGATCCGATGAAACCGGCCCCGCCGGTGATGACAACCCTCATTTTTGCAATTCCCGCGTATCAAGCCTCGATGAGGGATAAGGGAGTTCCATCGTAAGGGAAAGGGCTATCGAATTCGTCAAGAAATGGAAGCTTCTCGTCTTTTTCGGATAGATGGGGAGGGGCGCCGGGCAGGACCGGCCATTGGACACCGATTGCAGGGTCGTTCCAACGCAACCCTGCATCGCAAGCGGGAGCATAGAAGTCTGTCACCTTGTAGAAGACCTCAGTATCCTGCTCGAGCGTGATGAACCCATGGGCGAAACCCTCAGGCATGAACAATTGCTTGCCATTTTCCGCCGAAAGTTCGGCGCCGACCCAATGGCCATAGGTTGGCGAGCCCTTCCTGACATCCACCGCCACATCAAAGATGGCGCCGCGCAGACACCGCACAAGCTTGCCTTGCGCATGAGGAGGGGTCTGAAAGTGCAACCCTCGAATGGTTCCCTTCGCCCTTGAAAAAGACTGATTGTCCTGGACGAACACCCTATCTACACCCCGATCGGCGAAGGTTCTGGCGTTATAGACCTCGGAAAACCAGCCCCGGGCGTCCGAGAACTTTTTTCCTGAAATCAACATTACAGCCATGTGCAATATCCATATGGACCCTGGGGGCGCGGCAATTGCCGGGCATTGACGAAGAGAATCGTCGTGAACTGCATCTGTCAAGCGAGCCAAGGCTGCCGGCAGGTTGCGTGGCGCTCTGACGACAGGCTAACACACGCGATTGATGTAGGAAGTCATGTTTTTTGTAACATTTTAGCAAGCAGGTCGCGGTTTCCGAAACGATTTCAAGGCCGCGCAAATTAAACACCCTTCTTCTTTTCCGCGAACCCATGCCTCCGGATCGGTTTGGGGGGAGCTACCCATATTTGGGTGAGATCTGATTAATACCATACCGCATTATGGCTTGGATGATGGTAAAAAGGACACCATTAGATTTCTGAAAGAGATATTCCTCAGTATCGAAAATTCTCAAATAATCTTTTAATTTCAATAATTTATGTTTTCACTTCGTGAGGGTTGGGTGGTGGGTTGCACTTGCTTTGCGCCAGGGTCGCAAGGCGGTTCTGGTGCATAAATAGATTGATTTTAAACGGTGTTTGCGATATAAGTTTCCGAAGATTGGATGGGTGCTGATTTTGGGATTGGTATTCGATGTATGAGGTTTCTGAACGTCAGTGCGCTTGGAGCGGGCTGTTCAAAAGCGCGATTTGTTCGCGGGCCGCTATGAGGGTTTCGCAATGTCTGTAACTGCCGGTTCAGTGGGGCAGCGCCCCCAAACCCCTCGGACTTTCCTTGGGGCGGTCAGCGCTTGCCGTGGGGCCTTTCTGGGAATGGCGCTCTTCAGCGCCCTGATCAATATCCTTTACCTGACCGGCTCATTCTACATGCTCCAGGTCTATGATCGGGTCATTCCGAGCCGCAGCGTTCCCACGTTGCTCGCCCTGTCTTTCCTCGCTGCTGTGCTCTTCGCAGGGCAGGCGGCGCTGGACTATTTTCGCGGCCGGATCATGCTCTACATGGCGCGGTCGCTTGATGAACGGTTGAGCCCTCGGATTTTCCAGCTTGTCATGCAGTTGCCGATGACCGGCAGGGGTGCGTCCCTTGGTCAGCAACCCGTTCGCGATCTTGATCAAGTGCGCAGCTTTTTGGCTGGGGGTGGGCCACTCGGTTTTTTCGATCTTCCCTGGATGCCATTTTATCTCGCTATCTGCTTCCTTTTCCATCCCTGGATTGGCATAGCGGCTATCGGCGGCGCCATCATGCTCGTGACTTTGACGGTTTGCGCCGAAGTCTTCACCAAGAAGCCAATTGCGGAAGCCACCCAATTCGGCGCTGCCCGTATCGGCCTGATGGAGACGGGACGGCGTAACGCGGAGGTGGTTGCTGCTCTCGGCATGGGTGGCCGAATGGCCGCCGATTGGGAGCAGGCGAACCAGAAGCATCTTGATGCTCAGGAGCGCGCCAGTGGGGTCTCTGGAGGTCTGTCGGCCTATTCCAAGGCGGCGCGGGCGGCTCTCCAGTCCGGCATTCTGGGGCTTGGCGCCTTTCTCGTGATCCATGGGGAAGCAAGTTCCGGCGTTATCATCGCGGCCTCCATCATGACATCCCGCGCGCTGGCGCCTGTGGAGCAGGTGATCGCACAATGGAAGTCCTTTGGCGCCGCCCGCCAGAGCTGGAAGCGCCTTGTCGATCTATTCGCCGCGTTTCCTGAGCAGGCTGATCCATTGCCGCTGGCGAAGCCCAGGGAGATCTTGTCGGTTGAGGGTCTCGTGCTTACCCCGCCTGGCGTCGCGCGTGTCGTGGTGGCCAATATGTCTTTTGAACTCAAGGCGGGTAGCGCCTTGGGAGTGATCGGGCCGAGCGCTTCAGGCAAGTCTTCGCTCGCCCGCGCCCTCATTGGCGTTTGGCGTCCGCAGCGAGGTTCGGTGAGACTCGATGGCGCAGCGCTTGGCCAATGGTCGCAGGAGGGTCTTGGGCGACATATCGGGTATCTGCCGCAAGACGTGGAGCTGTTTCCCGGCACGATCGCACGCAACATTGCGCGCTTCGAGGTCAATCCTGATCCGGATGCCGTGATCCGTGCCGCCCAGCAGGCGGGCGTACATGACATGATCGTGCATCTTCCCGATGGCTATGACACACGTCTGGGCGACGGTGGCGTTGCTCTGTCCGGTGGTCAGCGTCAGCGCATCGCTCTGGCCCGTGCACTCTATGGGGATCCTTTCCTCGTGGTGCTCGATGAACCGAACTCAAGTCTTGATGTCGATGGCGAACAGGCCCTCACCAAGGCGATTTTGAATGTGCGTGAGCGGGGCGGGATTGCCGTCGTCATGGCCCATAGGCCCAGCGCCCTTGCGACGGTCGATCTCGTTTTGGCGATGGCGAATGGCGAGGCGAAGGCGTTTGGTCCGCGTGACGAGGTGCTGCGAAAAGTGCTTCGCCCTGTTGCTCAACCGCTCGCGCCAGTAGCCTTGGGGACAGGAACATGAAGCCTTCTTTAGCGAACACAAGCGCCGGGATGCGCCGATCGCTTCTTGGCGGCGTCGTTGTCACAGGCTTTCTCACCCTGGGTCTCGGGGGCTGGGCCAGCACGACAGAGATCGCTGGCGCTATAGTGGCGCCGGGTTCGCTGGTGGTTGAGTCCAATGTGAAAAAAGTCCAGCACCCCACCGGCGGCGTTGTCGGCGAGGTGCGTGTGAAGGATGGCGACCGGGTTAAGGCGGGCGATATTCTGGTGCGCCTTGATGACACCCAGACACGCGCGGGCCTCGCCATTGTCACAAAGGCGCTCGACGAGCTTGCCGCCCAGCAGGCGCGCAACGAGGCCGAACGCGATGGCGCCGACGTTGTCAATTTCCCTGCTGAGCTTTTGGCCCGCCTCTCGGATCCCGAAGTAGCCCGTGTGGTGGAGGGAGAGCGCCGCTTCTTCGAGAATCGTCGTTCGGCTCGGCAAGGGCAGGGGGCCCAGCTCAGGGAGCGTATCTCCCAGTTGCAGGAGCAGATTCTAGGCCTTGAAGATCAGGTTTCAGCCAAGAGGCGAGAGATCAAACTGATTGGCGAGGAACTTATTGGCGTGCGGGAACTCTGGAAGAAAAACCTCGTCCAGATTACCCGTGTCACCTCTCTGGAGCGCGATGCGGCGCGGCTGGAGGGAGAGCGCGGAGCGCTCGTTTCGAACATTGCCCAGACGCGCGGCAAGATCACGGAGACGGAACTCCAGATCTTGCAGATTGATCAGGACCTGCGCTCCGAGGTCAGCAAGAGCCTGTCCGATATTCGCGCGCGTAATTCCGAATATGTGGAGAAGAAGATCGCTGCGGAAGATCAATTGCGCCGCATCGACATACGCGCACCCCAGGACGGGATTGTGCACCAGCTGACCGCTCATACGGTAGGCGGAATCATCTTGCCCCAAGGTGAGCCGATCATGCTGATCGTGCCAGAGGCGGACGCTCTCACCGCTGAAGTGAAGATAGCGCCGCAGGACATTGATCAGGTTCGGGTCGGGCAGCCTGCCGTGATGCGGTTTTCTGCCTTCAGCCAGCGCACCACGCCTGAGGTGACTGGTGAAGTGAGCCGCATTTCCGCAGACGTCAGTGTAGATCAGAAATCCGGCGCTTCCTATTACACCCTGCGCTTGAGCGTCTCCGACAGTGAGATGGAGCGTCTGCACGGTTTGAAGCTGCTGCCTGGCATGCCCGTGGAAAGCTTCATCCAGACGGGCGAACGCACGGCGTTGTCATATCTGACCAAGCCCTTGATGGATCAAGTCAATAAGGCATGGCGCGAGAAGTGAGGCGAGGCTGGGGCGCTTGCGAGTGAAATTGCTCCGGACGCCACGGATTGGGCGCGCATTCATTCTGCGCGCCCTTCGGCGTCTTGGCGTGAGGCTATCAGCCCCCGTTGTGCTCGCGCCAGAACCGCGCTGCGCCCGGATGTAGCGGCACGTCGATCGGGCTTGAAGCGCCCTCCGTGAAGAGTTCGTGAACTCCCTGATATTCGGGCTCCCAGACAATCTCCGCCGCGCGTGCCACGGCCGCCCTCGCCGCCTTGTAGGCGAGGTGTTCGGGCAGATCGGCGTGCGCATAGAGTGGCCAACCGCTGTAGTCGATGCACCAATGGTCCTCGGGCGCGCTCCATTCGCCTTGGCGAAGCAAAACCCGCCGCCAGCCCAACGTGTTCAGATAGGCGAAATGGTCCGGCTCCAGGTCCATGAAGCGCATGCCCCCTTTCACCGCCATATCAAGCCAGACGGGCAGGCCTTCATCGAAGATCGCGTCCAGTTCGCCGGCATTGAGCGCCGAGACCCGGCGTGGATCCGCGGGCGCCCCGGTCAGATTGAGCTTGCCGCCCCAGGACACGATATCGGCCAGGCTGAATCCATAGTAGGCGAGCGCCTGATCGATGAACACGCGTGTTGAATGGGTGACATCCTCCTTGACGGAGACATGCAGAGGATATTTCCGATCCTTGACGTCCTTCAAGGATTTGAGGCCGGTTTTTGGGTGGACCGTGAAGACGAAGCGATCATAGCTGGGATACATGGCGATGAGGCGCAGGGGCAACGGTTCCTTGAACAGGCCTACGCCCCGCACCGCCTGGGTGAGGAAGCCCGATGGGTTCACCATGGCCATCTCGAGCCCGCCACGGGCCACATCAAGCGCCAGAATGGGGGAGCCAGTGCCCATGCGCATGGCCGGGCGCCAGGCCTCGCCAGAGCCATTGCCGATGCTGATGCACATGTCCCGATCCCCGCCATAGGGGGTAGAGGGATCTCCCGCTACGTCAAGGCCGATTTCCCAGAGAAATTTGGCGCGCCGGAAATTGGCGCCGCGCGGAAGCGGTTCAGGCATGGATGGTCTCCCTTTACCGCCATGCTGGCACGGGAGCACCGCTCGCTCAAGTCGATTGGCGCGCCCTGCAGTGGACAAGCCTGTTGCAGGGCCTAAAGGCTGGCAGTTGATGCGAGCCTTTCCACATCCAGAATCCGGACCCCGTCCGGGATGATCGCGATGATTTTTCTTTGCGCCAATTTAGTCATGGTGCGGCTGACGGTCTCCAGCGTCAGGCCGAGGTAATCGCCAATATCCTGACGCGTCATGGGCAGATCGACGCGTGCGGAAAGGCCATGGAGGGGCGCCCAGCGGGCGCGCATGGTCAGCAAAAAGGCGGCCACCTTTTCCTCCGCGCTGCGGCGGCCGAGCAGAAGCATGTGGTCCTGCGCGAGGGTGAGCTCTTTTGAGAATTTCATAAACAACAGACGCGAGAGGCGCGGCGCCCGGTTCATCAGTTCCAGGAAACGTGACCGCTCGAACCGGCAGATCGTCGCCGGGGTGAGAGCCGTTGCGGTGAAGCTGTAGGCGCTCTCCATGGACAGGCCGAGGAGATCCCCGGGCACGCCGATGCCAAGAACCTGCCTGCGGCCATCTGGCAGAAGCTTCGAGAGCAGACAGGCGCCACTGACCATGCTCCAGACGAATTCAGCTCGCGCGCACTCTGCGAAGAGCGTGGCCTTTGCGTCCAGAGATACCCGCCGCGAGATATCCACCAGCTCCTCGTCCAGATGTGCGGCGCAGATGGAGATGTCGTTCGTCGGACAGAGCCTGCAAGGGTCGCCCCCTGACAACCCATCTGCTATCGGATGGGTCATTGCAGGCTGTCTATTGGGCTCGCATGGGGCGCCCCGATCAATGTCAAGCATGGGATCTCCATCCAGCTTCCCCGTTTGTCCCTGAGAGAACGACTGCAGGAGCTATGGAGTTGCGTTGCGACACCGGATCCTTTGACGTGAATCTCGAAAGGTCCCCAGTTGCGCGATTCATCAGAGACTGCTAGCTCAGTGCAGCCTAAGGGCGGGCCGGTTTAGCTCAGTTGGTAGAGCAACTGATTTGTAATCAGTAGGTCGAGGGTTCGATTCCTTCAACCGGCACCATTTCCTAGTCAGAAACTGTCCGTAAACCTTTGTAAAAAAACGGATTATCAGGGTTTTCGCGTCCGGATCCGTCGCTCTGAGTCCGAGAAGATGCGCTTGCAGCCGGGCGAATTGGTGGCACTAAAGGGGGGATCCTAAGCCATACCCTAAAAGCGATACCCCCAACGCCCCTGACAGACGCACAGATCCGCAACGCCAAGCCCCTGTCAAAGCCCCTACAATTTGGGCGACGGCGGGCGCATGCACCTGACTGTTACGACCTCCGGCTCCAAGCTCTGGCGCCGCGCCTGTCGGTTCGATGGCAAGGAGAAGCTGCTGGCTTTGGGGGTATATCCGGAGGTCGCCTTGAAGGACGCCCGCGCCAAGCGGGACCAGGCCAGGGCCTTCTTGCCCTCTGGCGTCGATCCGGAGGCGAAGAGGAAACTGGAAAAGCTGACCAAGGAAATCACCAATGCTCAAACCTTCAAAGCACTCGCCGAGGAATGCCAGGACAAGCTGAAACGGGACGGGCGCGCCCCCGCGACGCTGGTAAAGAACGAATGGCTTTTTGCGCTGGCCATGCCGAAGCTCGGGGAGCGGCCCATCGCCGACATCACGGCTGCGGAAATTCAACCCCTCGATGCGCTGCATGGGTTTCAAGCAGGAGGACGTGTTCACCCATGGCTTCCGCGCGACCGCCTCAACCCCCCTGAACGAATGCGGCGGGACTTCCGACGACAAATTATGGGAAAGCCAGACCTTAAGAAAGCAAAGCTTTCTGTGCCCGCTGGCCACCGAAAGACTGATCTTCGATGCGGATAGGAATTCTACTTTGGCGGCGTTTTTTCGGCCTTGTAGACGCCGTCGATATAGCCGGTTTTATCGAGTTCCGCGATGAAACTGGCGTCATAGAAATCTTCCGGCTTGGCCTTCTTGAGTTCGCGATAGGTATAGAGCGACATTACTGCCTTGATGCCGCTGACCGATGGATAAGGTTTCAACGGAGTCGCCTCGACGGTCTTGTACATATTTTCCTGTTGCGCGCGGTCTTTGACGCCGTACCACTTTTCCATCGCCTTGAGCGTTGCTTCCTTGTCGTTCTTCATGAAGGCATAGGCGTCGATCGAGGACTTCACCATGCGCCGGGCAGCCTCGCGGTTATTCCTCAGCCACTCCCGCTCGGCATTGAGACCGGAGCCCGCGACGGGAATGTTCAACGGGGTGATGTCCGCGAGGTCCTTGAAGCCCTGCTTCTCCGCCATGCCGTAATAGATCTCGCTGCCGATGAAGGCGTCCACCTTATCCTTCTTCAGCGCATCATAGGCCATGCCCTCGCTGATAAGGGAGATGTCGTCTTCCTGGCTCCAACCCTTTTGCTTGAGCAACGCCAGCGCCATCAGATGGCTGACCGCACCATAAACCGAGTAGCCGAGCCGCCTGCCTTTCAGGTCATCGATGGAGTTGACGTCCTTCTTCGAGATGATGTGAAACTTCGAGGTATCCTCGAAGGTGAGCAGAATGACGCGATTGACCGATCGCGCATCGCTGGTCATGCGCACGATCAGCGGCGAGCCGCCGCCGATGTTGAGCGGAGCTGCGGCCTCCTCTTCCGCTGTGCCGATGAAATCTGCGGGCACGTCAACGCCACTGCGCTTGATGCGGCTCGCCGCATCGGCGGTTACGAACTGCCGGACCTTCAGGCCGTTTTTACCATAAATGCCGTTGTCCGCTGCGACGAGGAAAGCGACCTTGTTCAAGGAAACGTCCCCAAGTGACAAATCCACTGAAAGCAGGTCGCTCTTCGCCCCCTGCGCCTGGGCGACGCCCATCGTGCAGGCGAATAAAGCGGCAGCGGTGAATATGCTCTTCATTGGTATCCTCCCTGATTTCTTATATAAAGCTGAAGGTCCCGGATGGCCATCACAAGGCGAGAGCCTGCCTCACTTTCATGACCGGCGTTGTCCAGCTTGCGAAGATTTCACACGTTTGTCTTTGCTGCTGGCGTCCAATGATCGGCCCACGTCGACCGGTCCAAGTTGAATGTTAGAGCAAGACGGGCTTGGACGCTAGCGCTGTCCGCGCAGCGGGTCCATGTTGCGGAACCGACCGTGCGGCAATGTCCGGTATCAGGATCTCACGAGCTCGTAGCCAATTTCCATCTGACCCTGGTCCATAGTGGGAGCCACAACGCCTATCCGCCGTGATTTTCTGACCGACCGCTCTCTTAAGCGTCGCGCCTTACCAGCAAGAACCTTTTCGACAGTTTCGGCGTGTTCAGAAAGTCGACCTTACCGGGTTGGAACTTCCCTGCGCCGGACGTCTTCTCGATGGTCGTGATGTTTGAGACAGCCAGTGTGTCCGACGCGTCTTGCAAGCGCCCCGGCGGTTGCACGTCAATCGATGGATCGCCGATTAACAAGATGACGGCCGTGGCCATCACCGTCTTGCCAACGCCGGTAGCTTCGGTCAGGGAGAAAGCGTTTTTGTCGTCATTATTGGGTCGGCGTTTGCGCGCCTGCTTCAGCGTGTCGAACAAAGCTTAGACCACGTCAGACTTATCACGCGGCTCTCACCAAGGGCGGCGCGGCAGTCTGGGGGGACTCCACCCTGACTGACGGAGTCTTCGCATGGATATCAAGTCAGGCGATGTCGTCGATAACACGGCGCTGCGTCGAGCCAATGTCCGTCGCGTCTTCGTTGACGAGATGTTCTCGAAGGAAGTGATGTGTATTTGATCCAACCGCAAGTGGGCCTTGCTGCGCGTTTTCGTGCAGCCGCCATGAGAATGTGAGACCGGCAAGGCCGTCATTTTGACGTGTGTGCGTCGCAAACTTTGGCGAATCGTATAAGCTGATTCCGGCCAAATAAGGTCGCCTAATTTGGTATGGCTTTTTCGAGCAACGATCGGGCGCGTTCCATGATGTCAGGCGGAGCCGCATAGGCTTTGCGGATCAAGGTCTACATAGGTCCCGCCTCCATCGGCGCGATCCAGAGATGGCGTCGCTTTGTCGCCGAATTGGGCGAGAAAGGTGACATGCTTGCGTGTTATCCAGTCGTTTTTGCTCGCGAGGATGGTGTCATAGGTGGTGCAGCTTCCATCGACCTCTCCTCGCTCGAGGGCCATGTAGTCGGCGTTCGTGGCGTATCCGGTGACGACCTCGAATTAAGTGCCAGCAACAAGGTTGTAGAGGCGCGGCAGCACTGAGCGCCAACCAAGCGCTCCGGTGCCGGCGACGCGCATGTTGCGCGCCATGGCGTCATCGATGGTCTTGAAGGAACCCGTGCCCCAGGCGATACAAACCTTGAGGGCCTTGCTTATGTTGCCCAGCCAGTTGAGCCGCGTTGGATCAAGCTTTGCGTTTCGCCCATCGAGCAACATGTAAAAAGGCATGGTGCTATAGGTATCGGCGATGACCGAGCCGTCCCGCGGCGCAACGTTGTTTATATAGTTGATGGCGGTAAGCCCGTCGGCGCCGGCCATGTTCTGCACGACGATGCGCGGCTTCCCGGGAATATGCTGTGGCAAAAATCTGGCTAGCAGGCGCGAATAGACGTCATAGCATCCGCCAGCGCCGGAGGACACGATGAGCGTGATGGTGTGTGTCTTGAAGAAATCCTCAACCGTTTACGCCCGCGCGATCTCGGAACTTAGCGCCGCAGCGCCGGCTGCGATGCACAATCCAGCAACGACAATTCTACCGTGCGTTCGCGCCTCCCGCTTTGATTTTTAATTTTCCGGATGCAATGCGCGGCTTCGCCGCTTGGCAAGCGTCCACCAATAAAGGCTATCGTCACATTAATGGGGATTATGTTGACGCCCGTCAGACCGGAAGCAAGTTTGGACGGAGGCGCCGCGGCAGACTTCGGGACATTTGGCAGGTCCGAGCCAACCTATCTATGAGCACATGATGATTACATATCCATCCTCCCAGATTCGCGACCGTTGCGCCATTGTCGGCGTGGGGACAGTCGGTTGGGGCGGGTGCCAGGCGTCAGCGCGCTCGACCTCCGAATGGAGGCGGTTCGGAACGCCTTCGATGACGCGGGCATCGAGGTGTCGGAGATCGATGTCCTTCTTTGGCGCGGCCCACAAGATGTTTATTGCCACCACCAATAAGTTGGCGCCCGCCTCGGGATCAACGCTCGCTTTTCAACCGGCGTCGACAGCGGCGGCGCCAGTCAGGCCCTGTCTGTTGGGGTCGCGGTCTTGGCGCTTGAGGCTGCCGCAATGTTCGTCCTCCAGGGTCTCCCAGGCTGTGAAATTTCCGCAGCCGACATAGCGAACCTTGCCATGTTTGACGAGGTCGTCCAAGGCGCGCAAGGTCTCCTCGATGGGTGTGACCAGATCCGGGAAATGAATTTGGTAAAGATCGATCCAGTCGTTTTTCAATCGTTTCAGGCTTGCTTCGACCGCTTGCAAAATATAGCGCCGAGAACCGCCGCGCGAATAGATGTTGTCCACCGTGGGCAGGGAGAACTTGGTTGCGAGCACGACCCCCTTGCGCCGACGGCCCAGCATATCGCCAAGGAATGTTTCCGATCCGCCGCGCTTGCCATAGGTGTCGGCGGTGTCAAAGAAGGTGATTCCGCCCTCGAGGGCCGAGACAACAACCCGCTTTGTCGCTTCGAAGTCGCAACGATCACCGAAATTGTTGCAGCCAAGGCCTACGACAGAGACCTGCAGGCCAGTCTTGCCAAGCCGTCGCCTCTGCATGTGGTTTCCCCACCCAAATTTTTCTCTAAGCTAATTGTCGAGATAGTTCGGGCCTTCGCTACAATTTTTCTGGTTCGCGCTGTTTGTTAAACGCTTGCAGTGGGGCATGAGTGTCCCATGACAATCGCCATACAGATGCCGGATGGCTTGGCAGCTTCGGGTTGATCTTCACCACGGCGACGCCCTCGTACCACTGCTTTGGATAAAGGTGATCTGCTGCTTGCGGAATGTTGAATTTTTCATTGAAATCGAACCGCACGGGGAAGACTGCCAAGCTTGGAACATTCCAGCTCTCTTTGATTCAAAAACTTGGTGCGAATTTAGGGTGCAAGGCCTTGCGAGGGGCGGATCTGGACTGATGGTTGGAGCTGTGCATTGGATAAAGCGCAGCTGTGGGCCTCTGTTGATCCACGCTTGTCAGCCAAGTGATTCGGAAGCAATGTTAGGCTAGGGGTTAAAATCAAAGGGGGGCGGGATGCGAATTCTGACAAAGATGGCTCTGATATCGTGGTCGGTGCTGATGGGCCTTGGACTTATTGGGTCTGCTTTTGCTCAGTCACCAACAATGAATCCAGACGCAAGAAAATTTATCGGTTCTTGGCGGCTTGTGGCAACAACGTCTGATGGGAAGGTCAGGCCCGAGCGTGGGGAAAAGCCAACTGGCATCATCACTTATGATGAGAACGGCTGGATGGCGGCCCAGATCCAACCGGATCGCCCACCGATCGGCATGGTTGGCGCAACGCCAAGCGGCGAGGAAGCGAAAGCTGCCTTATTTGGATACACGGCTTATTTCGGAACATACACTGTTGATGCGCAGGCAAAGATTGTGACCCATCATCGCAAGGGAAATGTAAACCCGGGTTGGGAAAAGAATGCGGATATTCAGCGGGCCTATGTTTTTGATGGACCCGATCGGGTGATCCTTTATCCCGTCGGCAATAAAAATGAACTGATCTGGGAGCGGATGAAATAAGAGCGGGGCATTTGAACCGTCTGGGTTGGGGATCAAGGTCAGGCATTGTCCAAGCGCTACGGCGGATTTGGATTTATGGTGTTGACCTTTCTTGTTGCCTGAAGATTTTTGCAGGGGACATCAATTCAGGCTGGCAGCTGTTGCTGGGACCTGAAAGCTTGCAGCGTAGGGTGGTGTCAGCAGATCTGTTCTAAAATCATCGACGCACCCGGTATCAACGGGTTGGCCATTGTGGTGTGTGGTCGAGGCCGTATTTGGAGACTTCAGCGGCGAACTACATGGGGAAGAATATTATCAAGCCGGCGAGGGCTGCTTTGAGACGGTCTTTTGAGTTCGTCTCTCCTTCATGTCGGGCCCTCGGGTGCTTCCGGCCTCTGGAAGCCCTTGAACGCGAGATACCCGCCATCGAGGAGGAGGTCAGCGCCGGTCATGAAAGAAGATTCGTCACTGGCCAGAAATAGGGCGCCGGAGGCTATTTCGTCGGCCCTGCCAGTGCGGCCAAGCAAATGCCAGGGGCCCCGCGCCTTGTTGGCTATATCGCGTGTGCCGTAACGCCGAAGCGTGCGGCGGGTGTCTATAGAGCCAGGGGAAATGGAATTGACGCGGATATTGTCGACCGCGTGGTCCACCGCAAGACATTTGGTCAATTGAATCAGCGCTGCCTTTGTTGTCGAATATGCCGCGCGCATGGGAACGCCGATCTGACCTAGTTGTGAAGCGATCATTATGATCGTGCCGCCGCCAGAGTCCCGAATGTGCGGGATGGCGTACTTGCACATAAGGAAGGCGCCGCTGAGATTGACCGCAATCGCTTCGTTCCACAGCTCGAACGAAAGATCCTCGATGAGCGAATCGGGCGTCGCTGATGCCGGCGTGTTGACATAGGTGGTCAGTTTGCCGAAGCGTTTGATTGTTTCCTCGACGATGTGCCGCGCCTGAGCTGGGTTTGAGGAATCCGCCTCAAGCGACAAGGCTTCGCCGCCATTTGAGAGGATCTCCGTCGCGATAGCGTCGCAGGCGTCCTTGCGGATGTCAGCGAGGACGATCCTCGCTCCTTCGCTGGCGAAGCGCCGCGCTATGGAGCCGCCGATCTCACCCCCACCGCCCGTAATGAGCGCCACTGCCCCTTCCAATTTGTCAAGTCTGCGCATCAAAGCCTCCTGCAGGTGCGATCATGGACAATACGGGGCGATTGTACAAGAAAAGCGGAACGGGTATGTCAATACACCGGTTTCGCTAGGGGGACGTAGACATGGCGCGCATTTCGAGGCTTAACAAATTCCTTCCCGCCCGTTCTACGGCGCTTATCATGTTCGATGCGCTCAACGGCTATCTTCATCCGGCGGATCCGAAGAAAGTACAGTTCCTTGCCGAGCGCAATATTCTACCCAACATGCAACGACTGATATCCGGGGCGCGCAATGTGGGCATGAATACGTTCTACCCATCGGGCGCGCATGCCGAAGATGGTTCGGATGTCGTGGCGCGCCTCACAGACACCGACATGGATCTGGGTCTTGGCGGTAGCGTCGACAAGCCAATCGTTCCGCGGTTTCATCGCGGTGGCAAGGAAGCGGAGATCGCTCCGGAAGTAGCGCCGATCCCAGGTGATTATGTGGTGCCGAAGCATCGCTGGAATTCGTTCCACCAGACGGATCTCGATCTGCAATTACGCTGCCGTGGCGTTGATACGATCATCATCTGTGGGGGTTCGACGGATGTCGGTATCGCCAGCACAGTATTCGCCGCTCGGGACCTGGATTACGGCATCGTGGTGGTGAAGGACTGCTGCTATTCGGCGCGCGGCAACAACAACGAGTTCTTTATGGAGCGCGTTTTTCCTCGCATGGGTAGGGTGATGACCGTCGACCAGACTGTCGCGCTGATGCAGCGTTGATCGGGAGAATGAGATGAGTGTGCAAATCACGACGAGCGAAATCACTTGTGCCAACGGCATGCCTGCGTTTCTCGCAAGGCCGACCTCGGCCGGCCCGCATCCCGTCTATATTTTCATGCACGAGCGTTATGGCCTTGTGGAGCATACCCGTGATCTGGCGCGACGCTGCGCAGGTGATGGATTCTTCGTTTTGGCGCCTGACTTCTTCTATCGTCATCCGGATAAGGCGAGCCTGAACGCTGGCGATTCGCGCTATGATATGACGGATCCGGAGTCCGTTGACTTGCTCAAGGCCGCGCACGCGACGATCGCAGCCGATGAATCTGCCGATATGACGCGCCTCGCAGTGGGCGGCTATTGCCAGACAGGTCGGCATCCACTGATCTTTGCAGCCGAAGTGCCAATAGCAGCGGCGGTTGTTTGGTATGGGGCGGCGTCAAAGCGAGAGTGGCTTACAAATCCTCGTCAACCGGTCATGCTGGAAGACGCCGTGGCGAGGATTTCATGTCCTGTGTTCGGCTCGTTCGGATCAGAAGATCACATAATTTCGGTGGAGGATGTCCAGCATTTCCGCAATGTTCTCGAAAAGCACCGCAAGAGCTACGATATCCACGTCTACAAAGGGGCGCCGCATGGGTGGCTAAACGACACCATGCCTGGCCGCTACCGGAAAGAACAGGCGGAAGCCGGCTGGGAGGCGCAGCAACGCTTCCTGACGCGCGTGCTCAGCCCCGATTATCGTAATGATGTCGTGGAATGGTCATTTGATTGCGCATTCAGCCGCGATTACGATTTCTCCAAGAATGTACGGATGGAGTAGGCGACGGGGTATTCGCTTGCTTCCAGTTCTTCTTCCGCTTGCCAAAGTAAAGATGACAGGTTGAAAATATAGGTGACTGAAGCGCTTACCCGATGCCAGAAATGCGTTTACTGAAAAACCGTCAGGTTCAATGTTGATACTCTCGGGCGACTTCGATTGCTTTCCGGGTCGCCCGGAAAGCGACCTTTATCAAAGCTGCGAGTTCGTCTCATGTCGCAGACTTATCGGAGTGTCTTGCCGCCGCGCGTCCTCCTGAAATGTTGAATCGTTCAACATTGAAGATCATGCGGTACGCAAGCCCAACGAGAATTGCGATCGTCTTGTCGCGCTAAAATCCCCGGCTGTCTGGGGGAGCGTTGTAAGATCGGCCTACATCGAGCAGACAAGGGCCCGCGCAATTTGCCAAGGCCAAATTTTCCGTCGGGACGTGGCTTCCTCGTATTTTTCTCATTCACTCATTGAAGAAAATTTGACAGAAATTGCAGCTCTGCGCAATAATATCAAAAAAAAGTAATCGTCTCGGCGGCCAACGCATCGGGGCACAAGGGCTGGGAACATGGACGACTATGTGGACATCAGCGAGGTCGCCCTCTGTGAGGCCTTCGACGATCGGTATGCTCGAAAGAGCACAGGTTCAGCGTGGAGATGGACGCACTCCCTCAGGCGCCTTTCATCGACATTTCCGCATTCACGGCCACGAACAGGCGACAGACTGCAAAGCGCTAGCCAAAGAGCGACATAGTGGATTCATGAGTGGGGAGCGCGTCATCCTCCGGCCGCCCTCTCAATATCTTGGAAAGGGAAAACGTCAATGCCACGTCTCTTACCATTTCGGATAGCATTGATTGGGCTCGCATTGATGCTCGGCGCTCCGCGCACCTATGCGGCAGATGCCGCCCTTATTGAAGCGGCAAAAAAAGAAGGGCAGGTCGTCTGGTATACGTCTCAGATCATCGACCCACTTGTCTTGCGTCTTCAGGAGGCGTTCAAGAAAAAATACGGGATTGAGGTAAAACCGGTTCGTGCAAATTCGGCGGAAATCGCCCTGCGCATTTTGAACGAAGCCCGTGGTGGCAAAACGTTTGCTGATATCTATGGCGGGCAGACAACATCTGAAGCCCTCAAGAAAGAAGGTCTCGCCCTGCGTTGGCTGCCTGATAACGTCAAAGACATTTCGCCCGATTTTGTAGATCCCGAAGGCTACTGGATGGGCACTAATTTTACGCTCATGACCGCAGCTTATAATACGGATTTGATCAAGCCGGGAACCGAGCCCAAGACCTGGGAAGATCTGCTTTCGCCTTCGCTTTCTGGAAAGATGGTGTGGAGCGGCGCTGTCTCCACCTCCGCTGGCGCTGGTTTCATTGGCCTCGTGATGAAACAGATGGGAGATGAAAAAGGGATACCCTATCTGAAGAAACTGGCGGGTCAGAGAATCGCCACCACGGGCGGGTCCGCACGACAGGTCATTGATATGGCGATCGCCGGGGAATATGCGATGGCGCTGCAAATCTTTCCTGAACATGCAGCCTCAAGTTCCAGCAAAGGCGCCCCCGTAAAATGGATCCCCATGCGGCCGGGAATGGCTTCGGTGATATCGACGAGTGGCGTCACCTCGGGAGCGCCCCATATAAATGCTGCCAAACTCTTCATGGAATATATGATTTCGGAAGAGGGACAAATTGTCTTTCGAGACTCCCTATATTCACCCATCCATCCAAAAGTGGCGCCAATTGACGCCGAGTTTGCGCCAAGCGCTAATCCCTACATCGTGCTCACTCCACGTGAGGCATTCGAGCAAATGCCTAAATGGATGGCCTTATTCAAGGAGTTGTTTTGATGGGCATTGCTGTCAATCCTGAGGATCGCTTCGCAATTCATGACCTGTTGATGTCCTATGTTTACGCAACGGACACCGGTGATGCGAAAGGCTACGCTGATACTTTTGCCCCCGACGGCGTCCTTTATACGTCCAAGGGCGAAACCATCAATGGCTACGCCGCTATTCGC
Organism: Beijerinckiaceae bacterium; assembly: GCA_947380915.1. Next base: position 20,895 of record CANCSY010000004.1, read on the forward strand.
GATTACGCGCAGAAGAATTCGACTGCGCCCGGGAATCGGGGTCGTCAGCATTACTTCCAGACCATAAGGGTAAGTCGCGAAGGAGACCGCTTTCGTGTCTTCTCCTTCTGGCATGTGGTCGATATGAAGGCTGAACCTCGCGTTGCACGCGTGAGGTCAATGGGCACATGCGACGATTTGTGTGTCATCACGGACCAAGGGTTGCGTTTCGCCGAGCGCCGGATCGGGCCCTGGAACGATCAAACAGCGCCATGGGTTGGTTGAATTAAAAGTCTCGTTTCATTGGGCGGCATCCTGCAGGTTAGGGAGATACATCGAAGGCGGAAGGTCGCGAATTTGAGGCAGGACTTCACTCGCGAAAAGCTTGATGCTTTCGCTGGTTCTTTTGTGATCCAGAAACCCCGCTTGCATCATCATCAAAAAATGATCGAAGCCGCCCAAACGCTCATACTGTTTCTTGATCTGGGCAGCCACGGCATCAGGTGTCCCGCAAATCACAACACCCGCTTCGCGAAGAAATTCCAACCCTTGCGATTTCATTGCCCCGCCACGGCTGGAATAGGTGCCTCGCAAAGCATTCATGTTTTGCTCAATGCCTACATAACCTGGCGGGTTGCGAAACTGCGGTTCAGCCTTGCTCCGCAGGTACCATGTTAGCTCACTGGCTCCCGCGACCGCTTCTGCTTCCGAATGGGCGACATAAACCAGTGGCATGAAGGCCAGGCCACCGGGAACTCCGTTGCACACATAATTGGCGCGATAGATATCAAACAACTTACGAGCTTTCTCGTGTGGCAACAAGAATGTTGCAAACACATGCCCGCGCCTGGCCACCTCCTTGACGTTATCAAGATCGGCGGCCCCAGTGACCCAGATACGCGGGTGTGGCTGTTGAAAGGGGCGTGGCCAGATGTTCACCGCGCGTCGATGCCAGAATTTTCCTTCGAAGTTAAATGGGCCGTCATGTTCGGTCCAGGCCATCTTCAGGAGATCGATACCCTCCCAGAGCCGTTCGTTCGTCATCGTCGGATTTGTATTGGCGGCGAAGACTTCGTGGGTAACACCGCGCACCATCCCACATTCAAGTCGACCACTCGAAATACAATCGATCATCGCCATTTCCTCGGCGATACGTACGGGATCGTCCCGGTTAGCGACAGGGTTGCCAAGAATAAGCAAGCGCGCGCGTTTTGTCTGTCTCGCCAGAATGGCGAGCGACAGAGGCCCAGCCGTGTCAATGCAAACCGCCGACGAATGATGTTCATTGACCATGATCTCCAGGCCAACTTCATCCGCTAGCATATACTCGTCAAGATATCGGTTATAGAGGTCGCGCCCGATCGCCGGATCGAATAAGCGATTCGGCAAGTTAACGCGCATGGAGGTGATCTGGTCCAAGGGCGGCAAATGCGGATAGGGCATCTCTGTGAAATAGTAAGCGTCCATGTTCCCCTCACTATCTGGCTTGCTTTCAATCAGAGCAGAATTCGGCGAACGGCCTCTGCAAAAAGCGTTGGCTGTTCAATGTGGGGCATGTGCCCGGCTTCGTCGATCGTCTCGAAACTGTTGTTGCTGAATAACATGGCATATTTCAATCCATATTCTGGTGGGGTTATGCCGTCATTGGACCCCCAGATCATGTGAACCGGCACTCGGATGGAGCCAAGGCGATGCCGTAATTTTGGGTTATGCATATATGGTTGCCAGCAGAATCGCGCAAAGGTTTCCTTGTTGCGCGCAACTAAACGTAAATCATCGTCGGACCAATTGCTGAAGTCACGTTTTCCCTTGGCGGGATCATACCATTGGAGGGACAGAATCTTATCCGGGTGGAGGATCCAGATGTCAGCGATATCACGGTCCGTTCGGCTTCCATGCTTGACGCCATATGGGCAAACAAGCAGTAGCCGCGCCAAGCGATGATCAGTCTTGCTGGCCATCTCAACCGCAATCCATCCGCCAAGCGAAAAGCCTAAGACCGCGACTTGATGGAGATCCAATTGCTCAAGCATGGTATTATAGACATAGGCTACATCGTCGATCGAAGTGATGTAGTCTGGCCGGTTGGAGTGTCCAAACCCCGGGGGCGATGGAATTATGACTTCATAGTACTGCGAAAGTTCTCTAACGAGGGAAGAGTCGCGTTCCCGTTGTTCCTCGCTTTCGAGGAGCAATAACGGAGGGCCGGCGCCTATTCGAAAGACTTCTATAGTGGCGTCGCCAACTTGCAGAAAACTCTGTTTCCCCATTTTCCCCCATCCGGGCTGAACGCCAAGAGCATTATTTTGTCGAATTATGTCCCACTTTATTTATGGGCGCAAGTCATTGTGTCGCGACATTGAACCTGCCACTTTTTCACGTCTCCCATAGCCGGGGCGGATTGTGGGACGATCTTTGTTCCCTAGGACGAAGAATCATTATCGCGTAGCCATATGCGAACAGCTACGAGCTTCAGCGCGGCGAGGAAACTCTCGGTGGTTTTGTCACAGCGCGTGGCGATGACTCTATAGTGCTTGATCTTGTTGAAGAACCGATCGACCCAGTTGCGCGCCGGGTACAGGTGTTTGCTGAAGCAAATTGGGTCTTTGCGATTGGATTTGGGCGGAATATTCGCCCAGGCGTTTCGGGTCGCGACCAACTCGCGCAGCGCGTTGGAGTCGTAACCCTTGTCTGCCAGAAGCAAAGCGTCCTCGGGCAAATCGGCTATCCTCTCGCACGCGCTGGTGATGTCGGCATCCTAGCCCGCGGTCAGCTTCAGCTTGATTGGCCGACCTTGCTTGTCGACGACCGCATGGATTTTGGTCGTGAGGCCGTCTCGGGAGCGGCCCAAACAACGATATCGATCCCCCGTTTTTTCGTCGCGCCCTGTGGGTGAACGCGAACGATGGAGCTGTCGATCATTCGGACTTTGCACTCATGTGCTCGAATAATCGCGTCCATGAGGCGATCCTCGACCCCTGCCTTTCGCTATCGGTTGAAGCGATTGTAGATCGTGGTCGGCGGGCCGTAGCGCTCGGGGGGATCCGCCCAGGAAACTCCCGCGCGCAAAACCCAGAGGATGCCGTTGACCACACGCAGATCAACGACGCGAGGCTTGCCGCGCGTCTTGTTGGGAAGAAGCGGAAGGACCACACTCCATTCGAAATCGCTCAGTTCGTAACGAGCCATGTGAAAACTCCTGTTTGGGAGTTTGAATCACGACCAGCTGATTTTGGGAATCCACCTCGGCGCATTTATGAGTTTACGACCTAATCGTAGCCGGACCACAAATGACCAGTATATCAATATTACAACGAATACATTGATTTAAAAATCAGGAAATTTTGACACAAGATATTCGGACCCCTTTGTTGTTAAATGCCCATAATCCCAAGAGATTAGAGAATCAATCGATCCGTCGAGCATTGTAAGGCAGCCATTTTCATCACATAAAATGTTCAATGGCGAAATATAGTTGACTCCAAAGAATTCAGCTCTTTCACGCAACATTTTTTCTTGTTGAATGAAATACTTGCCATTCAGACCTAGTTTCATGCGCGCGGGGATTACATGAGGAAAGTTTCTTTGCGCATAAAGTGAAAGTTGCTTTGGCAGACCGTCGTTCCAAAATGGGACGGGACCGATAAGGTCGATGTGCTTGATACCAATTCGCTTCAGCTCGGTTAATGTTAACTCCAAGTTGGTCAAGTCATCATAATCCCCCCAAAATGCTGACAAGATGACCCTGCTCGGCATTTTTTCCTTGATCTGCTTCAGGATGTTGTCGTTAAAATCATCGCAATTTGTTGGGCGGTATTTTGTATTGATACCTAATACTGGTGGGCAATTAGAAGCGGTCAATTGTGCAATATGGTAGGCGTTTCCATACTTCAGTTTGTAGCCTGGAAACAAATGGGCGGCATAAGAGTCGCCCCAAATAGCTATTGTCTCCTGCTCACTTTTCTGAAGCCCGTCGCAATTTTTGAAATCCTGATATGATTGCTCGTTCATAAGGAAGCAACCTCGTGCTCTGTAGACAGTTTGCCAATCAAAATGGTAGCGTGAAACCTCTTGAACAATTTTAGGAAATCTGAAGAGGAGACCATTTCTAACATACGAATTATATCCCATGTAACCGATAGCGCACATCAAAGCTACAAGACCCGGAGTTATAAACTGATTGCATCTCCCGGATCGGATGGGTCGCTCAACGAGCAGATAAGTCACCACAGATAGCGCGACCGCAACCAAAACTAATGCAAAGCGGACATTTGCATCTGGGGGTTCACCCTTAATTATTCTCGCAAAAGAGAGGATTGGCCAATGCCACAAATACAGTGGATAGCTAATCAATCCAAGCCATACTGCAAGCCTGTTTGACAATATCGACCGATTTACAAATGCTCTTGAACCAGATCCAATAATCAACATGGCCCCAGTGACAGGAAACAGGGCCCACACACCCGGAAAGTAAAAATCTTTATCTATTTTCAAAAAACCAAATATCAAGAGAGCAACGCCTAGGAGCGAAGACACATGACGCAGGTAGCCGAAGCCCTTAGTATTTTTGCCGGAGGAAAGAAAATTTCCTAAAAAATTTTCAAGCTTGAACTTCAGATTAATCAAGGAAGCTTTTTCGGAGAGCAATGCCCAAGCCAGCAAGGCGCCGCACGATAACTCCCAAAAACGTGTGTGTGGGGAATAAAATGTAGCGGTGCTGTCCTGTTTTACCCCATATACGTTCATGAAAAACGAAATCGCAGTCATCGGCAATATAATTGCCAGACTACTTATGTTGCGTTTCCATGCCGTCCAAAGCAATGCTGGCCATAATATATAAAATTGCTCTTCGATGCCAAGGCTCCATAAATGCAGCAAAGGCTTTACTTCCCCTGAATTATCGAAGTAACCGGCCTCATTCCATAAGACTATATTTGACGAAAAACCTGCGGCGGCAGCAATATGCTTGCCCAACTGCTTGTACTCAGGTCCAGAGAGAACGAACCAGCCAAAAGCGAACGATGCGGCCAAGACCAAGGCAAGGGCAGGAAATATACGCCTAACGCGGCGCATGTAAAACTCTGTAAAGCTAAAATCTCCGCTACCTAAATTACGCAAAATGATCGTTGAAATAAGATAACCCGAAATAACAAAGAAAACATCGACCCCTATGAAACCACCCTTGCACCACTCCGGGAAAGCGTGAAATGCTACAACAGCCAATACAGACATAGCCCTTAACCCGTCAATATCTGGGCGATAACTAGAGCTTGAGTGCGCTGCGGGATCCTCTTTCATTCAGTAAAGCCTTCGGTCGAAAACACGACGGGGACGCTATTCCATAGTGGACCCAGACGCAACGGAGAGGCTTAATTCATGTCGTGAGCGGATGATAATCCGGCTTTTGGTGTCGTGTGTCTTGTCCGATCTTTTTTGATCGGTAGCTCAAATCTTGCGGAGAGTAATGGGGAGGGGTATCGTGAGGTATTCAAGTGACCTCTTGTCCGGCTCCCGGAAGGGTCATCCACAACTGACTTCGTGTAATCACCGTCGGAGGACCAAGGTGGTCGAAGAATTTTCGGCCTCTGGACGCCCGTGTACAAGCATTAGGCGGTCCTGCCTGATAAGAACTGGCATCCGTATGCCCGGCAAGAATATGGACGACCATTTTTAGCACCCCCTGATGTGCCAGTTGAGCGCCTCGATGCCTAGCGGCGAGCATTTGATGATTCTCTCCAGGATCCTGAATTCCTTACTGAAGCGAAGTTGGCTGCATGGGAAACAGAATTTGTCTCTGGCGTCGAATTGGAGACGCATACGAAGCGTATCGCGGCCACGCCCCCTGCGGTCGCTGAGCGTGTAAGACAGGCGCTATCGCGCGTTGTTGCGTCAAAGTAACACTCAATTTTATATCTTGGAAAGTATCATGTTTTGAGGGTGTGGGAGACCCGTCGACGTTGATGGGGCCATTGTTGCTCATCAATCGGCGCTGGCGATCGAAGGCTAAGTTAAACCTTCGTTCAAATTGGGTTCTTGCTTCTGTGATCTTTTGCCATGAAGTTACCGCGATATGCTGTAATCTGCCGAATTCCAAAATCTGGGTTCGTCATGATTTTCAATTGACAGTGTCTCTTTGTGTTTCGATAGTTGGCGTAGCAACCATGCGATGCCCGCATTGAGTTCAGATGCCAGGGAGGAAATCATGAAACGCCTGTTGAGGTGTCTTGTTTCGGCTACTTTGGTTGCCCTGCTTTCCCGGAGCGCGGTGGCGCAGGATTTTCCGAAACGCGCCGTCACCATAGTTGTTCCATTTGCAGCGGGTGGTGGAGGGGACATACTTGCTCGCATGGCCGTACAACGGCTTGAACCGAAATGGGGTGTCCCGGTCGTGGTTGAAAACAAGCCTGGGGCAGGGGGTAACATTGGGGCTGCTGCGGTCGCCCGGGCTTCTCCAGATGGGTATACTCTGCTCTTGGCTGGTAGCCCACAGTTTGCGGTCAATGTGACTCTCTTTAAGACATTGCCATATGATCCGGTCAAAGACTTTGTACCGCTCGCCATGGCGGCCGCTACCCCGTTCGTTCTTGTGGTCAATCCAAGCGTTCCGGCGAATAACCTGATTGAGTTTATTGCATATGCAAAAGCGCAGCCCCAACCGTTGAGTTATGCTACCGCAGGATTCGGTGTGCCCCATCACCTTTATATGGAACTGCTGAAAAGTATGACCGGCATCAACATGACGCCAGTCCCGTATCGCGGCAGCGCGCCCGCTTTGAGTGATGTTGTTGCGGGTCATGTTCCTGTAATGTTTGTCGATCTCGGACCAGGCCTGGGCCAGATGCAGGCTGGCGGCGTTCGCGTGCTTGGTAGTTCCATGGCGAAGAGGCTTGACGCGCTGCCGGATGCCAAATCCGTCAATGACACCCTTCCGGGCTTCGATGTAGCCTCGTGGCAGATGTATGCCGCGCCTTCCGGTACGCCGCGGGACGTCGTTGCGAAGTTGAACGCGGATCTTCGCGCAGTCCTGGAACTACCGGAGATGAAAGAGCAGGTAAGCAAGTCGGGTATGTTGCCATTAGAGGCTGGGTCTGTTGAGGAACTTCAGGCCTTTATGAAATCGGAAATCTCGCGCTGGAGCGACGTTGTTCGCAAGGCCGGAATCGAGGGGTCACAATAGCTTGGAGCGCATTGTTTTGCGCGCCTTGTGAGGGGGAAAGGTCTAGCCTAGCCCGCAGTTTGCACGAGGGTCGGGAGCGTCAACCGATCGGGTTTACCAGGACCGGGTTTGCTTGAAGTGCCCTTCGTCGTTTTTGGTCCTTTGATAGTCGATTGAAAACTGTATTTTGATTGCCAAAATCGTCAGCAATCAACTGCATTTCATGTCTTCTTGAAAGGTCCAAGCTCCCTCAGCGCCGCTTCAAGGAATGACATGTCAAGTACCTCCTCCACGGAGGTCTTGCTCTGGAGCCATCCCTTGTCGCGATATACTTGCTGATCTTCCTTCAGGGAGGGGATGTCGATTTTCCCATCGGGATCAATTCCATTCGGCGTAATTGTCCGGTAAACCTCAGGATCCTTTATGGCTGTCGATTCCGTAAGGACCGCAATGATTTCTTCTGCGTTTTCGCCTGAAAGTTTTCCATCCTTGAATGCGCCGTAGTAGTATCGAATAGACCTTATATACGCTTTCATAAAGCGTTTTCCAAGATCGGAATTCCCCGCCATCTTCTCGGAATAAAGCAATTGGGCGATCGCATGGCGAGGGCGGGTAACGTCGTCTGTCGTCGCCACTACGGCGTATCCCTTCATGATGGCGAGGGTCGCCGAAGGTTCTGTAGTCACACCGGCGTCAACGGCGCCATTCTGTAAAGCGAGCACATGCTCAGGATAGCCAAGATCGAGCGTGTCAATGTCATCGTATCCTAGACCCGCAGCGCGGAGATAACCCCAAAGGCTGCCCCAACCGCTGTTGCCGGGCGCATTGGTCGCTACCTTCATCCCTTTCATGTCAGATAACTGTTTGAAACGCCCACTTTCGATATGCTTTTTTGCGATGAGGCATTTATTAACGCCATAGCCAGGTTGGGAGGATGCTTTGTCGGCGACGACGCGGAGTTTGATGCCGCGCTCATAGGCATTATAGAATCCAGCCGAGACTGAGCCACCGCCGACATCAAGCTGGCCAGATGCCATTGGGGCCACCATGTCTGCCGCCGATCGAAAAGGCGTAGTGCTAAGGCTGATCCCTTCCTCACGATACCAGCCCTTCTTCATGCCAAGAAAAAAGCCGATATCGCTGGAAGCATTGGCTATGCCCACTCGAAGCTCAACGGGCGCCTGGGCTATCGCGGGCATGGGAAACGCGGCCGCAGCAAGCCCTTTCAGCACGCTGCGTCTAGGGGTCTTTTGGTCGCCGAACATAGCCATGGCATCCTCCCAGAGTGCATCAGGACACAAGGCGGTGTACCCCGCCCCGTCTGCCCCACATTGCTTATGGGCCCCAATTTGCCCCGCCAAAGGCTCAATGGCAAGCGGTTCCTTAGGGTACTTGCGCACCATACCCGGTGAGGTAAACTGATCAGAAGCACGGCGGGGAAACACTCTAGAGGAAGAAATGCATGCGTCTCGGTATGGTCAAGTCGCCCCGACTTACGCCGGGAGTTCCGAATCACGTCGATATTGAGGAACATGCGCCTGAATTCCAACGAGGTTTGAAGTTCGGGTCCCATGAACTCTGGCTTCATGAGGATTTCGCCGCCATCGAAGGGCAAGTTTCGTCTCCGCCTACGACGCCTCCCTATGACAGGCAGGTTTCATTCTCGAGCGCGAGGGTTCAGTTTTTCGCAACGAGGAGATTGACCTCGGGTGGACCCCAACGCCGTTCCGGCTTTATGCAACTGATATTTGCATGCTTCCCGCGTATCCAAACTCATATGCCGTTTGTTGTGCCGCTCAGCGAGGCTGGAGCGTTCGAATCAGCATCAGAGTGTGACACTTCGGAACATACCGCCGGGCGGTTGCTTCGACAGTTTCAAAATTGCGTATTGTTCGCTAATACTGATAGATCGGACCATGAGACTTTGAGGCGCCGAGCATCCGGTCACACCCAAACCTTCCGACGCCAGCAAAGGCTGGTAAGTTTATAACCACCAAGCGTGACCTGCGCAAAGAACGAGGAGAATTTTATGGCTTTCATTCCTCCAAGCTATGAGGACATCATCGCATCACCCTATGCAGCGGCGCTTCCCTCCGATTGGGTTTCGCCATCGACACAGACCCGCAATTATTTTCAAGCCATCGAAAACATGATCAAGGTCTTCGCAGTTCAGCCAGGCGAAGAGATGCTCTTTCTCACAGATCCACTGCTCGACCGTCGCGTGGTCGATGCAATCACAGGCGTTGCGAATGCGCGAGGTGTCTTTCCACGAGAATATATGGCGCCAACCACACAAATCATGGATTGCCCCGAGGAATGCCGGGCCATGGTGGAAAAAGCGGACCTCGTTGTCTCGTCCTGGTTCTGTTCGGTAAATGCTCCACTTTTTAACAAGCTACGAAAAGACAAAGGACAACGCTGGGTAAAAATTACATACTTTCGAAATCTGGATTTGTTGAATACGCCTCAGGCACGGTTTCCTGTCGATCTGGTTGGCGAGATCATCCGGGCAACAGCGCGCATGTATCCGAAGACCGAAAATTTCACAATGTCGTTTTCTGATCCGCGAGGTACTGATCTCTCCATAAAATTTACGCCTGACATGGTGAAAAACCTCCATCAAGGTAATCGGTGGCGCGGCAAGGATACTGCCGATGAGCCAGGATGCTATGTCCATTACATGGCGACCCATGGCCCCAATATTTATGACCGCACATGTTTCAAGCGGGAACCGGGCGCACATTCTGATATGGAAGGCGTCGTCTTTCCGCAGTGGGCGGTAGGCTTCAAAAAACCATTCAGCGAACGTATCGGTGTGGAATACAAAAACGATCTCGTCGTGAAGGTTCATGGAAAATCAATCGAAGCCGAAATTCTTCGCGACATGTTGGTTGGCGTCAACGCCCACCTTCATGAACTGGGTTGTGGGTTCAATCCGAAATACCCCCGGTTTAAGGCCTATCCGGCCGGATCGAATGCCCCGGGGTGTCTGCATTTTGGTACAGACAGCGACAAGCGTAGCGAATTCATGAACCGCATGGTGCCCCTTTGGGAAGAACCACATACCCACCAGGATTGTGTTGTCTTCGACATGACCGTGAAACTTGGCAACACGACGCTGATCGACAATGGTTTTCTTATGGCGCTGCGAGATCCGCAGGTGATCGAAGCGGCTCGTAGATTCGGTGATCCCGTCGAATTGCTTGAGGCTTTCGTGGAGTGACAAGTCAAAAATAGATAGGGGGACGTTGGAATGAAAATCAAAAGTCTTGCTTTGATGGCGATGACGGTTGTTGCTGCAACCCCAAGCGTCGGTCAAACGCCTTTTTATCAGGGCAAAGTTCTGACTCTCCTCATTAATTATGGTGTCGGCGGCAATGCCGACACCGAAGCTCGTGTCTATCAGCGCCATCTCGCCAAACACATTCCTGGGAAGCCAGATATTATTATTCAGAATGTGCCGGGCGCTGGAGGATTCACGGCGATGAATATCCTGGGCTTGGGCGTGAACATAAAACCGGACGGTCTTACAGCAGGTTATTTCACAACCAGCGCCATAGGTCCATTGATCGAGGATCCAGCATTGAAAGTAAAGATGAGTGATTTTGCAATCATCGGTGGGGCGCGTGGTTGGAACATGGTTTATGCGCGGAGGGATATTGTTGACGGGGGGCTTGAGAAGCCGGAAGACTTAATTACGGCGAAATCAGTCTTTTTAGCTGGCTATAGTCGGTCGTCCTCCCACGACACGCGGTTGCGTTTGGCGTTGGAGATCTTCAATATGCCATATACGGTCGTGACCGGATTTCCGGGTACAGCACAAATTAACAAAGCGATGCTTCAGAACGAAATCAACCTTACTGGATCATCATTGCCTGGATACATGACACAGGTCATCCCACAGATTATGCAGACTGGGGTTGGCGTCCCCCTATTCCAATACCCCGTTATCGGTAAGGACGGGAAGCCCGCAGGAAATGCTGCCCTGGAAAAGTTCGGGTTGGAGACCATGGATAGGATCTATGCCCGCGCCTTTGGAATGGCGCCGTCTGGTCCGAAATGGGATGCGCTGCTGATGATGAGCGATATAGGTACACAGATGCAACGCGGATTTATGCTCCCGAGGACTGCTCCAAAAGGGGCCGTGGAATCGTTGCGAGCAGGTTTTGTCGGATTAATGAAAGACGAGGGGTTTATCGATGATTACAAAAAGGTTACCAGTGAAGAGCCTGACCTAGTGCGCGGGGAAGATTTGCTGCCACTATTCGAACGCATAGGTCGTGTTGACCCTGCAATCAAAAATGTCCTTCGTGAATCAATCGGCAACCAATAACCGCAATTTTCAAAAGCGCCGTTTTCGTTTTTTTCTACTATTTCGTAGGGTAAGTCTCTGCGAACCTGCTGGCAGAGGCGGATGAGCTTAAAAAACATACTCTTGAAAGAATCTTACTATGAATAGATGTAATGCACCGGGAGGTCGATATGCCAAGGGTGGGGGCGATGTTTAGAGTTACAGAAGACATCCCGTTCCGGGAAAGTATATTGTGATCGAAAAAAACTGGCTGTAACCGCTACCACCGCGTGGCGTAAGTCAGAACCTAATTTCGAAACTGGACGAGGCGGGCAGGGATCAGGAGTTTTTTCATGTCGGGGATCAGAGCTTTAATCACGGCGGTAGTGTTGCTTGTGGCGGGGATCGCTTCACCGATATCGAAAGCACAATCCCAACTCGAAAAGCTTTCAAACCTGGAAGGCCCTGAACGGGAAAAAACGCTATTAGCGGGTGCAAGGGCCGAAGGGTTCTTGATGCTCTATTCGTCGATGCAGGCGCCGAGCATCGCGATCATTCAAAAAGCTTTTGAAGAAAAGTATGATATCAAGCTTCGCTTCTGGCGTGGGGGTAGCGAAGATATTCTGCGGCGCTCTATGGTCGAAAGAAAAGGTGGGCGTGAAGACGTTGACGTCTTTGAAAGTGACGGGCCGGTTCTAGAGACAATGCACCGCGAGGCGCTTCTCGGGAAGGTTGCTTCACCGTTACATCAGGAGTTGATTCCCCAAGCGTTGCGTCCGCATCGCGAATGGGTCGCAACACGGGTGAATGTATTTTCTGCGGTTTACAATACGCAACTTATTGCTGTTAGAGATGTTCCTATGGACTATGAGGGTCTGAAAGATCCTAGATGGCGGGGAAAGCTTGGGATTGAAGCGGATGATTATGATTGGTTTGGTTCCGTGGCTCACGTTATTGGCGAAGACCGCGCGAGGTCAACATTCGGCGCTATAGCTGCATCCAATGGTTTCTCACTGCGCAAGGGCCATACCCTGATGACCAACCTTGTCGCTGCCGGTGAGTTGCCGATTGGTTTAACCGTCTATTTGCAAAATATTGATGTGGTGAAAAAATCGGGCGCACCGGTTGAAGCATTATTGCTTGATCCAGTTATCGCAAGGCCAAATGGCATGGGCATCTCGCGAAATCCGCCTCATCCACATGCAGCCTTACTATTTTACGACTTTGTGATTTCAAAGGAAGGGCAGAATCTCTTACGTCAAAGAGAGTTCATACCCACCAGTACAAAGGTTCCGTCTGCACTCTCCGGATTAACAGTACATTTCGAGGATCCGGCGCTTCAATTGGATGAGGGCGATAAGTGGCAGAGGATATTCAGAGAAACTATAAGTGGGAAAAGTGGGAGAGCCCGATAAGGGGATGGCGTATAGCCGCGCTTTTAAAAGTACAAATGTCAGATGTTATCCTCTCTTTGGAGCACGAAATAAATGGTGGCGAAAAACGTACCTGATGTAAAAGGCTTCGCATTTGATGAACTTGAGCGGAATGCGAATGAGATTGCATTATTGAATGACAGTATATTCTATTTTGGCGAGTTGGGCATGCAAGAGTTTGAATCATGTAGTCTTCTTTGCAGCCTGCTTGAGGATGGCGGTTTCCATTTGCAACGCAACCTTTCTGGTTTTCCTACAGGGTTTTGTGCTACTTGGGGAAGTGGCGAACCGGTCATCGCCGTTCACGCGGAATACGATGCGAACCCAGATAATTCTCAAAGACCTGGCGTGAATGAAGCCTCCGCTATTGTCGAGGGAGCGCCGGGCCATTGTGAGGGGCACAATTCTAATGCCGCTGTCATGATCGCCGCAGTGCTTGCAACAAAATCGGCAATGCAGAAATATGGAATTTCCGGATGTTTAAAGGTTTTCGGCGCACCAGCAGAAGAGCAACTTGTAAGCCGTCCATATTTCGTTCGGGATGGACATTTCGATGATGTCGACATCGCAATGACGGCACATATTGGCTCTCAATTCAGCGTTGGTTATGGTTTAATCCAGAGCGCCCTGATTTCAGCTTATTTCACCTTCCACGGCGAAAGTGCTCATGCAGGAAGCGCACCTTGGAAAGGTCGCGATGCGCTCGATGCTGTAATCTTGATGGACGTAGGCATGGCGGAATATCGGGAACATATGAAGCCGCAGAGCATGTGCCAACGCGTCATCACGCAAGGCGGAGATCAGCCTAATGTCATCCCGAAACGTGCTCAGGTTTGGTGGTATTTTCGAGGTCCTACCGCCGAAGCCGCCTGGTCTGTATTTGAACGAGCTAAGAAAGTTGCAGAGGGCGCCGCATTGATGACCGACACCACAGTCGCGATCGAGGTGCAGAGTGCAGTCTGGCCGGTGCGGTCCAATCGTACGCTGGCAGAATTGGTGCAGAAGCAATACGAGCAGGTTGGGCCACCTGATTGGTCTTCGGAGGAAGATTGTCTGGCTCGTGCCTTGCAATTACGCGCCGGGGTCAATATCGAAGGACTTTTTCGTGATGTGTATCGAATGAGGGGACCTGCAATCCAAAAGGGTTCGTCGAATGACGCGGGTGACATATCCTGGAAAGTTCCCATGGTTAAGTTCTACTTTCCTGGTAATATTCCAAACATCAGCTATCATCATTGGGCGGCAGGCGTGGCGCTTGCTACATCTATCGCTCACAAGGGTGCTGTTGCTGGAGCAAAAGTTTTGGCGGCAAGCTTGATCGAGATCTTTTGCAAACCGGAAATTGTTAGCGAAGCAAAACGTCTCTTCAACGAAGAAAAAGGTGGCGTTACCTGGTTTTCCATGTTGCCTGCGGACCAGAAGCCACCGGTTGACCTAAATCGTGCGACGATGGAGAGGTATCGATCACGTATGCGCGAACACTACCAGCTGCGTCGCCCCAGATGGTCAACATTGGTGTAGGCGGTCATACAGCAGCTCGGCCACTGCGAGATCTTCAAGGCCTGAGCCAAGAGACTTGAAGATCGTGATGTCTTGGTCAGTACGACTGAATTCTGGGTTCATTAAAACCTTCGAAAGTGGCTTCAGTCTCCGCCAGTCGAAATCAGCACCGAGGGAAATGAATTCTCCCGCTTCTGAGCGTGCCTGTGTTACGTCATCACAGACAAGTAACGCTGCCTTCTGAACGAGGCTAGGTTCCAATTCTATCCGCGCGATGGAATTTGCGCCCATGGCGTTTATATGTGTTCCAAAGGAGAGTGCCGCCGGATCGAAGACCGGCGTATTGGAGGTCGTTGCCGTCACCACGATGTCAGAGTCGCGGACCGCGTCTTCAGGCGTCTTTACAAGGGTCATTGTTGAATTGATCCGTTTCGACATTTTCTCACAGAAGTCTAAGGCCCGTAACTCGCTACGGGAATATACAGCGACCGCCTCTTGAAGGCCGACGGCCTCTAAGGCCATAAGTTGCGTGACCGCTTGTCGTCCGGCGCCAATGAGTCCCACGCGACGGGAGTGGGGGCGCGCCATGGCTTTTGCTGCAAGGCCATTGGTCGCACCTGTTCTTAATTGCCCCATCCAATCAGCCTCGAAGATGGCGAGCAATCCACCCTTTGCTTCATAAAGATGGATATGAAAGTTGCCAGCGCCATAAACTTTTACTGCGTAACGTCCTGTATCAAAATTGCTCGCGGCAGTGATATTGAGCGAATTTCCGAGCAATTTTGAACGGGTCCTTGGTATGTTTTCCACGCGGTCCAGGGCCTGCGCGAGGAATATCTTGCGAATGGCCGCCATTGTTGACTCCATGTCAAGCAGGAGCAGCGCCTGATTTTCGTTGATATAAAGGGGCATATTTTTCTCGCTGTTTAAGAATTATGTCTGACCCGGGCCGCCGCTTGTGTAAACAACGTTGTTATCCACTTATCGTCGGTTTGAAAGGTTCGAACAGTTCATTTTGGACCGAGGTCCTCTCCCGTCGCGCTCTTTTTGATAAAGATGAGAGTTATCTCAGTTTCTGATGTTTTGGAGAAAAAGCGAGGTTGGGATTTCGTAACCAAGTCCCAGAGTTTTCACGAGTTCGTACACGTGACCTGCTACTGCGTAAAATTGCGCGCCCTGAAGATTGCCCCTTTCTGACCATGTAATCTGATCAGGCGAGGTTCGGCCATTCGTCTTGCCATTCAAAATGTCTGCTAAGGTGATGCGTTTTTCGGGTAAAGCAACGCCATGTGCCTTCTTGCCACTGCGTCCATCCCCGTATTTTCGGCTTGCCTGCTTCGCTTCCCAAGCGATGTACTCATCGTCCAGAGCGAGTTCCGGGCGACCAACAGGGGGGGGGGCGTCGCCGAACCGCAGATAGACATCTACGCGGTCGATTGTTGCTTGGTCGGGCAGGCCGCTTCCCCCTATATTGACGACATGTGCGCCTTTTTCTATCAATTTTCCGTTAAGGACTGGTATGGCTGAGTCCGTTAGGCTCGCCACAATGTCTGCTCCCTTGTAAATGTCCTCCGGCCGGTCGCAAACTTTTACTTCAATGTTGTATTTCGCCGCCATCTCACGCCCGAACGCCTCACGGTTCGCTTTGGTTGGGCTATAAACTTGGAGTTTCTCAATATCGCGTACAGCCATGAATGACGCCATGTGGTCCCGTGCCATGCCGCCTGAGCCAAGCATGCCAACAATTTTTGCATCCTTCCGCGCCATGTACTTTACGCCAATTCCCCCGTCGCCTGCAACGCGCATATGCTGAAGGACGCCATCGTTGATGAAAGCCAGAGGTTCTCCAGTTTCCACAGCTGTAAGAAATATGAGACCGCAGAACAAGCCAGGCTGAGTGCAGTATTTTTCTTGCGTGACAACGTCGCCATAGCGTGTTTCGTAAATTATGTCTGATTTCACGCGAACCGCAAAATAGCCACTCGCGGCGCCTCCTTCCATAGATCCAAATTGATAGTTTCGCGTGGGGTCGCTCGTTGGGATGCGGATATCGATCCTCGGTCGGCAGACTGCTTCACCGATTGAAAGCTTATGGTAGGATTCCTCCAGCAAGGCGATCGTTTTTTCGATTGTGAGGACTCGTGCCACTTCGTCGTTGTTAATGATCAGGGTCATATTCGTTCCCTCGTTTTCAGGAGATTCGTAGCATTGATTGAGGTGCCGTGTTGAACTTGCTTTTCCTCGAATTGTGCGGGGGTAGGTAAGGATCCTTGGAAGGATGACTCCATGGAAGTGTGCGTCTTTTCACGTACCACCGCATGTAACCTCATCGTCTTATTTCCCCTCCATTTGTAAAGCAATATTTGTTCCGTGTAGGGACAACCTCGGGGTTCAAAGGAGGTGGGGTTGTATGGAAGCCAAGATTGATCCTGCTTATTCAAGTACTTGGCCTCCGAAAGAGTGGGCGCTTGGTCTTGATTCCACCACGCCTGCTGGGTAGGCCGATTTTCAGGTGACTCCAAGGTGGGCCGGTAGGCTTGATGTGTGGCGTGGCTTGGCTTAGCTTGTTGAACGTGTTCCTGTGCGCCACCAAAACATTAGACCGTGTCAGCGGGGTCCCTTTTTCCGGTCACCCCGGATTTGTCGAAAAGTTGCTTGCCATGATCGATCCGTGCATGAATAATATGTATTGAAAAGTGGTTTGGTGCTAGCTTACGGTTTGGTCGCAGGGCTTAATACCTTGGCGGATCTTTGGGGCGGGTTGCCTTTGGTGCTTTTGGTCCAGAACAGAAACGTGGTTATCTAAGGGAGAGAGAAATGTCGAAGAGCCCTCAAGTGAGTGCAGATTTCGCTCGGAAGTTCGCTTCTGAGAAGGACACTCCCTATGAGCGTTGGGTGAGTGCCGAGGGTCTTGATATTATCTCCGCTCACTACGTTCCTGACCTTAAGGTGGTTGATTTGAAACCTTGGGCTCGTCGTGGGGGGCGTGGGATCTTCATTAATCACGAGGCATCGCGTTTTTCCAACGATTGCTACGTTTGCGAAATTCCTGGTGGCGGAAAGTTGGCGCCACAGCGGCAGATGTTTGAGGAAATGGTATTAATTCTCGATGGGAGAGGGTCGACGACGGTCTGGAATGATGCCGGTCAGAGGATTACCTTCGAGTGGAAAGCTGGTTCCATATTTGCGATACCATTGAATTGTTGGCATCAACATTTTAATGGGTCCGGGCAGGCTACGGCCCGGTATGTTGGGGTTACGTTCTGCCCGCAACTGCTCAATATGTTTGATGACGTTGATTTTATTTTCAATACACCAAGAGATTTTAAAGATCGGTTTAATGGTGAACCTGACTATTTCACAAGCAAGGGTGAGCAGGACGGTTTCCTGCTGCGTACCAATTTTGTCCCGGATGCAGTCAATCTTCAATTGATTTCCGCTGCAGAGCGCGGTGCTGGTGGAGGACACATTAGGTTCAATATGGCGCGAGGTTCAATGGCGAGCCATATTTCGCAGTTTCCGGTCGGAACATACAAGAAAGCCCACAGGCATGGGCCTGGCGCTCATGTTATAGTCTTGTCTGGAGAGGGATTTTCTCTAATGTGGCAGGAGGGCGAAGCCCCCAAGCGTTACGATTGGAAAGCTGGGACGCTTATCGTTCCGCCGAACAATACGTTCCACCAGCATTTCAATGCGGGAGCGACACCTGCGCGCTATCTTGCATTTAAACATTCCTCCATGCGGAATACGCAGGGTGTTCCTCTCTCGTGGATCTCGAGGCGGCTTGGAGGAAATCAGATTGATTACGCCGACGAGACCACTGAGGTGCGCAACATGTTTAGGGACGCGCTGGCGCAGCACGGTGTCGAACCGCGAATGGATACAGCCTATGCCATAGAACTCGAAACACTCCCCAAGGGGTGAGATTCATCCAGCGAATGTCAAGAGCGCCTATCGGGGAGGGGTCATGCACTTTCAGCAGGATGCCGTTTTGCAGGGTACTTGTAACTCTCGATTCATCTCCCGATCAGGGTCATATCTGTTGGTTAATTGCGGAGGACTTTTGATTTGTTAGGCTGGGGCAGAACTGTGTTCGACCCGTCGTCCGATAAGGCCCAGCCTGTTCGGGTGCGGTCCGAATGGCTGATGATGTCCGGGGCAGTGACCCTGGTCGCTTGGCTGACGCTGATACCCCTCGGCTTTTTGGTCTGGCAGAGTTTCATGACGCCGCAGTCCATATCGAAGCCTGCTCAATTCACATGGGGCAATTATGTTGAGGCTTACGGTAGTCCTGAGACATTCGAATTACTGACCACCTCGGTGATTTTCGCCATAGGGTCTTCTGTGTTCGCCCTATTCTTGGGTTCGTCGTTAGCCTGGATGAACGAACGAACCAACACCCCTTTCAAGTCAATTTTTTATGCTTTGTCAATAATTCCTCTTGTAGTGCCGGGCATATTGTTTGTTGTGTCATGGATAATGTTGGCGAGTCCTAAGATCGGATTAATCAACCTCATTCTTCGCGCGGTCTTCAATACAGATTACACCTTTGTGGATTGCTATTCGCTTGTGGGCATGATTTGGGTTGATGGGTTACATTATGCTCCGATTGCATTTCTATTGATGACGGCTGCTTTTCGGTCAATGGATCCGTCGTTGGAGGAGTCCGCCATGATGAGCGGCGCCTCGACCCTCCGGATTGCTTGGCGGATTACTCTTCATCTCGCGTGGCCTGCGCTTGCGGCGTCTTTCCTAATCTTGTTTGTTCGCTCGATTGAATCTTTCGAAGTGCCAGCGCTCTTGGGGTTGCCGGTTGGAATACAGGTTTTTACATCGTCAATTTACGATGCGATCCATCGCTATCCCAGTGATATCGGATTAGCTTCGGCATATGCTCTTCTTCTCTTAATCATCACTTCCGTTGGGATCTGGGTTCAGTCAAAGATCGCAAGTCAGGGCAATAAGTATTCGACAGTAACAGGAAAGGGCTTCCGTCCGAGATTGATTGAGTTGGGAAAGTGGCGTCATTTTTGCGCGGCATTCTTTCTAATCTATGTTCTGATAGCCATAGCGCTGCCCTTCTTCATTCTTGTTTGGTCGTCCTTGCAACGCTATTACAGTGTCCCATCAATCGCTGCCTTGAGTAACATATCGCTACGAGCTTACGAAACCATTCTAGCTTACCCGAATGTGTCTGGCGCAGTCTGGAATAGTTTTGTCTTGTCCATTAGCACTGCAACATTTGTCATGGTATTGACCGCCGTTATCAGCTGGATCGTTCTTCGAACGAACCTTAAAGGGCGATGGGTGATTGATAATATGGCGTCGCTTCCATTGGTCATGCCTGGGCTTGTTCTTGGACTCTCAGTGATGATCTGCTACCTTACTATTGGTGGTGGAATATATGGTACCTTGTGGATTCTGTTTATCGCATACGTAACGAGGTTTCTCCCATACGGGATGCGGTATAACATGACTTCTATGGTTCAGATGCATCGGGAACTGGAAGAATCGGCTGCGATGAGCGGGGCTTCGTGGTTTCAGGCGTTTTGGAAGGTTGTGTTGCCATTACTTAAACCAGGCCTTGTTGCGGGCTGGATCTATGTTGTGGTCGTATCGATCCGTGAATTATCAAGCTCTATACTTCTGTATAGCCCGGGATCCGAGGTTGTCTCCGTTATTATTTGGGAACTTTGGCAGAATGGCCAATATGTTGAACTTTCTGCATTCGGCGTGATGTTGATCGCGGCTCTTTTTATTTTTACCTTGATTGCCCAAGGTGCCGGTAGGCGGTTCGGAATCAAGGATGGTTAGCTTTTGACCGCGGTGTAATTGACGGGCGATGGTTCAATAACAGAATAGGGGGGCTTTGATGTTGGCTAAAGTGTGCACCCATCCCGGGCTTAGATTGAGGCTCTGTCTCGCTGCTTCTGCACTATGGTTTTTGTCAGTCCCTGCGAATTCGCAGACCATGCAGGATGTTGCTAACTTCAGCGGGTCCGATCGTCAGGATAGGTTGATCGCGGGTGCCAGAAAAGAGGGCTCTGTAACCATCTACACCTCTTTGCAGATTGATGATCTGAAGGCGCTCAATACTGTATTTGAAAAAAAATATGGAGTAAAAGTCAATGTGTGGCGCGGAAGTGCGGAGGATGTGCGACAGAGGGCAATTGTAGAATATAGAGCCAACCGCTTCGAGGTTGATGTTTTTGAGGTTGGTGGACGCGAGATGGAGTCGCTCCACCGCGAGAAATTGTTACAGGCAATTAAATCACCGGTTATCGCGGAACTTGTTCCTCAGGCGGTCATAGGCCACGGAGAATGGATGGGAACGCGTCTCAACATCATTTCTGCAGCTTATAACACAAATCTGGTCAAGAAGGAGGATGTGCCTCGGGTCTATGAAGATCTTCTGGATCAAAGGTATAAAGGAAAACTTGGGATTGAGGCGGAGGACGAAGATTGGCTCGCAACAATCGTGACCGGAATGGGGGAAGAAAATGGGCTCAAGCTTTTTCGCGATATCGTTCGGCGTAATGGTGTCTCTGTGCGCAAGGGTCATACTCTTCTTGTGAATCTTGTGGCCTCCGGCGAAGTGCCTTTGGCTCTTACAACTTATAGTTACAAAGCAAGGCAATTGAAGGCTGCCGGTGCGCCAATTGAGGTTTTAGGCCTCTCGCCTTCCGTGGCGCGTGTTAACGGCGTAGGCGTCGCACCCAAAGCGGCGCACCCCCATGCAGCGGTTTTGTTCTTCGATTTTCTTCTTGGCGTCGAGGGGCAAAAAGTACTCCAGGAATTGGAGTTTTATCCCACCAACAGCAGGGTCGGGGAGTTGCCGAAGGAACTTGAGGTGCAATTCAGCAATTCTGCTCAAATGCTGGATGAAAAAGATAAGTGGACAAAGTTGTACCGCGA
>CANCSY010000005.1 GCA_947380915.1 Beijerinckiaceae bacterium
GTCTTGCCCTTCATGCCATCAAGGCCCGACACATCCTCATGGGTCATCATGCCCTGCAGATCGAACTGGAACGAAGCTGCGATGGTGGTGATGGGAATGTTCTGCTCAAGGGCCTTCAGCACCTGAATGTCGTAACCCATCATGATGTCGGTTTCGCCTGCCAGCAGAAGTTGCAAGGCGTTCACCTGCGGGCCGCCCATCTTGATGGTGACATCGAGCCCGGCCTTCTCATAAAGGCCCGTGGCCTTGGCCTGATAGAAGCCGCCATGTTCGGCCTGCGCATACCAACTCGTCAGAAAGGTGACCTTGTCTGCGGCGCTCGCCATGCAGATGGAGGCGGTCAGGGCCAGGCCCGAGACTGCGGCCCGAAGGCCGGTTTTCGCGAGTAGGGTCGCAAAAGGCCGCGAAGTAATCTTGATCGCCATATGGTCTTGCCTCCGACTTTCGGTACGGGTTTGGTGCTGCAAACGACCAAAGCAAGGCGGGCGCCATGTTCATCTGCGCGGGATCGATTGACTCCAGATCCAACGAATGTGCGGCGCCTCGCCAATTACGCCAAAAAATTAAGCGTACTGTTCAATTAGCATGCAGGGTGCGGCTCCTTGCGGGCTGATTGCCCAGCATATCGGCGCATGAAACCAATCTGGCACATGCGTTGCTCTGGTCTGCACATGGCGCGTTCTGCGCCGGAGCGGTCCGCATGAACCCCATCACAGCCCTCTCGACTGACCTCGGCGACATTCCATTCACCACGGATCCCCTCATCCTTCGCCGCAAGAGCCGCGACCAATTCGTCATCAGCCCGCTTTTGCGTGGCGAGTTGGCGGGTCATGTGGCGGAGATCGTGGTCACGCCGCGCGACAAGGATGAAGTGGCGCGGGCGGTGCGCGCCGCGGTGAAGCATCGCATACCCATCACGCCGCGCGGCGGCGGCACGGCCAATTATGGGCAGAGCGTGCCGCTGCATGGCGGCATGGTGCTGGACATGATCGAGTTCAATAAAATCGTCAGCATCGAGAATGGAATCATCCGCGCGCAGGCAGGCGCCAACATGGCCGAGATGGAAGGCGCTGCGCGCGCCAAGGGCTGGGAGATGCGGCTCTTCCCTTCCACCATCGCAACATCAACCATCGGAGGGTTTGTGGCGGGCGGTAGCGGCGGCGTTGGTTCGGCCATGTGGGGCATGCTGCGAGATCGTGGCAATATCGGTTTGATTGAGGTCATGAGCGCGGAAGACACGCCGCGCATATTTGACGTCAGCGGCGACGACATCGAACTGGTTCATCATGCCTATGGCGCAAACGCCATCATAACCGAGATCGAAATGCCGCTGGGTCCCGCCTGGGACTGGCGCGCCTGCATCGTGGCGTTTCCAGATTTCGAGTGGGCGCTCGGCTTTGGGGCGCAACTTGCCCGCGAAACCGGCCTGCTGCGTCGGCTTGCGTCCGTACATGAGTGGCCGATACCAAACCTCATGCGCGACCTGAAAGGCGTGGTCCCCCAAGATCATTCCATGGTGATTTGTTTCATCGCGCCGCCAAGTCTTGCGAGCTTTCGCTCCATGGTGGATGAATTTGGCGGTCATGTGGTCGCCGATCACGGGCTCGATGAGACGCCCTTCGGCGCGCCCCTTCATGAATTCTGCTATGGGCATGGTCTGCGGCAAATACAGAAGACGGTTCCCACCTTCACCGGCTTGCAGGGCATGTTTCGGGGGCCTGCGATGTTCGAGGCCATAGCCGCAGTGCGCGCGAAAGTGTCACGCGAAGAGCCCTTCCGCCTTGAGTTCTTCTGGAGTGATGGCGAGGTGGTCGCCATGGGCTCGCCTCAGATCGCCTATCGTGATGCCCAGCAAATGGCCACTCTGGTGGCGCTGGTGCAAGCCAGCGGCGGCGTGGTGGCCAATTCCCACACGACCGGTGTGCGCGAAGTCGGCATCAAGCGGATCACCCCACGCGATGTCTCGTTCAAACGGGAGATGGACCCGCACGGCCTGCTCAATCCTGGCAAGCTTAATCTTGAAGGGGTGCAGGAATCCGCCTTGCAAACCTCGGGCTGGCGCTTCCGTTCGCGGAGGTGAGGGTTGCCTTGGGAGTCAAACGCCCCAACGCTGCGGCACATTTATTTGTCAAATTCATCAAAAACCGCCCTGCCCTAACCAACTGCGCCAAGGAACCGCTCGCCGATCCAGCCAAGACAATAAAACAACGGGCTCAGCTGGCTTACTTGAATTCTACAATGCTTGAATACTTCAATCAGGCAAGACCATTACCGCCTTGATCTCTCCGACAACAAAAGATTCAAGACACGTATTAACCCCGAAAATGCTTATAAATCAGATATAAGAACTATCCGAGTACACGGAAACACCAGCTAAATTAACCTCCCACATCATCGCGACCAAACATATTAAAAGAACATATGCGCCCTCTGCGACAGCGGCGCCGGGGCTTGATATTTCCGAACCTGTCAGCCAAAATAAATGGAAATACCGAGCCCTTGCTGCCGGAAAAAAACCCTAATTGCGGACTATAATCTGATCAGGGTCAAAAAGGGATGGCGAAACAGAATGATAGATTACGAACTCATATCGATTGACAGTCACATGACTGAACACCGCGACTGTTTCAAACCCGTGCAGAAGGTGTGTGGCCGACGCACGCCTTGGATGGTCGAGAACCCCGAGGGAACTGGCAAAGGCTTGTGTTTCGTAATGGAAGGCCTTGAGCCGGGACCTGTCGGCTAATTCGCCCTGAGGAAACCAACCCTCCTCCTACCAAGCTCGCACAAAGAACGGGATTTTGACATGACGAACCAACGGCTCAAGGTTGCTATCGTTGGGGCCGCCTTCGCCCATAGTCCGGATGGTCGCGAGCGCTTTTCAGTCCGCGCGCATGTTCCCGCGCTGCAAAAATTGTCAAGCCTCTACGAACTCGCCGCCGTCTGCACAACGAAAATGTCCAGCGCCACGGAGACCGCCACGCATTTTGGAATACCCCGCGCTTTCGATAACGTCGAACGCATGCTTTCCGAGGTCCCGGACCTTGATGTCGTCTGCGTCTCCGTGCGGCCCTCCGTGCATCACCTGGTCTCCATGGCGGCCCTGGCGGCTGGCAAGCATGTCTATTGTGAATTGCCCATGGCGGTGTCCACCGCGCAGGCGCAAGAAATGTACGATCTGGCGAAAATGAAAAACCTGCATTCCCAGGTCGGGTATCAGCACCACTACGAGCCAGCATCCCTGCACATGGCTGAACTGGTTAAGCAAGGCTTTATTGGTCAGCCCCTGACCTTTCAGCATTCATTCTTTTCCGGCGCCTATATCATGCCGCGTCCCGGACATCGAAACTGGCTTTTCCAGTCCGAAGCGGGTGGCCACCCGGGCTATAGAAGCGGACAGAGCCTCCAGCGCCTGATGGCGGTGCTTGGCGCCGACGTCACGGATATCTGCGCAGACATGCGCGTGATGGTCCCCGAGCGGATGAACACTGACGATGGAGGGATCATTCGCGGAGATCAGGTCGACAACATGAATTATCTCATGCGCATTGGCGACGATACGATCGGCACTATGCAATCTTCTTTCACAAGTTGGTTCGGGACCGGAACGCGTTTCGAACTTTACGGAACCAAGGGAATGTTGATGCTGGCGACGGACGACACCCCTCAGAATTGGGACAAGGAGACTGGCAAAGGCGATCCAACCCACGGGACACTGAAACTCTACGGCGCTGAAGTCGACTTTGACCAATTCAGGAAGGGACCAGTTGCGCCGGAGCGTTTCCAGCGCGAATTCAAGGAAATCGAAATCCCTCAACGGCATGTGCGGGTCTCCGGCTTCAAGCACGGGCAGGCCGCATTCGAAGTAGCGCAAGCATGGCATGCCTTCGCAGAGGGCGTCCAGGAGGGAAAGCAATCTCACCCTAGCTTCGAGGATGTGATCAAAATCCACTATGTTCTCGACGCTGCCGAGACCTCCGTGAAGACCCGATCCTGGCAAAAGGTCGACTACAGCAAGCTCTGACCTTGCTGACCTGCCTGACAATCTCTCGGATCTCAACCGAGACATATACCGGAGAGTAACATGAAAAGATCATTCCAACTTATCGCTTGCTTGATGCTAAGTTTGATCGCATCCCCGTCATGGGCTGCGCCCTATTACGCGGGAAAAACCATCCGTATCGTCATCGGCTTCACGCCTGGCGGCGGCAACGATCTGTTTGCGCGTATTTTCCCGAGGTTCCTGAGCCAGACCATTGAGGGAAATCCCAATGTTCTCGTGGAAAATCGTCCGGGCGCAGGCGGTGTCGCCGCTCTTAACTGGTTTGCCGAAGCCGCGCCGCGCGATGGCACGGTCTTGATGGTGGTGAGCGGCAATCTCGTCGCAAGAATGGCTCTTGGGACGAGCGATGTCACTGCCAAAGTGAGCGACATCAGGCCGATCATGACAACGCCGATTGGAAGAACAAATTACATCTACGCCGGAACGGGCTACAAAACCCCGAAGGATATCCTGACACTACAGACACCATTATTTCTTGGCAGCACTGATCCCCTTTCAACAATCGGGTCTGTGGTCGGCTTGACGCTCATCAAGGCGCCCTTCAAGACCGTCAAGGGATATCCGGGCAAGGCGGACGCCCTTTTGTCTCTCGAGCGCGGCGAGACGACAGTCGGGGATATCGCAACGCCGATCTTCAATGAAAACGTCATGCCGGTTGTCAGGGAAGGGAAAGTTTTACCGCTCTACACCCATGGCATGATGGATGGCGACAAACTCGTTCGTGATCCGGCGAATACGGACCTGCCGACGATCCAGGAATTCTATCGCGAAGTTTATGGAACCGACCCGTCCGGCCCTGCGTGGGAGGCTTACAAGACCGTGATCCGCGCTATTGGGAACAGCGGGAAGAACATGATGATGCACAAGGACACACCCGCCGCAGCTGTCGAGGCGCTCAAGTCGGGGTTCGGCGCGCTGTTGAATGATGCGGAGTTCCTGAAAGGCGCCGAGGCGACCCTTGAGGGATACTCCCTGGCGTTCGGGGATAAACTGACACAGGACATCATCGCTATCTCGAATATGGACCCCGGCAGCAAAGCATGGTTGCAGGAACTCTATGGCCGCGATTACGTGATGAAATTTCGTTGAACCGGTGAACATGCGGGGAAGATCGCTTGGCGCCAAACCAAACCGGCGATCTTCCCTGCTCGCAGGGCGACATACTTGAAACCTTTCGGCTCATTGCCCGAAAGGCCTCTGGGGTGTTTAAGTCGTGGACCGTGCCAATACATCAGGAAACATGCTTGTTGAACGCTTTCCGGCGAAATCCAATCATTTACTTGAAGCATTCATCAATTAAAATCCGACTTGGTCGGAGCGGCGATTGGATCGAATAGCTTTGCCATGTCGCCCCATTGCGGTAACATATGCAAAGGGAGAAATAAAAATGGCGCTTCGCATAGCATTCGTCATAGGCCAATATCCGCCTGCAGAGCGGAAATTGCGAGAGGATGCCGCCAAACGATACGAGACCGACGAAATCAAGGTCGGCTTTCTTTCGGTACCGCTTGCCCCATTCAACGAATTGCTCCCGGCCGAGCAACAACAAGCGGCTCCCTATTTTCACCAGGCTTATATTCAGGCGGAAAAGGAAGGCTATGACGCGGTCGTGCCCTTGGGAATGCTTGATCTTGGTGTCGAGGGCGGGCGTTCACTGGTGGATATTCCGGTTATTGGCCCGTTTCAGGCGTCCCTGCATATCGCCGCGCTTCTGGGAGAGCGCTTCGGGATCCTCAGCTATACCGCCCAGAGCACACCCAAAGGCCGCATCCATATTCGCAACTACGGGATGGAGCACTTTATCGCAGGTTATGCCGATTGCGGAACCTGGCTGAAAACCATCAGCGACAAGAAAGAGCAGATGAAAGAGGGATTTCTGGCTGGCGCGCGCAAGCTCATCGAGGAACATGGCGCCGATGTCATCATCCCCCGGGGCATCACCCAATGCCCCATCCACATGGACCCGGACTGGCTCAGCGCCGAACTGGGCGTGCCCGTCGTCGAGGGTATCGGGGCGCCCATCCGCCTTGCCGCCATGTTCGCGGGAATGAAATACCATCACAGCCGGAAGCGTTGGCCAAAATCGACAAGCTGGCCCAACATGCCGGGCATGGAGCCCCTGACGTGATCCTGGTCGCCGCGCCAAGGGCGAAAGACCTCTCAACGACTGCGGCTCGAAGGGTCACTGCTTCCCAACAATAACCAACCCATCATCAATCAGAGGTTCGTCGATGTCGCATGCAGTCAAATCGCAGAGAACGTCGCCCACCGCCGTGGAAAAACTTGCGACCTTTGCTCTTTCGGTCACAGGCGCCGCCATCCCGGCAGCCTCAGTGGAGCGGGCGACCCTGTTGCTGCTGGACACGATCGGTTGCGGCTTCGCAGGCCTGGACGAAGAGGCCGCTTGCGCAGTGGTGGAGACCATGCGCGACCTCGCGGGCGCACCCCAATGCTCCGTGATCGGCCAGACCTGGAAAAGCAATCTCGCCAACGCCACCCTCGCCAATGGCGTGCTGATCCGCGCCCACGACCTCAATGACTACGTGGGGAATGTCGGCGGCTCGATAGGTGGCCACCCCAGCGACAACATTCCCGTCGCCCTCGCCGCTGGCGAGATGTTCGGGCGCTCAGGCCGCGACGTCCTCGCGGCCATTGTCCTGGGCTATGAGGTTTTCGGCCGTTTGCGCGCCGCGATGGATCGCAAATCCCCGTGGGATGGCGTCTCGGTATCCGGCGCAGTCGCGGCAGTCACGGTCGGGCGGCTGATGGGGCTCAACCACAACCAGATGTCGGACGCCATAGCCCTGGCCCTCGCCCATTGCGCTGTTCCCGCAGTCGTACGCTCCGGCGATATTTCGGCCGCGAAATCCATCGCCAACGCGCTTGTGGCGCAATCTGGCGTTCAAGCGGCCTTGCTGGCGAGCCGAGGCGTCACCGGCCCCCTCGAGATATTCGAACACAGGCGTGGGCTTGGTTCGATCTTTTCCAATGAGGAAGCTTTGGCCACGTTTGATGCGCCGCTCCCGGCGACGCCCTATATCGAAAGCGCCAGGGTAAAGGCCTTCCCATGCCTGGCCACGGGACAGGCCGCTGTCGCCGCAGGACTGCAATTGCACAAACATCTGGCAGGCGATCCTTCAACGATAGACCGCATCCGGGTCATCATGGGCGACTATCCGATCATTCGCGATCAGCAGGCTGATCCCGGACGCATCAATCCCCTCTCGCGCGAGGCTGCAGACCACAGCTTCCATTTTCTTGCCGCAGTCGCTCTTCTGGATGGCGAATTCGGGCTTCGGCAATTCGAAAATGAGCGTTGGAACGACCCTGCCGTCCGGGCCATCATGAACCTTATGGATATGGATGTGGACGACGACCTTAATGTGCGCGCGCCAGGGCTCTATCCTTGCCGGCTTGAGGCGCATCATCGGGATGGCCGGGTTAGCAAGGTGGAGGTCCTGCTGCCACCCGGCTATTCGGATAGAGGCCTCGATCAGGGAACCATTGTGGACAAATTCAACAACTTGACGCGCATACATTTGCCCGAGAACGCACGTCAGGACATCATCGCGGCGGTGTTGGCCCTGCCTGAGGCGGCAACCTGCGGGTCCCTGACAACCGCCCTCGCGTCCGGCTCTTAATATCTGCTGGGGCCGTGGGGCCGTAAGCGACCAACCAGAGTTGAACCCGGCAGCGCTATCGGGGGAACTTGTCGGAATTCCCTGTGTTGCGAGGGACCTTTCCTCGCGGCTTTAATCAGGCCCGCCTTCTTGCCCTCCCGGTTCGCTATGCTATCATGAGAAAAATAACCACCGAGGCTGGCGCTTTGCGTCAGTGAAAGCGTGGTCGTCGAATTGAGGGGGGAACATGCGGCGCGTCGCCAAATCGCCGTCGGGGGGACAGATTTGACCCCGACCCGCGAAGTTTACTGGAACATCACGAATGTCTGGGTGATGTATGTCCTGTTCGTTCCAGCGGCGGCCGTTTTCATCTTCGGCTGCTACAAGCATATACGCGCTTGGGGCGCGACGCTTCCTGTTCATCGGCGCGGCGACATTGCACAACGCCTGATGGGCGTCGCCAAATTTGTCCTGGCCCAGTCACGCATTCACGGAATCGGCCGAGCGCCAACGCTCCGACATATTTATGCCGGCGCCTTTCATTCCCTCTTCTTTTTCGGCTTCATCGGCCTTTTCTGCGGCACGCTCGTTGTCATGGCGCATGAGGACTTCGGCCTGCATGTGATGCAGGGGGATTTCTATCTCTGGTTTCAATCCTTGACGCTCGACCTCTGCGGCTTTTTTGCCATCATTGGCCTCTGCATGGCGATCGCGCGGCGTGCGTTCTTCAAGCCTGAGCGGCTTGAAAACACAAAACGGGACCTGTTAACGGCGCCCGTCTTGTTGCTGATACTTTGCAACGGGTTTGCGCTGGAAGGTCTGAGACTGGCCGCCACAAACGATCCCTTTGCGGACTGGTCGCCGGTCGGCGCACTGGTCGCCAGAGGTTTCGCAGCAGCACTACCGGCGGACCAGTTCAGACCGCTTCATGCGGGCTTGTGGTGGTTTCATCTTGTTACCGTGCTGGCCCTGATGGCGGCGCTGCCATGGACCAAATTGCGTCACGTTGTCGCCGCGCCCATCAACATCTATTTCCGCCCATTGCAGGCGCGTGGCGCCGTCCTCAAGCCCATCGACCTGGAGACGGCGGAATCTTTCGGCGTGAAATCGCTGGAGCAGTTCACCCTGAAAAGCCTCATGGACCTCGACGCCTGCACGGAATGCGGGCGCTGTCAGGACGCCTGTCCTGCCTACGCCTCCGGCAAGCCGCTTTCGCCCAAGAAACTGATCTTCGATCTGCGGGACCTGCTGCATGACAAACGGGACAATGTCCTCACCGCCGAGAACGCAGTCACAGTCCCCGACCAAATAGGTGAGGCTGCCCTTTGGTCATGCACAACATGCATGGCGTGCATGGAGGCATGCCCCGTTCTCATCGAGCATGTGCCGAAGGTCGTGGATATGCGGCGCTACCTGGTCATGGAGGAAGCGCGCTTTCCCGATACGATGCAGCAAGCCATCCGTAGCCTGGAATCGCGTGGCCATCCATTCGCGGGCAACACGATGTCACGCTCCGAATGGCATCGCGGCCTTGACGTGCGGGTGCTGGGTGAAGGCGAGAGCGCCGAATATCTCTACTGGGTCGGATGCGCCACCGCCCTCAACGCCCGCAACCATTCCACCGCACGGGCGCTCGCTTCCATCATGAATGAAGCTGGTGTGGATTTCGGCATTCTGGGCGAGGATGAGCACTGCACCGGAGACTCCGCGCGGCGCATGGGGCACGAATTTCTTTTCCAGACCATGGCGCAGCAAAACATCGCCACTCTGGAATCGCGGGCTGTGAAAAAGATCGTCGTCACCTGCCCGCACTGCCTGAATTCGCTCAAGAACGAATATGCCGATTTCGGCACGCAATACGAGGTCGTGCATCACAGCCAATTGCTGGCGGACCTTGTCGCCAGCGGGCGCTACAAGCCCAGGGGCGAGGAAGCGGCGAGCGTCACCTTCCATGACCCCTGCTATCTCGGTCGCTACAACGGCGTTTTCGACGAGCCAAGAGACGCGATCGCAGCTGTTCCGGGCACGTCCATGATCGAAATGCCGCGACGCCGCGAGGGTAGCTTCTGCTGCGGCGCAGGTGGCGGACGCGCCTTCATGGAGGAGCCGGTTGCGAACCGGGTTTCCAACTTGCGCGCCCGCGAGGCTGTGGCGACTGGCGCCGACATCGTCGGCGTCGGCTGCCCCTTCTGCATGAACATGATGGAAGAAGCTGTGAACACGGAAATGGGCAGCCGGCCCGTCAAGGTACGAGATATCGCGGAATTGCTCCACGGCGACGCCCGCGCATGACAGGAACCGTTCAAATCAAAAAGGGAGAAAATCAATGAAAACGGATAGTTGTGATGTCGTGGTGGTGGGCTTTGGCAATGCGGCGCAGGCGGCGGCCTTTTCGGCCCATCAGACCGGCGCGAAAGTCATCATCATCGAAAAGGCGCCGGAAAACAAACGCGGCGGCAACACCTGGTTCAGCCACGGCGCCCAGTTCCGCCATTGCCACAATGGCATCCCCGACGAGCGGCCCTTGCTGCCCCATGTCCCGGAGTCAGAATGGGCCAGGATCCGCATTTCGCCCTACACGCAGGACGACTTCTACGCTGACATGATGCGTGTCACGCGCGGCCGATCGATCCCGGAACTGGCGGAAATGCTGGTCAAGGAATCCTACCCCACCGTGCGCTGGATGCGTGAATGCGGGATCGAATTCGACATTCTCTATGGCGGATCAGTGCCCGAGGGCGACAATCTTCGCTGGCATCATGGCGCGAGCTTCGTTCATTCGAAGGATGGTGGCGCCGGCCTCGTCCAGGGATGGCACCGCATCCTCAAGAAACACGGCCTCGACATCCGCTTCGAGACAGCCGCCTACAAACTCGTCACCGACGAAAAGGGCGGCGTCACCGGCATCGTCTGCCAAACGCCTGACGGCTTCCTGCAAATCAATTGCAAGAGCGTCGTGCTGGCTTGCGGCGGCTTCCAGGCCAATCCCGCCATGCGTGTGCAATATCTCGGCGCCGGTTGGGATGTGGCGAAGGTGCGCGGAAGTCGCTACGACACGGGCGATGGTCATCTCATGGCGCAGGAAATCGGCGCCCAGGTGGTCGGCCATTGGGGCGCGGCCCACGCGACCCCGATCGACGCTGACGCGGGCGAATATGAAGGCGGGTTCCTTGATCCCGAAACCCGCCGTTACCGCACACATCGCTATGCCTGGACGTGGGGCATCATGGTCAATACCGCAGGCAAGCGCTTCATCGACGAGGGCGAGGATTTCCACGCCTATACCTACGCCAAGACCGGCGGCGAGATCGTCAAACAGCCCGGCGCCGTCGCCTATCAGATCTATGACCAGAAGGTGATGGAGGCCGTGGGCCGCCAGAAATATGATGGCGCCGTGCAAGTCACCGCCGACACGTTGAAGGAACTCGCTGAAAAACTGGAAATCAACGTCGATGGCTTCCTCCAGACCGTGGAGGAATATAACGCCGCCTGCGTCAACGACCGTCCCTTCAGTGAGACGACGCGAGATGGCCTTGCGACCAAGGGCATTTCGCCGCCCAAGACGAACTGGGCGCAAACCATCGACAAGGGCCCCTATGTGGCCTACGCCTGCACCGGCGGCCTCACCTTCACCTTCGGCGGTTTGCGTGTCGATGAGCGATGCCAGGTGTTGAACAAGCTCAATCGGCCGATCAAGGGGCTCTACGCTGCTGGCGAGATCACCGGCGGCTTCTTCTTCTACAATTATCCCAGTGGCGCCGGCCTGACACGCGGCGCGGTGACCGGGCGGGTCGCAGGCGGCAACGCCGCAGGCTGAGGAGAAGCGACTGTGAAAATCCTGGTTTGCTGCAAAGCCGTCCCCGGAGCAGTGACTGAAGTGGCTGTGGAGACGCAGGGCAATACCCTGCGTTACCGCAGCCAGTTCCAGTCCATGAACGAGTGCGATGAATATGCGATCGAGGAAGCCCTCGTGCTGAAACGCCAGTACGGAGGTGAAATCATCGCACTCACCATGGGTGGCATCTCGACGCAGGAAATTCTTTACACGGCGGCCGCCAAGGGCGCAGACAAAATCGTCCGCGTCGACGCTGTCGTGCAAGACCCTGCGGCGACGAGCATAGTCCTCGCCGCGGCGCTGAAGACCCTCGGCGCCGATCTGATACTCACGGGCACCCAGTCCCGGGATTCCCTTTCGAGCTTTGTCGGCGTCGCCACGGCCCAAAGGCTCGGCGTGTCTTTCGCCTTCGCGGTGACCGCGATCGAGAAAGACGGCGAAGGGGCTGTGAAAGTGCGCAAGGAGCTCGGTGGAGGTCGCAGTGCGGATGTAAGGCTCCCCTTGCCTGCTCTGGTATGTATCCAGACTGGCATTCAGCCCCTCAATTACACCCCGCCTGCCCGATTGATGCGAGCCCGACAGCAACGCCCGCAATCCATCACCCTATCGGATCTCGGCCTCACGCAGGACGACATCGCGCCAAAAGGCTATCGCATAGCATCAGTCGCGCCCCCCGTGCGCTCGGGTCAGGCGCAAATGCTAGCCGGTACGGCGGAAGAGACTGTGCGCCAGTTGTTAAGCAAGATTGCGGAGGTCCGGTGATGCCTGGAAATGTCCTCGTTGTGGCTGAACACTGGAATGGCCAACCGGAAAGCGTGACCCTGCAACTCCTGACTAAAGGCCGCGAACTCGCTGACGCCATGGGCGTGGCGCTGGAGGTTCTGGTGGTCGGCCATCACATCGCCAGCGTCGCCGAAGCGCTGCGAAACCGAGGGGCTGACACTATCTTCACGGCGGACGAAGTTGCGCTCGCTAGGGCCGCATGTGGTTTGCAGGCGGAGGTTGCAGTCGCAGCCCTCCAGGAAATTGCGCCTGCGTTGACCCTTGTTGGCTACACGCTTGTTGGCATGGAACTCGGCCCTGCAATCGCCACTCGCCTCGGCATCACCGCCATGACGAATTGCGTCAATGTGGAGTGGCTGGACGGCGAGATTGTCGTGACGCGCCCCGTCTACGACGGCGCCCTGCATGCGCGCATCATTCTGGACAAGGGCGCTCCTGCTCTGGCGGCCTTGCAGAAGGGGTCGACGCCGACGCTCCCTGCAGCACCCCGAGACACGGTAGTTCACCCTCTCACCATGGATGTCAGCGCCATGCCTGCGCGCGGCGAAGTACTCCAACTGATCGAGGAACCGATCAGCGACATAGATATCACCAAAGCCGAGATCATCGTCTCCGCCGGCCGGGGCGTCGGTGATCCCTCGAAACTCCCGATGATCGAGGCTTGCGCCAAGGCGCTTGGGGGCCTCATGGGCTGTTCGCGCCCGCTTGTCGACCAAGGCTGGCTGCCACGCGAGCGCCAGGTCGGCGCTTCCGGCAAGACTGTCACCCCAAAGGTCTACATCGCCTGCGGCATCTCCGGCGCGAGCCAACATCTTGCCGGAATGAGTGAAGCGAAAATGATTGTCGCCATAAACAAGGATGCGGATGCGCCCATCTTCCAGGTGGCGCATTACGGAATCGTTGGCGATCTCTTCGAAATCGTACCGGAACTGACAGCGCAAGCAAGCAAGGGCTGACTTACCGAGGTGGCATATGACAATAAGAAAAATTCTCGCCGCGACACTTACCGTGCTCGGCGCGCTCGCGCCGATCTCGCTCCGGGCCGACGCCATCGAAGACTTCTATAAAGGCCGACAGATGAAGGCCATCGTCGGAAACCCTCCCGGCGGGGATTATGACAACTGGATGCGTCTGCTCGTTCGGCATTGGCCTCGCTTCATTCCGGGCAAGCCGAGTTTCATTGTTCAGAACATGCCCGGCGCCGGGCAGATCATCGCCTCGAATTTTATCGCCAACATCGCCGAAAGAGACGGTTCGGTCGTTGGACTGACCGAGCGCGCCCTGCCCTACCTCTGGCTGCTGGGCGACCAGAACATTCGTTTTGATCCCCGCAGTTTGAATTGGATCGGCAGCCCGGAGCAGACAAACCGTGGATGTTTCGTAACCTCCAACGCCCCGGCGGTGACCGCCGAGCAGCTTTTCACGAAGGAGATCCTTGTTGGCGGCGCGGGTGCGGGCACCTCAGTCACGAATACCCCCATCCTCCTCTCGAAATTGCTGGGCCTGAAGTTCAAACTTGTCGAGGGATACAGCAGCGCCGAACATGTCGTTCTGGCCATGGAGCGGGGCGAATTACACGGAATATGCCAGACGGTCGCGGGCATTCGGTCAAGCAAAGCTGACTGGATCGAGCAGGGAAGACTCAAAGTGCTTTTCACTCTGGAGCACGATCCGGTGCCGGGGTTGAATGCTCCCACCATCTACCAATTCACAAAGACACAAGAGCAACGCGACATCATTTCACTCTACGATTCAAGCCTTGAACTTGGGCGGCCATTGATCGCACCACCGGGCGTACCACCCGAGCGGGTGGAGGCGCTGCGGCGTTCTTTTGACGCGATGCTGGTGGACAGGGAGTTCCTTGAAGACGCGAAACGCGCCCGCTTCGAAATTACCCCCCGAAAAGGCGAGAAGCTGCAGCAGGTGGTCGAGAATATCATCGCGACGCCAAGGCAGATCGTAGAGCGGATCAAATCCTTGACGCCGTGAGCCCAGACCTCAATTTCGCAAGGCCGCCGCGTTTCGTCCCGCCAGATATGAAAACACAGCATTTCGTGTCTGACCCGTGCAGGACGGATAATTATGGAAGAAGAGACCAACAACGTCACCGGAGGCATAGAGGCCCCGGATGGGCTGGTTCGACGTGTTCAACACCTGCATGCCTTGATCGACAGCGAGCCCACCAAACGTGAAAGTAATGCCGGTCGTGATCGGATAGGCGCGGAATGGTCCACGCACCAGTGGCTCAGCCCAGTTTGACTTCTTCGGCGTAATGCCTTGAGTGCATTTGCCATCGGGCTTGCTGGGATCCATGGGAATATCCGTACGGCAGGCCGCGTTAAACGCCTCGACAGTGTGCACAAGCACCGCAGGCTCGACACCAATCTTCTTCGCCAATTCGGCGATCGTCTCTGCTTCCACAACCGTTGCCGGATAGTCCCGCCCGTGCCGGAAAAGATCGATGCCACTTTGATCGTAGATCTGGAAGGCGGCGCCGCCGGGCTGCGCCAACACGGCGCGTCCCGTCTTCGCGTAGGTATAGGAGAGCTTGGCCTCGCCTTCATCGTAAAAGCGTTGACCCAATCGGTTCACGGTTATGCCGAACGTATAGTCGTAACGATTCATGCTGTTGCCACGACCGCCTGTCATTGCAGGTGTCTCGAATGCGGGGGCCGCGCTGTCGATCGGCGTCATATGTGCGCCTTGCCAGTGTCCCGCCGTGCGGGCCCCAAGCTCGATCATCATTTTGAGGACCTCGCCGGTATTATGCTTGCTCCCGCGAACCCGCACGAAATCCGTATTGTCGCCGAGATAGCGCGCCCTCATTTCGGGGCTGGCCTGGAATCCGCCGCTACAGCAAATGATGGACCGTGCAAAAAGATCATATTCGCCATCGGGACCAGACACACGCACGCCCTCGAGGCGCCGCTCATTGCCATGCAGGGCGCGCACACGGGAATCATAGCGTACTTCGACTCCATGTTTCAGAGCTATTTCCCGCAATTGCAGCAACATGCCAAGGCCGCCACCCACAGGATGGATATTGATGCCCGGCTCGAAATAAAGCTTGCCATCAACCTTCAGCGCCTTCTCCGGCTCCCAGGTGACGCCAATATCCTTCATCCAGTGCACGGCGGCGTTTGAATGATCAACCAGCGCTTCAGCGAGACCGGGATCAATCTGACCCTGGGTAACCCGATTGAGATCGCCAAGGAAGTCTTCACGCGTGTAAGCAGGAATATGCATGCGCGAATAAGTGGACTCGGGAACATCCGGAACGAACTCCCGCACTTCCTCCGAACCGCTATGCACAAAGCGAAAGCCGGTGTGAGAATAGCGCGCATTGCCACCAAATTCAGGCTCTGGCGCCTTCTCCAACATGATGACATGGCCACTCCCCGCCGTCTTGGCAGAGATCGCCGCCTCAAAAGCAGCGCTGCCGCCGCCAATCACGATGATGTCACAGGTCTGCCGGTCGGCCATGTCGTCATTTCTCCCTTGTCGTATGAATCAAGATGGAATGCTTGTCCCGCTTACGTGGGGCGGACAACGCCGATATCGCCGCTTTGTTCGACTTTGACGCCATAAGGCGCCGAAAGCGACGCCACCCGCTCGATGATGCTAGCCGCCGTCTTGCCACTGGCGAGAACAGGCCTGCCCCGCTGCGCCCGCGACAAGCCATGGCCCTGTTCAATCGGGATGATCTTGATGTGATCGAGCTTGCCCCCCCTGAAATGACAGGTTGCGGCAATATTTTCCCAGAACCCCGCATGGGCGATGTGGCCCTTCGATCCTCCGCCCGTCCGCGTATCGAGAAAATCGGCCGGCGTTGCGTCGTAACCAAGGCCAAACCGGGTATAGGCCTCATCCGGAAAGAACGGCACCGTTTCGTTCTGAAAGAACATGTTGCCGACAGAATAGAAAATAGGCTTGCCCTTGTAGAATTCGATGCCCAGCGGCGTGTGCGAGCCATGCCCGACAAACATGTCGGCGCCCGCGTCAATCGCCGCATAGGCGAAGTCGCGCACATACTCTGCGGGTTCCTGGAGGTCGATCTTCGTCTTGGCCTTAGCGAAACTGCCATGGGCGAAATCGTGGGTATGGAAGCTCATCACCACCCAGTCGGCTTGGCGCCTCGCCTCGCGGATCCAGCGCAAATGATCGGCGATGTCATCCGGATCCCCTGCGCTCGACATTGTGAAATGGTCGCCTTTGACGAAATGCTGGCCAAAGATGAGGAGTTCCTCAGCACGATCCGGCGGCGACTCTTTTTCGGAGTAAAAATGGGTCCGGTCGCGAGCGCGCGCCTGTTCGAAGCCGAGTTCACGGCTCATGCGCTTCATAGCGTCGAAAGCCTCGGCGTCCAGCACGGTCTTCGTAGAGGAAGAAAATGGGTTGACGCCTGGGCGCCCGCGCAAATCCGGCCTTTGGGCGCCAGCTCGGTTCCAATCCCGATAGGTCGACGTCGTCGCAAGCAATGCGACGCGCCCGCCACGGGTTTCGAGATAGCCGGGCATGCGTGCTTCTGCGAGGTTATGACCGCTACCTGCGCGCGCAATACCATGACGGTCAAGATGTTGCATCGTCGCTACAAGGCCACCTTCCCCATAATCGAAGGCGTGGTTATTGGCGCAACTAACGATATTGACGCCAAACCATTTAAGATCCGCAAGCAATTCGGGCGGGGTCGTCATGAAGGTGCCGCGCGTTATGCCGGGTGTACCCTCGTTCCAGTGACGCACGACGCTTTCAAGGTTCACGAAGCCAGCATCGCAATCGGTGAAATACTTGCGAAGCGCAAGAAATTGCGGCTCATCATAAATGCTCAAGCGCCGGGTCAGCATGCAGTCGCCAGCGACCGCCATGTCAAAATCGCCACTGGCCGATGAATAGCTCATTCGCAACGTCCTCCCATATAGGCTTTGCGCCCTTTAACTAAAACTTGCCACATTGAATCTGGCGTGGCAAGTTTAGGCCCACCCTGAAACGAGCGCGATAAAAGCGCCACGCAGTCAACAGCACAAGGGGAGGGATATATGCGCCGATCAAGTTTATTGGGCAGTGCATTTGCATCGACTTTGTTTTTGCTCGCCTGGCTGCCCCAAGCCCAAGCCGATGATCCCTTTGCGGGCAAGACGATCATCATAACCACCCATTCGGCGCCTGGCGGACAGTACGACGCCTACTGCCGGGTTCTGGCCCGCTTCTATGGCAAATATATTCCCGGAAATCCCGCGATACAGGTTTTGAATCGTGTGGGCGCTGGTGGACTCCTCGCAGTCAACAACGCCATGACAGCGCCGCGCGATGGCACCTTGCTGACGCTGGTCGCCAACGGACTGGTGTTATTTCAAGGCATTGGCATGTCCGGATTGCGCGCCTCCCTTGAAGAGTTCAACTGGATCGGCAATTTCAATGCGTCAAATGGCGTAACCGTCGTTATGGCGGATGCGGGTGTTAAAACCATTGAAGAAGCGCGGACCAAGGAAGTCATCATCGGCTCCTCCGGAGCAGGTTCGATTTCTGCGCTCTTACCCACTGCGTATAATGCCTTCGCCGGAACCAAATTCAGAGTGGTCCAGGGATATGAAGGAGCCGCGCATATGAACTTATCAATGCGTCGCGGCGAGATTCAGGGACGCTCAGGAGCCCCTTGGCTGGAATTGCAATCAGACTTTCCTGAGGAATCACGGGAGGGAAGGCTGATCCCGTTGAGCCAGATCGGCACTGTCCGCGATCCCATGCTGCCGAATGTGCCGCTGTTGACCGAGATCGCGGTCGGTGACGAGCGCAATCTCGCCGCCGCCCGGTTCGTCTCGGATTCGCTGACCCAAACACGGTCGCTTGCGGCCCCTCCCGGCGTCCCTGCCGAAGTGGTGGCGATACTCCGCACCGCTTTCCAGAACGTTCTGCGCGATACCGAATATGTCGCGCAGGTTCATCAGGCGGGGCTGGAGCTCAATCCGACGACGGGCGAACATGTGCAGGCAACCATTCAGTCCGTGCTCAAGTCACCTGCCTCGTTGCGCGAGTACGTGAAAAACCGACTGGACCCCCAGAAGAAATGAGCCTCTACCGACTGTTCCCAATAATCGCGGAGACCCGATCCGTCACCGACTTCGGCGTGGACATCAATTATACAACGAAGGCGGCCAATGAAGCTCCATCCGTTGGTTCATCATGGACTAACTTCGATGTTGCAGCCTTAGGCTGAAACTTTGGACCATAAGATCGACGCCCAGCGAAACTCCGCACTGTCAGGCAGTGGGCTGTTACAGCTGTGATTGGCGAAGCGCAGCCCACCGCCACCAAGAATATTTGGCGCGACCGCAGGGCATCGAAGGAACAGACATCTCCGATTTAGGCTCCTTCCAGACACGCGCGTGGGGCCTGTAGCCTCAAGGATTGTTTTGATCTAACATAGACGTGCAATTCGATCATCGGATCCGGATATGAGAACCGGGCGGCTCCGGGGAGACATATCGCCGTCTCCTGACCAGTCACCTTCCCGAATGATCATGAACTGAAACAACAACAATATGAACAGGGACAAGAAATCGCATGTCAAATAAGACCCGTACTTCTGCGTTGCGCTCGGCGGCGGTATTACTGATGGCAAGTTTTATGGCTGGCGCCGGAGCCGCCAGGGCGCAGACGGCGGTGACGGTGGTCACCTTCGCGGGCGCCACCAATCTGCCTGTCTGGATCGCCCTTGACCGTGGCCTCTTCGTCAAGGAAGGCCTGAATGTGACCCATGAGGTGACCAGAGGCTCCACGGCTGTCATCGAGGGCGCCATGTCTGGCAAGTATCAATTCGCCTCCATGGCCTTCGACAACACGATCGCCAATGCGGAAGGCGTGGGAGACGTCAATGCCCCCGGCTACGATCTCGTCGGGATTTCCGGCGTCCATTCGGGCATGAACAAGATCGTGACCACTCCTGAGGTCAAGACCTTCGCCGACCTCCGTGGAAAGGTCATCGCCAGTGACGCCCTCAACAGCGGCTACGGGCTTGTGCTCGTTCGCATCCTGCAAATGAACGGTCTGGTCCTGGACAAGGACTACAAGGCGCTCGCCGTCGGCAGCGGCCCAAGCCGCCTCGCCGCCATGCGTGAGGGAAAAGCAGCGGCGGCGGCATTGTCTTCGCCTGATGATATCGAGGCGAAAAAACTGGGATTCAACATTCTGGCTGATGCGACCGAACTCATTGGCGCCTATCAAGGAAGCGCCTTCGTGGTGCGCCGCTCATGGGCGAAGGAGCATGAAAAAGAGGTTGTCGGCTTCCTTCGCGCCATCATCGCGGCGACAGACATCGCCTTCGCCGACAAGGACAGCGCCATCGCTGTAATGCGCGACCGCATCAAGTCGCTGTCAGCGGAGGATGCTGCATCCCTGTACACGAGCCTTGTAGCGGGCAAGGGCGGCCTCAATCGCGGCGCCGCCATCAATATGGAAGGAGTCAAAACCCTTCTTGACCTGCGCAACAGCCTCGGAGACGGTAAAAAGCTTCTTAATGATCCCATGAAATATGTCGACCTCTCCTATTATGAGAAAGCCAAACGGTAATGGTTTGAAACTGGAACTCCTTGCGCAGCCTAACGCTTCGCTTTGGCGCCGTCCTTGATCGCCTGCCAGATACGCGCAGAGGTCAAGGGCATCTCCAAATGGGTCACCCCATGGTCACGCAGCGCATCGACTGCTGCGTTGACCAGCACAGCCAGGGCGGGTGTGGTGCCCCCTTCCCCGCCGGCGCGGATCCCCAGCGGATTGGTGGTCGCCGGTATCTCGCTGATGACGGTTTCAAAATGCGGCAGAGCATGGGCGCGCGGCATGGCGTAATCCATGAATGACCCTGCCAGCAATTGCCCGGATTGCTCATCATAGGCGCAGATTTCGCTGAGCGCCTGCCCCAATCCCTGGGTGATCGCGCCGTGCGCCTGGCCGTGAAGAATGAGCGGGTTCACCGCTCTGCCGACATCATCCACCGCAACATAGTTCACGATCTCGAGCGATCCGGTCTCCGGATCAATCTCGACTTCGCAGACGTGGCTCCCGAAGGGAAAACCGGCCGCCTTGGACACCTCATCGCATGTCGCGGTGATGGGTCCGCGCAACGCCTCGGGTAGCGCATCAGGCTTGCTCGCCAGGACGGCCAACTCAAAAACCCCGAGGGACTCATTCGCCCCTTCGAGGGAAAAGCGCCCATTGCTCAGTTTCAACGCTGCGCATTCGACCCCCAGCACATGCGCGGCGATGTGTTGCGCCCTTGTGATCACAGCTTGCGACGCCTTGCCTATGACGACTCCGGCCAGCCGCATGGACCGCCCCGCATGGGAGCCGCCACCGGCCGATACGCGATCCGTGTCCCCGGTGACGAGGCGCACCTCATCAAGGGTCACGCCAAATGAATCCGTGATCAATTGGGCGAAGCTGGTTTCATGCCCCTGTCCGCTCGACAGCGTTCCGATCACCATCTCGATCACACCATCAGGCAGGATCGTGACTTCGGCGCGCTCGCGCGGAACGCCACTGGCGATTTCGATGTAATTGGCGACCGCGACGCCGCGCAGGCGCCCGCGCGCTGCTGCTTCACTGCGGCGATCCTCGAAGGTCTCCCATTGTCCACGATCAAGCGCGATGTTCATCACATGCTCGTAAGCCCCGCTGTCATAAGTCAGCCCCATCGCGTTGGTGAAGGGTTGGGCGGATTCCGGGATGAGATTGCGCCCGCGCAGCGCCACACGGTCAAAACCATGTTCGCGAGCGGCGAGATCGATCAGACGCTCGATGATGAACATCGCCTCCGGACGACCTGAACTGCGATATGAATTGGTCGAAGGCGTATTGGTGAAAATGGCCTGCGCCTGCACATGGGCGACGGGAATTCGATAGACGCTTGTCGCCAGTTCAACGCCCTTGTTCAGGGGGCCATAGCTCACGGACTGGGCGCCGACATTGCTCCAGTTCACACTGCGGAAGGCAAGAAAGTTTCCTTCCTTGTCAAGGGCAAGCTCGGCCTCAACTTCTAGGTCGCGCCCTCCATAGTCGCTCAGAAAGGCCTCGCTGCGCTCGCAGGTCCATTTCACCGGACGCCGAAGGCGACACGCCGCCCATGCAATGATGGCGAACTCTGGATAGAAAGCGTTGCGCGTTCCAAAATTACCGCCAACATCCCTGGCGATCACGCGAACCTTATCTTCTGGAACACCAAGAACCGTAGCGAGCTCGCGCCGTTGCCGGACCACATTGCCGCTGCCAGCCTGCAAGGTGTATCGTCCATCTTCCGGCGAAAAGCTCGCCAGCGCAGCGCGCGGCTCCATGGGAACCCCGGTAACCCGCTGGATCCATGTCTTCAACCGCACCTTGTGGGCGGCGCTTGAAAACAGCGCATCCGTCGCCTCCTGATCGCCAGCTTCCGCATCCAAGGCGATATTGGACGCCGCCTCGGGATGAATGACCGCCGCTCCCGCCTCTCGCGCTTGCGACGCGCGGATGGCGAAAGGAAGCACCGCGTAATCGACAACCACGGCCTCGGCTGCGCTTTTGGCTTGCGCGATCGTCTCGCCGATCACGACGAGAACGGGATCTCCCACATAGCGGACGCGATCCATGGGCAGGATATGATGCGCGGATGTGAAGATCTCGCCCGACCTCGGCGTCAGATGAACATCCAGCGGCCCGCTTGGCATGGGACCATGGGGGATGGGCTTGAGACCATCTTCAGCAGCATGGCGCCCGCTCAGGATACAGACAATGCCGGGCATTGCTTGCGCACAAGTCGTATCAATGCCCTCGATGATGGCATGAGGATGAGGCGAGCGGACAATGACTGCGTGCAACTGCCCGGGTTCGTTGATGTCATCGCTGAAATGACCACATCCGGTCAGCAGCCGCAGATCTTCCTTGCGCTTGACGGCGTCGCCAATTTTCGGGGATGCCGCACCAGTCCACAAAGGCGCCATTGTCTGATCTTCCCTTGCGTGGTCACGATGCCCAAACCGGACGTTCTTCAGTGCTCATTTCTCTAGGGTTGCGCTGCGAGCGGTGTCAAGGTCACTCACTGTGAAG
Source organism: Beijerinckiaceae bacterium (assembly GCA_947380915.1). Next base: position 22,370 of record CANCSY010000005.1, read on the forward strand.
TGGTTGCATGATGGTGATGAGGACTGTAGCATCCGCGCCAACGACGCAGGGGTTCCAGATCTGCCCGGGAACACCTCCCGGCGCGCGTCAATCGCCCGCAGGCGAATCCAGGGGAGAGCGTAGTGAGCGACACGATCCTGACCATGGCTGACGGCCCGATTCTGCGCGTCACCTTGAACCGCCCGGACACCGGCAATGACATGACCGACGAGATGGCGGCGGACCTCACCCGTATTCTTCTGGAGGCGGGCGACAGTTATCGGCTCGTGGTCCTGCGGGGCGCGGGCGCAGATTTCTGCACAGGCCGCGCATCTGGCCGGGCGCGGGTTGTCGCCCCTGAAGCCCTCGCGCGCCGCCGTTCCACAGAAGTCATTTTCGATTGCTACGGAGCCTTCCGCAAGACGCCCATCCCCATCGTCTGTCTGGTGCAGGGGCGCGCACTGGGCTTTGGCTGCGCCATCGCCGCCTTGGCGGACATAACCATAGCAACGCAGGACGCGCGCTTTCAGGTGCCTGAAATGGCGCACCGGATCATGCCGACCATGGTCATGTCATCGCTCATCGACCGACTGCCCCGCAAGGCGATTTCGCATCTGGTCTACACCTCGCAGATCATTGGCCCTGAGCGGGCGCTCGCCTTTGGCATCATCGGGGACATTGTAGCTTCAGAGGAGGCGGAAGCCGCGCTCGAACGCACGTGCCAGGCCATTCTCAATGCGCCAGCGCCCGCCACCGAAGGCGTGAAAGAATATCTGAAAACAGCCTTGCAGATGGATGTGCAGGGGGCCGTCGACTTCGCCCGCAACCTGCACGCCACCATCAACTCGTCGTCCGAGATGAAGCGGACCTCCTGAACAGCGGCGAATGCGGTCAAAAATCTCCGACCGCCATGGAAGTGATTGGAACAACGCATGCGGATCGCCAATGCAAGCCTGAGTGTCGCCTTTGCGCTCGTGGTCGTTTGTGGCGCAAAGGACGCCATGGCCCAAAATGGCGCCGATTTCTACCGGGGCAAGACGCTCACGATCATCACCAGCACCGGGGCCGGTGGTCCCTATGACATGGTCGCGCGTCTGGTCGGCAAATACATGACGAAGCATCTGCCGGGCCAGCCCGCAATCGTTGTGCAGAACATGCCCGGCGCAGGCCATGTGCTGGCGACCAACTACCTCTACAATCAGGCGGCCAAGGATGGAACAGTCATTGCGGTCGTCGCCAATTCCATTCCCCTGCATCAACTCATTGACGGCAAGGGCGTGCGCTATGACGCGCGCAAGTTCAACTGGATCGGCTCGACAGGAATAGCCAACCTCGTCACTGTGGCGTGGCATGCGTCGGAGGTGCGGACCATAGAAGACGTCATGCAGAAGGAGCTTGTCACGGGCGCCACAGGGACCGGTTCGGGCACGTATCTTTATCCGACAGTGATGAACATGGTCCTCGGGACGAAGTTCAAGCTCGTCATGGGCTACAAGAGCACTGCGGAACTGGATATCGCAATGGAACGCGGCGAGGTGAGCGCGCGCAGTGGCGGAAGCATCGTCGGCATGATGCAGGAGCATCCGGACTGGTTCGCCAGCAAGAAGGTCTCCGTGCTCGCCCAGGTCGGCGACAGGCGCGAGGCCTCCCTGCCGGATGTGCCGCTCATGGCGGAGATTGGGCGCACGGATGAGCAGCGCGTCTTGCTCAAGCTCGTTTCCTCTCCTGTGGCGCTAGGTCGTCCCTTCATGACGGCGCCAGGTGTGCCGCCTGAGCGCGTCGAACTCCTGCGCAACGCCTTCAGCGCCTCCATGCGTGATTCCGAATTCCTTGATGAAGCCGCGAAGATGCAACTCGACCTCAATCCATTGACAGGCGCCCGCGTGGCGGAAATTGTCGACGAGAGCCTTGCAACGCCTCCAGAACTCGTGGAAAAAGTCCGCGCAGCATTGGCGCAGCAATAATTAGACAGAATGGGCGGAGACAAGCCAGATGAGCGGCACGGGCATGCAAGGCCATGAGTTCGATTTCGAAAAATATCGTTTGCGGCGGTTCGTCGATCAATTGATCACCCGCGACGACGTCGTCATACATGAAGAGCCAGTTCCGCTCACTGCTCTGGCTTCCATCATCGAAAAGACGCCGAAGGCGGTGCTGTTCAGGCAAGCCGGACCGGAGCGGCTCGAACTCGCGGCCAAGGTTGCGGCAAGCCCGGCGCGCCTTCTGCTGGCCCTGGACGCCACGCCCGCAGATATTCACGAGAAGCTCCTCACCAGAATAGCGACCCCGAAGGTCTCGGTCGAAATTCCATCGAACGAAGCCCCTGTCCATGCAGTGCAGATCACGGGCAAGGATGTCGATCTCACCAGGTTGCCATTCTATCCGCAGCATGAATTCGACGGCAGTTGCTACATAAGCTCGGGAATCGATTATGTGATCGACCCTGTTTCCGGCCGCACCAATGTGGGCAGCAGGCGCCTCGCCTTGCGCAATCGGTATCAAGCCGGCACCAATGTCACCGCGCCGTCCGATCTCAAACGCATCTATGAAGGCTGCGCCAAACGCCGCGAGCGCCTGCCCATCAGCTTCACCATTGGCACGCATCCGCTGGATTTCCTGGCCGCCACCACGCGGCTACAGGGCGATGAACATCATATGATCGCGACAATGCGGGGCGAATCCGCCCCCTTCGTCAAAAGCCTGACCAATGACATTCTCGTGCCGGCCGACGCGGAGATCGTCATCGAAGGCTATCTGGACGAACGCGGCTATTGCGAGCCGGAAGGTCCCTACGGCGAATATATGGGCTATTATGGCGCCATCCACATGGACCCGGTCTTCACCTGCACGGCGATCACCATGCGCCGGGATGTCATGCATCAGACCCTGCAACATGGCTCGGCTTTTGTTCTTGACCAGACAGACGCCGCCTGCATGACGCAGTTGCGGGTCGAAGCGACGGCCATGCGCATCTTGAAGACCGTTTGTCAGGAGCCAGTCGCCGTGAGTTCCCGCTCACTGTCCGGCGGAGCGGGCACGCTGCGCATCTCCATGAAGCAACATCGTCACGGGGAAGCGCGCAACGCCATTCTCGCAATCTTCGCGGCCATGTTGCAGATCAAACATGTCTATGTCTTCGATGAGGATATCGATCCAGCAGACGACCGGCAAGTTGAATGGGCCTTCGGGACCCGTTTCCAGGCCGATGAAGACATTGTGCTGGTGAGCGGCATGATGGGCAAGCCGATGGATCCCTCCCTCAATGGCAAACGGACGGGCGCCAAGGCAGGCTTCGACTGCACAATGCCTTTCGGACGCGCACAGGCGATTGTGCTGACGCGATGCGCCGCCAAGGAATTCTCTGGCGTGGCGCGTTATCAGACCGTCGAGCAGGCGCTGGAGGCAGGCCCCCATTACTATAGCCATCTCGTCGAGGCGCTCGGCAGTTCGGATGGACGTGAAATCGCGCTCGCTCTTGACGAGCTACGATCACAGGGACGCCTTGGGCGCGACAAGGATGGGCGCTACCATCTGACCGAGGGCACGCCCGGCGAAACGTCCATCATCGGGCAACTTTATCACGATCCCAACAAGGGAATCTGAAGGACAGCCCTAGTAAAAGGGGGCCTTGTTTTGCCCCCGCCTCTACCCAGCGCGAAGCCTCAGGCGCGAACGTCCAGTGCCCAGCGCCGAGCTTCAATCGCTGCTGTTTACAACCCACTGGCCGCCCTCGCCCGCTTCACAACCTCTGGCGGTTGCGAAAAGGCCTCCTCGACAATGGACTGCAGAACGGCGCCCTCAAGCGGAGCGAGATCCGCCGCTTGCGCCTTTGCATCCCGAAGAAATTCGGGATCGTCCATCAACTGCCTGAACCCTGCGCGCAGGATTTCCACCCGATCATTGGAGACGCCCGGCGGGGCGAAGAAGCTGCGCCCTATGGTGGGTGAGGTTGTCAGGAATTGAAAAGTTCGGCGGTCGAGTTCATTTGTCGCCAATTCCGTCAAGGTGGGAACATCCGGCAATTCGGGTGATCGTTCTCGGCCATACTGAACTAAAATCTGGATCTTTTTATCGCGGAGCCAATCGGCATTTTCCACCTTCAGCCCCGCCCAGGGCCGGGACGAGCCCTCGACTTCCCCACGCTCCATGGCGAGATGAATCTCTGTGGTGCCAGCATAGCCCAATACGAGCTTGAATTTGGTTCCAATGGTGGCGTTCATCAGGTTCGCATAAATCGCGCCCCCCGAACCGGCTGCGGCCGCGCCAATCACCGTCTCGTGCAACCTCGCGTCGGCAATAGAACGGGTTTTCGACGTGTGCCAAGTATAGGAGGTCTCATCCGCATGCACGGCGCGAAAAAGCCAGTTGAACTTACGAGCATCATAGCGCACGCCCTCCAGTTGCATGGACTGGCTCACGGCGAGTTGCGCCGGCGCGACCCCGATGACAGCGCCATCCCGCGGCGCAGCATTGTAAAGCCAATTGGTCATGGAAAACCCGCTGGCGCCGGGCATGTTGCGGACAACCACATTGGGAGCGCCAGGCAGACGCCGACCCAGATGCCGGGCGACCAGCCTGCCATATCCATCAAAACTGCCGCCCGCACTGCTCCCCACAAAGAGTTCGATGGTGCGGTCCTTGAAAATTGCATCCTGATCCCCTGCAGCAAGCGCCCAAACGGGGAGGAAAGGAAGAAACAGCGCCACCGAGCGCCAGATTCCAGAAAATTGCCGAATACGGTCGATGGCGCCAAGCATGCGTCCTGTCCCTCCCACCCGGTTTGTTTTATCAGCCTGCTCCGATCATGCTGGCCAGTTGGTGGAAAAAACGGATGTCGCCAACCGATTGGTATGACGACCCTGCACCACCTGAACCAGACAGAAAAAAGACGCGACCGCGTCCTGGCTCCCCATCCCCTTGCTCATCGTCCCTTCACCGGAAACGGCGAGGTCCTGTTTTCTGGATGAGACTAACCGCCTTCCCCTCGGCCAGCAAGAGAGAACGCGCTCTGCCTCTGGAAGAGTTCTCCCCGGAACACAGCAGCGAAAATAAGTTGCGCTCCCCACATTTAGGCGCTTAGCTAAGACAACGCCAACCGATCTCAACCGTCGGAAAAGGAAAGAACTCGGGAAATGGAAGCGCTGCAGAACAAAACTCCTTCCAGAACTTTCATTGAACTGGATACGGATCGCATGATCGGCGAAAAGGAGGGAGGGATTGGCTGGATCACCTTCAACAATCCTGAGCGCAGAAACGCTGTGTCTCTGGCTATGCGGATCGCCCTTATCAAGATCCTCGACGATTTCGGGAATGATCCGAACATACGCGTGATGGTGCTGAAAGGCAGCGGCGACAAGGCCTTCGTGTCGGGATCCGACATTTCGGAATTCAAGGACAAGCGTTCAACGCCAGAACAGGCGGCGGAATATCAAAAAGTCAGCACCGACCTCGACGCTGCTTTCGATAATACGAAAAAACCGCTGATCGCCATGATCCATGGCATGTGCCTTGGCAACGGTCTTGGAACGGCGCTGAAATGCGATCTGCGAATTTCGTCGGATACTGCGCTCTTTGGCATTCCTGCGGGACGGCTTGGTCTCGTTTATAATTACCCTGGCGTAAAGCGCGTCGTTGACCTGGTGGGTCCATCGCGAGCCATGGAGATGATATTCACAGCGCGCCGTTTCACTGCCCACGAAGCGCTCCAGATCAATCTGGTGAATGAGGTGGTTCCCTTCGAGAATTTGGAATCCCGCGTGCGCGAAATCGCAGCCATGATCGCGGAGAATGCGCCGATCAGCATTCGCGCAGGCAAACTCATGGTCAAGGAAGCCATGAAGGATGCGCATCTGCGCGATATGGAACTTTGTAAAAGCCTTGTGAAAGAGGGATTCTCCAGCGAAGATTTCAAGGAGGGACGCACCGCTTTCATGGAAAAGCGCAGGCCTCAATTCAAGGGGCGCTGACGGCAATCACATCAGATCGCCTCAAGCGCTTTAAGCGCGCCAACACCAGATATGAGCACTGGAACTCGCCATCCGATTCCCATGCGGCCTGGCGCCGCCAACGCCGATTGGCGCCACAGGAACTATCACGGAGCCCTTCATGCGTTACGAGCAGACACCATCTGGAACGACCATCACCATGACCGCAGAAGACGGGCGCGTCCTGTCGGCCTATCTGGTGGAGCCTGCGATGGAGCCGATAGGCGCCGTTGTTATATGTCAGGATGCATATGGGGTTGGAGACTACATCAAATCTGTTTGTGATCACTATGGTCGGCTTGGATACAAGACCATTGCGCCCGCCTTCTATGATAGACAGCAAAAAGACGCCGTGTTCGACCACTCAATGACAGGACGCAAGGCCGCTGGCGATCTGCGCAAGGCTTTGGAGTGGGATCTGATGGTTCTTGACGCCAAAGCCGCGATGGCCAGGGTCGCAGACGCCGGAAAAACCGGCATACTCGGCTTCTGTGTGGGCGGTTCCATGGCATGGTATTGCGCACATCGCCTGCCGTTCCATGCAGCCAGTTGTTATTATGGCAAAGATATCGTGGACTGGCTGGAACAGCCCCCCCTCTGCCCCACCGAATTGCATTATGGGCTGAGAGATCACCTCATTGCTGTAGAAGACATTGAGACTGTGAGGCTCTCATGCACGAAAATGGATTTCTATACATATGACGCCGGGCATGGCTTTGATGGGGTGGGAAGCGGAAGGGACGAGACCTCGTCCCTGGCCGCACGTGCGCGCACCGCAGCCTTTTTTGCAAAACATCTGACTTCGTAAAACGTGGTGCATTCATAAACCGCAGCGTGACGACTGCGAGATAAACGGGAGGGACCGCTAAGTGAATTATAATCTCCGTGGCAAATCGGCGTTGATTACGGGCGCATCACGTGGCATCGGCGCAGCAGTCGCTGACGTTCTTGCCCGCGAAGGTTGCGATCTCCACCTCGCAGCGCGCGATGGAGCCTTGCTGAAGGCGAACGCCGCCAGGCTAGCAAGCGCATATGGCGTCAAAGTTGATACATATCCCACCGACCTGTCCATGACTGACCATGTCGAGCAATTAGGCGCCGCGTGCCGGGATGTGAACATCCTCGTCAACAACGCCGGAGATATCCCCCTTGGAGGATTGGAAGACCTTGATGGCGTGAGTTGGAGGAAGTCCTGGGACCTCAAGGTTTATGGTTATGTTGACCTGACACGAATGATCTACCCGCAAATGCGCCAAAGGCGCGAGGGCGTCATCATCAATGTGGTGGGCGCCGCAGGCAAAAGAGCGAATTACAATTACATTGCCGGATGTATGGGCAATGCGGCGCTTGGCATGTTTACCGAATGTCTGGGCGGTGAAAGCATGCGCCATGGAGTCAGGGTCGTTGCGGTCGACCCGGGGCCGACAAACTCCGACCGTCATCTGAACCATGTCAAGCAGCGTGCGAAACGCCTATTTGATGATGAGACGCGCTGGCCTGAACTTCAGAGCAAATTCCCCGCAGGTCGCGCCGCCAATGTGGAGGAAGTCGCTGATGTGGTAGCGTTCCTGGCGTCCGACGGCGCATCTTACATCAGCGGGACGTCCATAAAGATCGATGGCGGCATATCCGTGTCCCGCAGTTCCTGAAGCGGTTATCTGACGCCAGAGAAGGAGAAGTTCCTTGATGTCATTCCTGAACCATTTGTCGCGCCAGATCCGCCTCGCTCTGGTCAGCTGCGCCCTCACCCAAATCCCCTCGTTGGCCCATGGGCAGACTGCGGCGAATTTTTATACTGGCGCAAAGATCAATGTGGTCATTGGCCTTGGGTCAGGCGGCGCCTACGATATACACGCGCGGCTTCTCGCTCGCCACATGGGGAAACATATCGAAGGAAACCCCGTTCTGGTTCCCCAGAACATGACGGGAGCTGGCGGGCTTGTCATGGCGAACTGGCTCTACAATATCGCACCGAAAGACGGCGCCACCTTTGGCACGCTGGCGAACACCATGCCAGCCTTGCAGGTAGTGGGCGGCGCAGGCGTACAATTCGACGCACGGAAATTCTCGTGGCTTGGGGCCATCACCCCCAGCATACAAACCATCGGCATCTGGCATGAGCGGGGGCTCAAGACCATCGCCGAGGCGCAGAAACAGGAAGTCGTCGTCGCAGCATCGAGCCCGGGGGCCATCGCCTATGCATTTCCAAAACTCCTGAACGAATTCATAGGCACGAAATTCAAGATCATCACCGGCTATCAGGGCGTCACCCAGATGAGCCTTGCGATGGAACGGCGAGAGGTTGACGCCCACGCCAACACCTGGTCTGGCTGGAAAACGTCAAACAGGGAATGGATCGAGAGCGGCAAGGTGGTGATCCTGGCCCAGATCCAACCAAAAGCATCCGACTTGCCAGGCGTTCCTGCGGTCGAAGACATGGTGACGGGCGAGGACGAAAGAAAAATAGTCAATTTCGTGGTCTCGGGAAACCGCCTCGGACGCCCCTTCGCCACGCCACCGGGCGTTCCTGCTGAGCGGGTGGCGATCCTCAGAAAGGCTTTTGCAGCCACCATGGAGGACGCGGAGTTCATTCAGGATGCGGCCAAGCTGAATGTGGATGTGGCGCCGGTAGCCGGGGCGGACATCCAGAACCTGGTCGAAACTACAGCCTCCATCAACGCCACCCTTGCCGAGCGCGCCAAACCATTCCTTGCAGACTGACGTCTTCTGGTCCAAGTGGAATGGTGATCGAGAATGATGCGGGGTCTTGAAATAGACTGAATCTTGATTATTGAAAGACGGGTTGCCGGAGCGCTGGACACAGGCGTCGGCAGGGCTCTGAAGAGTCGATTGAGGGGGAATGACATGCCGGATGGGCTTACGCTTGTGGAAACACGCGCCCTGATCATGCGTTTTGGAACGGTCACAGCGGTCGATGGCATCACATTTTCCGTGAACCGTGGTGAGGTGGTCGGCTTTCTTGGGCCCAATGGGGCTGGAAAATCGACAACAATGAAGATCATTGCGGGATTTCTGGAGCCGACCTCCGGCTCCGCCTTTGTCGCAGGCCATGACTCGCGCAAGGATCCGATCCCCGCCCGACAGCGCCTCGGCTACCTCCCGGAAGGCGCGCCCGCCTACCCTGACATGACCGTCGCCGATTTTCTGGGCTTTGTGGCCGGCCTGCGGGGCCTGACGAAGCAACAGACCAGCCATCGCCTAGCCGAACTTGTGCAGAGCATCGACCTCGCCGAGGTTTGGAACCGGCGCATCGAGGCCCTTTCCAAGGGCTACAAGCGCCGCGTGGGCATCGCCATGGCGCTCGTCCATGATCCCGACGTGCTCATCCTTGACGAACCGACCGACGGCCTGGACCCCAACCAGAAACACGAGATGCGCGCCCTCATCCGCACCCTGGCCCCGACCAAGGCCATCATCGTCTCCACGCATATTCTTGAAGAAGTGGAGGCCATCTGCACACGCGCCATCGTGATCGCGCGGGGCCGCATGCTCGCCGACGCCACGCCGGCGCAACTGCTCGCCTATGCCCCGGCGCGCGATCCCGATGAACCGCAACTGGTGAAAACCACGCGGCTTGAGGACGCCTTCCGCCACATCACCCTCGAACAGGCCGGGGTCTGATCGCCATGACAAGCCTTCTGATCATCATCCGCCGTGAATTCGCGTCCTATTTCGCTACGCCCCTGGCCGCCGTTTTTCTGGTTGTCTTTGTGGCCCTCTCTTCGGGGATGACCTTTTTCGTGTCCGGTTTTTTTGACCGGGCGCAAGCGGATCTCTCCTCCTTCTTCACCTGGCAGCCCTGGCTCTATCTGGTGCTGATGCCTGCGGTCGGCATGCGCTTGTGGGCCGAGGAACGGCGGCTTGGCACCATTGAATTGCTCATGACGCTTCCCGTGCAACCCTGGCAGTTCGTTCTGGGCAAATGGGCCGCCGCCTTCGCTTTTGCGGGCCTGGCGCTCGTGCTCACCATGCCCATGTGGATCACGGTCAACATTCTGGGGTCGCCTGACAATGGCGTGATCCTGGCGTCCTATATCGGCGCATGGCTGATGGCGGGCGCCTTTCTCGCCATTTCCGCCTGCATTTCGGCGCTGACGAAAAACCAGGTGCTCGCCTTCATCGGGGCTGTCATCACGGGTTTCATCTTCGTCATGGCGGGCTTCGACTTGATCCTTTCGGCCGTTCGCCCCTGGGCGCCCGATGTGATCGTGCAGGCGATCGCTTCAATGTCGTTCATCGGGCACTTTCAGCGGATCACCGATGGAGTCTTCGAAGGCTCGGCGCTCGTCTTTTTCTTTTCCCTGATCACCTTCGCGCTCTGGCTCAATGTCCAGATCCTCGATGCGCGCAAGGCTTCGTGAGGAACCCATGAAAAGCAAGACCCTCACTACTGGCCGCCTTGTCGTCATTGCAGCCCTGCTGGGCGCTGTGATTTTCGGCTGCGTCAACATCATCGCCGCGCAGATGTTGCGCGGGGCGCGGATCGATCTCACGCAGCAGAAGCTATACACCCTGAGCGCTGGCACGCGCACACTTGTGGGCGCCCTTGCGGAGCCGATCCGGTTCCGCTTCTTCATGTCCTCGGGCCTGACGCGCGAGGCGCCGCAGATCGCCGCCTTCGCCTCGCGGGTGCGCGCCATGCTCAACGCCTATGTCGCGGGCTCCGGGGGCAAGATCATTCTCGAAGTGATCGACCCGAAGCCCTATTCAGAAGAAGAAGACCGCGCTGTGGCTTTTGGCGTCAGTCCCATCAACGCAGGGACCGGCGATCGCCTGTTCTTCGGGCTGGCGGCGACAAATTCCACCACCGGCAAGGCCACCATCGGCTCATTCTCGCCGGATCGCGAAGCTTTCCTAGAATATGACCTGACGCGCCTCGTCGCCGAACTTGACCGCGAGGGCAAGCCCGTCATCGCCCTGCTCGATGGCATGAATCTGCAAGGCAATCCGCAACTGGGGACACGCGAGCAACAGGTCCTGACCCAGTTGAAGCAATTCTTCGACGTCAAGACACTCCCGCCCGAAACGGACAAATTGCCCGACGCGACCCGCGTTCTCATGGTTGTGCATCCGCAGGGCCTTGCGGACCCGACGCTGTACATGATCGATCAATGGGTGATGCGGGGCGGCGCGACGATGATTTTCGTCGATCCCAACGCTGAAAACCAGATGGGACCACGCGGCGCGCCGCCGCCAGACACATCGTCCAACCTCGAGAAACTGTTCGCCGCCTGGGGCGTGGCCTTTGATACGAAGCGCGCCGTGGCTGATGCAGGCTTCGCCCTGCAGACCGAGCGCATGATCAACGGGCGGCCGACCCCCATGAGCAACCTGCCGTGGATCGCTGTCCATGATGAGGGACTGCGCAAGGACGATGCGATCCTGGCCCAGCTGGCCGCCATGGTCTTCACGACAACAGGTTCCTTCGAAACCAGCAAGCCCGGCGTGACCCTGCGCCCCCTGGTGACGGCGTCTTCCAAGGGCGGCACCCTGCCGGTTGAAGACATGAAGGACCGTAACGCTGACCTGCGTTTGCAGCTTGTGAAGGTTGTGCGCGGCGCAGCCTCGCCCGTCATCGCGGCCCGTCTCGGCGGCACGCTGGAAAGCGCCTTCGCCACCCGCCCCGAGGGAGCGACGGCGGATGGCGAACATTCGACCAAGAACACCAAGCCCGTGAATGTCATTCTAGTCGGCGACGCCGACCTGTTGATGGATCGCACCTGGGTGCAGCGTCGCAATGTTCTTGGCTCGGAAGTGGCGCAGGCCTTCGCCAATAACGGCGACTTCGTGGTGAACGCCATTGAACAGATGGCTGGCGGCATGGCCCTGGCCGATCTGCGGGGACGCGGCGTATCATGGCGCCCCTTCGAGCTCATCAAGAAGATCGAAGCGGAGGCGAACCAGCGCTATCGCACCAAGGAACAGGGACTACAGGAAAAGCTCAAGGACCTCGAGACGAAACTGCAGGAGGTTGGTCGCGGCGGACAACAAGGCGCCGAAGTTCTCACCCCCAAGCAGATCGAGATGATCGACAAGTTCCGTACGGATCTGCTCGCGACGCGCGAGGAGTTGCGCGCCACGCAATTCGCCTTGCGCTCGGAGGTGGACAGCCTGAAGAACATGATCATGGCCATCAATGTCGCAGGCGTTCCCCTGCTGATTGGCGTGATCACCCTGCTTCTCGTCTTCCGCCGCAAGAACCGCGCTTTGCCCCGTAAAGACGCCTGACTGGAGAGAGCCGATGAATGTGAAACAAACCGGCGTTCTGGCTGTTCTGGCGCTCGCTGCGATGGGCGCCACCGCATTTAGCATGCGCGCGGGAACCCAGGGTTTCGCCACCGACCGGCGCGGCGAAACCATCTTCCCGAATATCGTGAGCCGCCTGAACGATGTGGCCAGCATCAGCATCCGCGACCATGAAAAGACCTTCACCGTCGAAAAGCGGGCTGATGGTTTCGTGGACAAGGACTCCGGCTATCCGGTCAAGGGCGATCAGTTCCGAGACCTGGCCGTGGGCATAGCCATGCTGGCCTATGAAGAGACCAAGACAGCCACCCCCGCCCGCTATCGCGACCTAGGTCTGGCCGAGCCTGGCGGCGCGCCAGATACAGTCGGTCGCCAGGTGACTTTGCGCGACAGCCGCGGCGCGATCCTGGCGAATGTGATCGTCGGCAACCGCGACGCCACCGTAGGCGGCGCGCGCGGTGGACTGTACCTGCGCCTGCCCGATCAAACCCAGACATGGGTGGCGCGCGGCGACTTGCGTGTGCCTGCGCCCCATGCCGCCTGGTTCGAAATCAACCTCACCAATATAGGTCGGGACGCACTGGCTGACATCAAGATCAGCGGAGGCGGTCTCGAAGAGATTGTGGCGAGCGCCGAGAAGAAGGGCGACGACCTCAAACTGTTGAACACTCCCGAGGACAAGGCCGCTGATTCATCCAAGATCATGCGCCTGTCCTTCATGGTCGATCCCATTTCATTCCAGGACGTCCGCAAACAGGAGGGAACGCCCGCAGCCGATGGGCGCCGCATGGTGGTGACTTCGCGAAATGGCGTGCGAATCTCCTACGCGACCATTGGAAAACTGGCGGATGGATGGGTGCGGTTCACCGTAGAAGCCATCTCTGACGAGGGCCGTGACGAGGCCGCAAATCTGAAGTCGAAGATGGAAGGCTATGACTTCAAACTTGCCACGAACGAGACCGAGATGCTCGGCTGGGAACTGAAGGACGTCACCACAGAGCCGAAGAAGTAAGCCGATGGCCGGGAGCCGACGCCGCACCAAAACCGGCGACGGCCCTCTCAATCCGCTTTCAAGGATCCCCCAAGGGCGTCCCTCGCGCGTGCGATCACGTCTGCGGGACTGTTATAAAGCCGCTTGATGAGGGACTCCAGTTCGACGCCTGACACCAGTTCGATATCAAGTTTCAGACGCTCCGCCTCGCTGAGCAGTTCCGGATCCAGCAGGGTTGCGTCGAAGGCGCTGCGCAAGACCGCAAGCCGTTCTGGCGCGACATTCGGGGGCGCCGCAATGGGGCGGGCGAAGGTCTGGGGCGCAAAGACCAGCTCGAGCGCCGCCCGGTCCGCAGGGGTTTTGGCAAGATCCAGCACCAGGGGGATATCGGGGTAGCCAGGCTGTTTTTTCATCCCGAGCTGGACGAGAACATTGAGCTTCTTCTCCTGCAAATATCCGCCCTTCTCGATGGCGGACCAACTCCAGGAACCAAAGCCCTCGATCTCCCCTCGCTCCATGGCCATGATGACTTCGGCGCTGCCGGGATAGCCGGAAACAATCCGGAATTTTGTGCCCAGAATACTGTTCATGGCGGTTGGATAGACGTTAGCCTGAGACCCCGGGCCGGTGCCGCCAATGATCAACTCCATCTGCATCGCATCCTGGATCGTCTTGACGGCTGCGCCACGCCAAGCGACGGCAGTCCCCACCACATTCACCGTGCTGCCGATCCAGCCAAACTTCAGGGGGTCGAAAAGGTCGCGGGCCTCGCCGAACAGAGGCAGGATGGGAAGCGTGCGCGAGAGGGCCCCAAGCTCGGTTCCATCACGGGCTGCACGAGCATAGAGATAAGCCGCAGCAGTAAGCCCACCGCCACCGGGCATATTCCGCACGATGATGGACGGGGCGCCAGGAATATGGCGCCCCATATGTCGCGACAGCAACCGGGCGTTCAGATCATAACTGCCCGCCGCACTCGAACCGACAACCATTGTGATGGTGCGGTTCGAAAAAAAATCCGACTTATCTTCAGCGCGCGTTACGCATGCAACTGAAGCGAACGTGACGCTCGCCAACAGAAGGCTCGCAAACCTGCCAAGCATCGCTCCCCTCCCCTGATCCGGTCTATTCGACGGCCGCATTTGCGCGCAAAGCAGCAATCTCGCTTTCGGCGAAACCGAATTCCGTCAGGATCTCGTCCGTATGTTCGGCAAACTTTGGCGTGCGCCGCGCCAGCTTGCTCGGTGTTCTGCTCAGCGTGAAGGGTTGGCGCGGCAGCCGGATGTCCTTGCCGCTCTCACCAACAACAGACTGGGTCAGTTCCAGATGCTGCGCCTGAGGATCATTATAGGCCTCGGCGATATCATAGATCGGCCCGCAGGGAACATCCGCCTTCTGAAAGATGTCCAACAGCGTTGCAGAGTCGTGCTGCAGCGTGAAGGCCTGAAAGATCCCGTTGATCTCCTGCCGCCGCTTTCTGCGTACCTCACGGGTGGCGTAATCAGGATGCTTGATAAGATCCTCGCGCCCGATGGCCTTGCACACGCGCCCCCACATGGCGGGCGGCGGCGCCAGATTGATGTAGCCATCCTTGGTCTTGTAAGCATTGGTTGGCACACCCGTCGGATGCTCGTTTCCGACCTGCTTTCCAACGATGCCATCAGCCACATAACGGGCCGCCTGAATATCCAGAAAGAACATCATGCATTCGATGAGCGATGTCTGGACCCATTGCCCCTCGCCTGACCTCTCCCGCTCAAGCAAGGCCGTCGTGATGCCGATCGCCGCATAAAGACCCGTGCAGATATCGACAATCGGAATCCCCACGCGCAACGGCCCATTGCCCGGAATGCCATTCACGGACATCAACCCGCTCATGCCCTGAATGATCTGATCGACGCCGACGCGGTCCTTGTAAGGACCATCCTGACCAAAGGCCGAAATGCTGCTGAGCACGATGCGCGGGTTTAGCTTGCGCAGGGTCTTATAATCAAAGCCGAGGCGATCCTTGATGTCCGGTCGAAAATTTTCGACCACCACATCCGCTTTCTCCACCATCCGGTGAAAGGCCGCACGCCCCTCCTCCGACTTCATATTGATGGCGATGCTGCGCTTGTTGCGATGCTTGTTCTGAAAATCGCCCTCCTGCCGACCGGCGAAATCCGGGGGATCGCCGGGCCGGTCAACCTTGATGACATTCGCGCCCCAATCGGCCAACTGACGCACACATACTGGCCCTGCCCGCATATGCGTCATATCCAGAACAACAAGACCGGCGAGCGCCTGGGAAGCGGGTTTGTAATTCATCATGGCCGGACTCCTAAAACTGCTTGTAGATGTGACGCGCAATAACGGTGCGCATGATCTCGACCGGTCCTCCGGTGATCATATAGCTGCGTGAACGGCGCCAGAGTTGCTCGATGGGCATATCTTTCGAGAGACCCATGGCCCCATGGAATTGCAGGCAACGATCCGCTGCTTCAAAACCAAGTTCCGTACAATAGAGCTTGGCCATATAGGGCTCATGTCGCGCAGCAATCCCCTTATCCAGCCGCCATGCGGTGCGGTAAACCAGCATTTGGGCAAGCTGATGCTTGATATACAGATCCGTAACGGTGAACTGCGCCGCCTGCCGATCCGCCACCGGCCGCCCAAAGGTCACGCGCTGTTGTGTGTAGGAGGTGATCATTTCCAGGCACCGTTGGGCGACGCCAAGCCCGTGACAGGCCTGATGAATGCGATTGGTGTTGATGAAGCCCTGTGCATGCTTCATCCCGTCGCCTTCTTCACCCACCATGTTTTCAACAGGGACCCGAACGTCATCGAAGGCGATCTCGAATGTCACGTCCCCCATCATGTGTTCCGTACGACCAGTGATCTTAATGCCGGGCGTATCAGCATCCACCAGAAAGACGCTGAGGCCGCCCCGCGAGCCCTTGTCCTTGTCGGTCACCGCGACAACCTGATAAAAGGTCGCTGTGTCCGCGAAGGGGATCCAGATCTTGTTGCCATTGATCACATAATGGTCGCCATGGCGCACGGCGCTGGTGCGCATTCCCCCGGGATCGCTGCCTGCGCCGGGTTCGGACTGGGCAAGCGTCGATTTCTTCTCGCCACGCAAGACCGGAAACAGATATCTTTCCTTCATTTCCGGCGTCAAACGAAACAGGATTGGACTGACGGACGGCCCAAAGATCTGATGCGACCTTGAGGGCAAGGCCACCGTGCGCGACACTTCCTCCCAAAATCCGGCAAGCTCGAGAACACTCAGCCCTTGACCGCCATATTCCGAGGGCGTCGTCAGAAGCCAAAGACCGAGTTCCTTGGTTTTCTTTGTCAGAGCTTCCCGATATTCCGGCTTCAAGGATGGACCTTCGATGGTCTTCATCTCGATGGGGATGAGTTCCTCATCCACGAACCGACGCACCGTCTGCTTCAGCAACGTAACTTCTTCCGGCAAATCAAAGTCCATCATACCACTCCCATTGCTGCTTTAGGAACGCTTCTTGCGCGCAGCGGCCCAGATGCCGCCATCCACACGCACAGAGGCGCCAGATATGTTCGAAGACAGATCCGAAGCCAAAAAGGCGACAAGAGACGCCACCTCCTCCACGGATCCGGACCGGCCCGATGGGTAATCCTTCATGATTTCCGGCCAGCGGTCGGCATCGCCGAACCTTTGCACCGCCCTCTCGATCAGATGTGATTTGTGACGATCAGACATGGTCGGCCCGGGGTTGACTGCATTCACCCGCACGCCATATTCCACCGCCTCGCCGCCCAGCACATGGGTAAACATGTTCAACGCCGCGTTTCCCATGCAGCCCGCGATATAGGCGGGGTTAGGAACTTCGGCGGCGACGCCGATGACGTTGACCACATTCCCGCTCCGACGCTTGTACATCTGCGGAAGAATGATGCGGGTGAGATCGATATATCCAAACACCTTGGACTCCCAACCACGACGCCATGCGGCGCTGTCGATCTCGGTCAGGCGTCCGGTTGGAATATCGCCGGCATTGTTGATCAGCACATCAACGTCCCGGCAGGAATGGCCGAGCTTCTCGACCTCCTCGGGGATATTCATTTCATGCGCATGGCAAGCAACCGTTACGCCATGGCGCCCGCGCAACTCTCTCGCCACCGCTTCCAGACTATCCATGGTGCGGGCGGATATATGAAGATCACAACCCTCGGCAGCCATTACCTCCGCGATGCCACGCCCGATCCCCCGCGTGGCGCCGGTAATGAGAACGCTTCGTCCTCGCAATTTAAGGTCCATTTTCCCCTGCCCTTGAATTGTAAACTGTATCTATTGGATGATCGACTTGGCCACGGCTTTCACAGCAGGTGACGTCGCCAGCACCTTGTCTATGATCTCCTGCAAGCGATCCCCGAATACAGGCTCGATCTCGATCCGTGCTTTCTCGGCGGTTTGCAGAAACTCCGGATCCTTGATGACGCGGTCGTAAGCAAGCCGCATTGCCTCCAATCGGTCCTTTGGCACATCGGGCGTCAAGGCCAATGGCTTGCCAAGCTGGTCGCCCGCCAGCACCAGATTGACCAGAGCCTTGTCGTCGTCGGTCTTCGCAAGTTCGCCAATGGACGGAATCGCCAAATCAGCGGCCTTGGGATCACTCTGGAGCAAGACATTGATCGTGCCATCCTTTGGCCATTGAGGATACATGGACTTCCAGCTCGTCCAGGAATTCACCACAGCATCCACTTCCCCACGCTGCAGGGCGATGATCATCTCGCTTGTTCCCTGATAGCCAGTCACGATCTTGAGGTTGGCGCCCAGCACCTTGTTCATCAAAAAGGGATAGGTGTAGGTGATCGCACCTGGCGTCGAAGCTGCTACGCTTATGCTCTTGCCCGCAAGGTCGGACATTGTGCGCACGCCAGCACTCCCCCGCACCGCCAGAGTGATGGGACTTGTACTCAGCGTTCCAAGCCAGCCAAAACGCTCGGCCCGATACTGCACCCCCTCGCCACCCACAGCCTGCAAGGTGATCAGCGTATTGGGGAACATGCCAAGATTTGTACCGTCCTTCGGCGACATGTTGTAAAGCTGGTTCGCCATGCGCAATCCACCGGCGCCAATCACATTCTGCGGGACAACGGTCGGGCTCCCAGGAATGTAGGCGCCAATATATCGAGCTATGAGGCGAGCCTCGAGATCATAACCGCCACCCACATTGACGCCGATCAGAATATTGACGCGCTTGTCCTTGTAAAAATCAGCGACCGCATCAACCGTCTGCGCATCAACGCGAGTGGCGGAAGACACAAGCCCCAGACCAACGCATAGGCCGATCAAACCGGTAAGACGATCCCCTGTTCGCATCATGGTCCCTCCCCAACGCGCGCACCTCTTTTGATTCAGGTGCTTCATCGCGATCTGCGGATGGCGCCCTCATTTGCAGGGCCCAACGGCGACATGACAATACCCGAAAGATCAAGCTTGCATGCGATGATTTATACAATACAGTATTTCAAAAAATGGAATGCCATGGGACGGGTCATGCGGAATCTGGAAGAAATGGAAGCGTTGCGGCATGTCCTCACCCGTCAGAGCTTCATTCTCGCGGCGCGCGAACTCAATACATCGCCTGCAACCATCACGAGACGCATCGCCGCCCTCGAAGAAAGCCTCGGCGTAAAGCTGGTAAATCGCAACACACGACAGGTCAGCGCGACGGACGCTGGCAAGAGATATCTGGCGCTCGCTCAACGCATCCTGGACGAAGTAAACCGTGAGGAGCTTCTGATCAGCAGGATGAGCCTTGAGACAGACGGCCCCTTGAAGGTTCTTGTCTCAAAATCATTCGGCAACCTTCATATGGGCAGCGCCGTCGGGGACTTCATGTCGATGTATCCGGGCATCGAGACTTCGGTCATCGTCAGCGACGCATCGTTGCCATCGCTGGATCCCATTCAGGGTGGTTTTGATCTCGCCATTCGGCTTGGGGAACCGAGGGCAACCGGCCTTTTCGCCAGATCGCTGGGGGAAGCAAAATGGATCGCCTGCGCATCACCAACCTATCTTGAAAAAGCGGGAACGCCCCAATCGCCCGCGGACCTGAGCCAACACAAATGCATTCGGCACGAGATGTATCAATCGAAAGCATGGGAGTTCGCTAAAGGAACCGAAAAACAAATTGTCAAGATCAAGAGCCAGGCAAGCACGAACAGTGTCATCATTGCCCGGGATCTGGCCATTTCCGGTCTGGGTGTGACGCTGATACCCAGTTACTGCCTCAATGATGAACTGAAAACTGGCTCACTGGCGCAGGTACTATCCCACTGGAAACTTCCAGCCCAAAAAATACGTGCGCTTTATCCGCATACCCGCCTTCAAGCCACCAAGGTCAAAGTCTTTCTCGATTTCATGCAAAAGCGATTCAAGACCACCCTTGGCTAAGCGGATCATGTGAGCCCTCAACCGCCAGTCCTCACGCCTTCACCAGCCAATCCGTCCCTACCGCCGGGCCGATCTGGCCGTGATCGACAATCGTCAGGCCATTCATTTCCCAGACATAGCAGGCGCCGCTCCTGA
>CANCSY010000006.1 GCA_947380915.1 Beijerinckiaceae bacterium
CCGCCCTGGAAGCGCACGACCACGTCCGCCTCGATCGACAGCCAGTCGACGATCTTGCCTTTACCTTCATCGCCCCATTGGGCGCCGACGACGACGACGTTTGCCATGGCGGAATATCGCTTCAATTCGAGAGCCGCACGGGCGGCCGTCCGGCGGGACGACCCCGCCACATGAAAAAGCCCCGGCGCAAGGCCGGGGCTCATTGCGGAGTTGGATTACCGGATTGAGCGTCGGGAGTAAAGCTTCAGGATACCGGTTCCACCTTGCGCTTCATGCGGATGAGGGTGAAAAGTCCGATTCTATCCAGCGGGCGGCGTTCGATGAGCTCGATGTCGGGGCGCCGATCCAGCCAATTCGTCACAATGGACCAGGGGAATTGCGGCCGCCATCCCAGAGAGGCGCTGCGCTTGCCCAGCCAGTTTTCGAAAACCGAAACCGGGCCGCTTTCCGCGCCGATATGGTTCGACAGGATGATCTCGCCGCCCGGCTTCACCACGCGAGCCATCTCGTCGAGGGTGCGCTCGGGCTCGGGCACGACGGTCAGGACATAGGGACCGATCACCGCATCAAAGCTGTCGTCAGGAAACTTCAGGTCCATTGCGTCCATGACCAGAAGATCATCCACATTGCCAAGATTATGCGTTTCGACCCGCTTGCGGGCGATGGTCAGCATGGGCTCGCACAGATCGATCCCGGTGATTTTCACGTTGGGACCAAACATTGGCAGTTCGAGGCCCGTGCCCACCCCCACGTCGAGGACACGCCCGCCAGTCTGGTTGAGCAGGGCGGCGGTGGCCACGCGGCCCGGGCGCATCACCCAGGCGAAAGCGGCGTCATAAAAAGGGGCCCAGCGGGAATAGGCGTCATTGACGTCTTCATGGCTCAAAACAGGAGCAGTCATGGTCAGGCGCTCGCGGCTGCTTGTGAAACCGATTCTGAAATGGGAGGGGCGACCATCCTGGTCGCCACAATGAAGCCGCCGCCCAGAACACGGGCCAGGGGTTCGGCGGATTCGTAGAAGACACAGGCCTGGCCGGGCGAAACGCCGGCCTCCTGGGTGGCCAGCTCCACCACGGCGCGCCCATCGGCGTCGCGGCGCAACAGGGCTGGCGCTGGCGGCCTTGTGGAGCGCAGGCGCACGGCGATTTCGACGCCCTCGTCCGGCAGGGCTGCAAGGTCGCCCTCGCCGATCCAGTTGACGTCGCGCAGATGAACCGCACTGGTGGCGAGCGCCTCGCGCGGGCCGACGATCACTTCGTTGCGCTTTGCGTCCAGGCGCAGGACATAAAGCGGCTCGGCGCCAGTCTCGGTGGTCTGGCTGAGGCCAAGGCCCCGGCGCTGGCCGACCGTATAGCGCATCAGGCCGCTATGGCGGCCCATGACCCGTCCATCCGCATGAACGATGTCGCCGGGCAGGACCGAATCGGGCGCCATGCGGGCGATCACATCCGTGTAGCGGCCCGAGGGGACGAAGCAGATGTCCTGGCTGTCGGGCTTGTCGGCGACGGCGAGGCCGAATTCGCGGGCGAGGTCCCTGACCGCGCTCTTGGGGCTGTCGCCCAGGGGAAAGCGCAGGAGCTCCAGCTGCTCGCGGGTGGTGGCGAAGAGGAAATAGCTCTGGTCCCGGTCAGGATCGGCGGCGCGGTAGAGGGCGCGCCCGCCATGGCCGTCGTCACGCGAGCTTATGTAATGCCCGGTCGCCAGCACATGGGCGCCAAGGTCGCGGGCGGTGTCGAAGAGATCGGCGAATTTTATGTGCTGGTTGCAGGCGACGCAGGGAATGGGCGTCTCGCCGGCCACATAGCTGCGGGCGAAGGGCTCGATCACCTTTTCCCGGAACCGGGCCTCGTAATCCAGCACATAATGGGGAATGCCCAGCCGCTCGGCGACGCGCCGGGCGTCGGCGATGTCCTGGCCCGCGCAGCAGGCGCCCTTGCGCTGGGTGGCGGCGCCATGATCGTAGAGCTGGAGCGTGACCCCCACGACGTCGTAGCCCTCGCGCTTCAGGAGCGCGGCCACCACGGAGGAGTCCACACCACCGGACATGGCGACGACCACGCGCGTATCCCCCGGCTCGCGGGCGAGGCCAAGCGAGTTGAGGACGGAGGGCGCAAGCGGGGACTGCGGAATGGTGGCGGTCATGTATCTCTCTCAGCAAAGCAGAAAGACCCAACTGGCCGCCAAATGCAACCTTGAGCCGATCTTCATCACGAGATGTTGCGGCTCCGGTGAATTCAGATCCGGTTTTCCGTGATGGTTAAGGCATGCTTTGCGTCTGTGCCGAAGTGGCGCGAAAATCCGCATTTCCTAACGATTTGGAAAGAAAAAGGCTATTTTCGCCTGTATTTGGAGGGCCATACGAAAGGAGGGGCTTCAGCAAATCTTAAATGAAGCAGGTCTATGCTGACCTCGTTCTAAATGGTTTAGTCGAGTAGCGAGTGCGTACCATGACTGATGCCCACCGGCCGAGGGTCAAATATGTTATTGGACCCGACGGGAGCCCTTTGACAGTCGCTGATCTGCCTCCCACCAGCACCAAGCGGTGGGTGATCCGCCGCAAGGCGGAGGTTGTCGCCGCCGTACGCGGTGGCCTGCTCTCCCTCGAAGAAGCGTGCAGCCGCTATACGCTGACCGTGGACGAGTTCCTGAGCTGGCAGATGTCGATCGATCAGCACGGCCTGGCTGGCCTGCGCACCACGCGCATCCAGCAATATCGTCAGTAATCTTTTCTGCGCATGAGAAAACCGCGCCGGTCCGCCCGGCGCGTTTTCTTTTGGCTCGCGGCGAAAGCCTGGTTTCAGGGCTTGTCCAGCGGCGGCGCAAGCGCACTGGTCGCCTTGCCGATCTGGGACCGCTCGAAAAGGATGATCACCGGAATCGACATGGCGAGCGGCAGCAGCAGGTAAAACAGTCGCCAGACCAGCAGCGCCGCAAAGACGGCAGTGGCCGGCACGCCCGGCATGACCGCCAGAAACACCGCCTCCATGACCCCTACCCCGCCCGGCACCTGCGACAACAGCCCGGCCGAGAAGGACAGAAGGAAGGCCCCGAGCACGATCTGAAAACCCGGGTTTCCCTCGGAAGGCAAGGCGAAATAGATGATCCCCGCAGCCCCGATCAATTCGAGGGGAGCCGCCAGATATTGGCGCGCCACGATGGGCAGGCCGGGATAGACGATCTTGAAATTGCCGATTTCCAGCGGCCGCAGCTTCAGCCACGCGCCCAGCGTATAGACCAGGCAAAAGGCCAGCAGCCCCACACCCACCAGACGCGCGGCGCTGTCGCCGATGGCGAAATGGCGCGACAGGGTGGTGAGCGGTCGAATGATCTCCGGCTCAACCAGCAGCACAAGACCGAGCAGGATCAGGGTGCCGAAGGCGAAGGTGAAGGAGCAGAGCGCCACGAGCACCGCGATTTCCGCCGCGCTCAGGCCCTTGGCCGTATAGGCGCGCAAGCGCACCATGCCGCCCGAAAACACCGATGCGCCTATGTTGTGGGAGAGCGCATAGGTCACGAAGGAGCAGACGGCGATATAGAAGAAGGAAATCCCCCGCTGCCTGCCCAGGTGAATGAGCGCGATGCGGTCGTACCAGGCCAGCGCCGCATAGGCCACAAGGGTCGAGGCGAAGGCCAGGAGATAGGAATGAGGCGGGATCACCGCCAGTTTCGCGCCGATGACGCTGGCGATCACCTTGACATGGTCCCAGAGGTCGCCGCTCTCCAGCAGCGCCTTGACCGCGAGATCGCTGGCCGCCTCCGACTTCAGCTTCTCATAGAGAAGCTTCACGGACATCACGACGGCGACGAGGCCCACAATTGGCCAGACATAATCCAGATAGCGCTTCATGCCTGCCCGTTTGCCCGCCGCTTGACCTGAGCCGACATCACGCCGGCGCATCCATCCCTGCACGAGCGCACGTCAGCTTGCAAGGGCCCCAGGCCAAGCTCGCGCGCTCGTGTTCGGATGGCTCACAGGCGCGGCGCGACCATGCCGATCATGTCGATGTCAGGACGCTCACGAAAGGGCTCAGGGCGCTCGCCCTTCTCGCGACCCTCCAGATTCTGCACCTTGGCCAGTTCCTCGAGGGCCTCCGCATGGGCGGTCATGGCCTCGGCGAGCTGCGGGCGCAGATCCTCCGTGGATTGCTTGAGATTGTCACGGCGCACACGCGCCGCACGGGCATAGGTGGAATAGGCGAAGTGGCTCATGTCGGTGATGCCGCTGCGCTGCTCCTCAAGGGCGATTTCACGATCAAGGTCGCCCGCCATGCGCCCGAACTCGGCGATCATCGCCTCGATCTGCGCCACCCGGCGGCGTTTCTCCTCCGCCTGGAACCGTTTCAAACGGATCAGTGTATCCCGCGACTTCATACGCATACTCCGAGACGCAAATTAACAAGAGCCGGACGTCCTGGGACACCCGAGCACGAACCTTCCGCGAGACAGGATCACCATGCCCCATGGAAGTTGACCGTTCCTTACCCAAAGAGAGTGAACGACAAGATTTTTATCGCCAGCGGCAGCTCGGGGATTCGCGATTCAGGCAACTGATTCTCTGCGCGCGTTAATGAAATGCTAACCGGCCGCCGCAATCCTGCCGGAATGGTTGATTGCGCCCTTTGGCGCCCCCCATGACCGCTATTTATGAAGAGATTGATTCGCAAGAATCTGTTATCCAACAATCTTAAACCATTCTGTGAAGAAAATTATCTCTGTGCGTAACCCGGATTCGCGTGTTTTTTCGTCATTTTCGTTCTTTTTGCGATCAGGCTTGCATGCGGGAATCAGATTTTGTTAACCATTGGCTGTTAATTTTTTAACGGCGGAATTCGGCGGGCCGGTCGCCCGTCTTCTGGAACCGCTTCGCCAGGCTTTTGCGTCGGTCTGGCTTGTAGTCGCGTTCCATGGGGCAATGGTGGGGACTGATATGCTCGTATTATTGATCGAAGACGACAGCGCTACGGCCCAAAGCATCGAACTGATGCTGAAGTCGGAGAATTTCAATGTCTACACGACGGATCTGGGCGAAGAGGGCATCGACCTCGGCAAGCTCTATGACTACGACATCATTCTGCTGGACCTGAACCTGCCTGACATGTCCGGCTACGAGGTTTTGCGGACCCTGCGCGTCGCCAAGGTGAAGACGCCCATCCTGATCCTCTCGGGCCTCGCAGGCATCGAAGACAAGGTGAAGGGTCTGGGCTTCGGCGCTGACGACTATCTGACGAAGCCCTTCCACAAGGATGAACTCGTCGCCCGCATCCACGCCATCGTGCGCCGGTCGAAGGGCCATGCACAGTCGGTGATCGCAACTGGCGACCTTGTCGTGAACCTTGACCAGAAGACGGTCGAAGTGGGCGGCATCCGCGTGCATCTGACCGGCAAGGAATATCAGATGCTCGAGCTGCTCTCCCTGCGCAAGGGCACGACGCTCACCAAGGAAATGTTCCTCAACCATCTCTATGGCGGCATGGACGAGCCGGAACTGAAGATCATCGACGTCTTCATCTGCAAGCTGCGCAAGAAGCTCGCCAACGCCAGCCAAGGACGCAATTATATCGAAACCGTCTGGGGCCGCGGCTACGTGCTGCGCGAGCCCAATGACGCTGAAGAGCGCATCCTCGCCTGAGGGCGCCTCTTCAACCAGTCAAGAACCCCGCCTCGTGCGGGGTTTTTTTTCGTGCTTGCGGGGATGAAAGCAAAAAGCCGCCGGAAACCCGGCGGCCTTGCGTGTTTCAGGAAGCGCGTGTGTCTTATTCCGCCGCCTGGGCGGAGCTGACTGCGATGGACCGCGCCGAAACCTCGATGAAATCGGAGGCGATCTGCGCCTTGATGTCCATGGCGCATTCGCGGGCGATGAGGCCGGTGTAGAAGGCCTGAACGCCGTGCGCGTCCACATTATCTGTCGGGGGCTCGCCCGCGATCAGGGCCGGAACATGATCTGCAAGACGCAGATGCGATCCCTTCGTATGCAGCAGAATTTCAGTATGGCCGTCCGCGTCATTGATCGTCACCGTGATGACGCCGCCACGCGGAATCGTCGCCGCCGCGATCAGGCACATGTTGAGGACCAGCTTCACCTTGTTCTTTGGCATGAGGACGCGCGCGGCGTTCCACTCGAGCTTCGTGCGATCATCCACGAAAAGGTTGCGCGCCACCTTTTCCGCATCGCCCGTATCGATGGAGGCGCCAGCGGAGCCAGCCGCGCCAAAGGCGAGGCGGCAGAACTGGAGCCGGGCCGAGGCCGTGTTGGCGCTCTTCTTGATCAGTTCGAGCGCGAAATTCCGCATCTCGGGATCGCGCTCGTCTTCCAGTACCTCAAGCCCATTCACGATCGCGCCGACGGGGCTGATGACGTCATGGCAGACGCGCGAACACAAGAGCGCCGCGAGGTCGAGGGGGTCCAGTGCGAAGATAGACATTTTGCGTCATCCGTATGAAGGACGCGATGCGCCCCGGCCTCAAGACAAAACATCCGGCCCGGCGAAAGGCCGAAGAGCAAGCCACGCATACGCTACTGAACAAGGCGCGGAAGATCGCGAGGAATGAAACGACTCAAGAAACTCCCGAGAATGTTACCGATAATCTACTGATTCGCGCTTGGAAAGTCCTTTGTGAATCCAGAAGCTGCGCGGATCTGCTTTTTTATACGCCCAGCGAAACCGGCGCCTTGTCAGGGATTGCCAATGGCGGGCCGCTCATGCTCACTGGGGCGGAGGGGACGAGCGATCCGCTTCAGTTATGTGGGGAGCCATGGGTCTTGGGCGGGATATGGATGCAGCGGCGCTGGAATTCGCGCGCATCGCCCTGATCGCCAGCGATCCGGTCATGCGCCTTTATGCAGAGGGTCCCACAGCCCGGTTCAAGGCGGACCAGAGCCCGGTCACCGTCGCCGATGAAGAGGCCGAAGCCATCATCATGGAGGCGCTCGCCCGCAGCTTTCCCGGTGTGCCGGTGGTGGCTGAGGAGGCCTGCGCCCGCAATGGATTGCCGCTTGAGGCCCCGAGCGAGGCCATTTTCGTGGATCCGCTGGACGGCACGCGGGAGTTTCTGGCCCATAATGGCGAATTCACCATCAATATCGGCTTCATCAGCCATGGCGCGCCCGTGGCGGGGGCGGTTTATGCGCCAGCCTTCGGGCGGCTGTGGTGGGGCGGCGCGCAGGCCTTTGGCGCATATGTGAGCCCGGGACAGCCGATCCCTCGACCTGGCCCCGGCCTCACCTTGCGCACACGGGGCGCCGGATCGCCGCTGGCGGCTCTGGAAAGCCGCTCGCACCAGACCCCCCGGACAAAGGCCGCCATGGCGCGACTGGCGCCGATCATCGGCAGGCCCATGGGCTCGTCGATCAAATTCTGCCTGATCGCCAGCGGGGAGGCCGATGTCTGCCTGCGCTTTGGCCCTACGATGGAATGGGACACGGCGGCCGGGGATGCGGTGCTGCGCGCCGCCGGCGGCATCACGACCGCCATTGACGGAACGCCTTTGGTCTATGGCAAGGCGGCGCAGGGGTTCCTCAATCCGGACTATATCGCCTGGGGAGACCCGGCCGCCGTGCAGGACCTCTGCGAATTCGGGGCTGCCTGAGCCTGCATGGCAATGATCTGTTAACCAAAAACGGCCAAAGTCCGCAGCAGGCGGGGCATGGGGCGCGTTCCACGCGCGCCGACGCCGCAGGCTTCGCCTTGGTTAAGTCACGTTTACGGCCCAGCAATCACAGCGCAGCTCACTCTGGCGCCATCGGCTCTTCGGTTAGGAAACACACATGACGACTCTCTCGCGCAGGCAAGTTGTTTCCGGTCTGGCAGGCTCCGCGCTCGGCGCGACCTCCCTTGCGGGCGAGGCCATGGCCCAGGTCAACGGCCGCCCGCAGAAGTTCCAGACCCGCGAACTTATCGACAGCGGCCATCAGTTCTTCGGCGCCGTCTCGCGCGGACTGGCGCAGGCGGTGGAGAGCGCAGGCCGCCGCTGGGGCCAGCCCAACGCCTATATCCTGGGTCAAGAGGCTTCGGGCGCCTTCTTCGCGGGGGCGCGGTTCGGCGAGGGCAAGATGTACACCCGCAACGCCGGGGATCGCACCGTCTACTGGCAAGGGCCTTCACTTGGCTTCGACGCGGGCGCCGATGGCGACCGGACCATGATGCTGGTTTATAACCTTCCCTCCACGGAAGCGCTTTATCGCCGTTATGGCGGCGTCGACGGCTCCGCCTATCTGGTTGGCGGCTTTGGCTTCACCGCGCTCACGGCGGACGACATCGTCGTGGTGCCGATCCGCGCGGGCCTTGGGGCGCGCCTTGGGGTCAATCTGGGCTATCTGAAATTCACGCCGGAATCGACATGGAACCCTTTCTGAGGATTCCTCGTTGATCCCATTGCGGCCAGTGCTGGAACTTGGCCGTGACATGGGCTTGTTTTGATTTCCCGCGGCAAGCGTGTCATCCTTCCCGGGTCGCACATGCGGTTGGCGCCTTGATCGAACAAGCCATGATATTCGCGTTGGGGTTCCTGCTTTGCGGACTCCTCGCGCTTCTGATCCTGCCGGCCTTCTGGCGGCGGGCCATGCGTCTGTCTACGCGCCGCCTCGAAATGCTCATGCCCCTGTCCATGGACGAGGTCTTCGCCCAGCGCGATCAATTGCGGGCCCAGGCGGCCGTGGAACAAAGGCGCATCGAGCAAAAGCTCGAAGCCATGACCCGCGATCGCGCGGGCCACTTGAGCGAGATCGGACGCCGCGCCGCCATCATCGCCAGACTTGAAACAGACATCGAGAGCCTCAACGCCGCCCTTGACGCGCGGGACGCTGATCTGCGCGACGCATGGGCGCAACTGGGCGGCCTGCACAGCGACACCCTCGATCTGGCGACCCGCCTGCGCGAGGCGCAGGTCGGCGAGGCGGCGCAAGCGCGCCTGATGCAGCAATTCGAGGCGTTGAAGATGGAATTCGACACCCTGCGCATCGAAAAAGCCTCCCTGGAGACGCTGGTGGCCAGCTTGCAGATGCAGGACCATGATTTGCGCCAGAGGCTGCACCTGCTGCAACTGGAACTGGAAGAGAAGAGCGCCTTGGCGCTGAGCCTCGCCGACACAGCCTCGCAGCAGAACGCCCGCCTCCACGAGCTGGAGGCGAGCGAACGCCTGGAACGGCGCAGCCGCATGCTGGCGGAAGGCGCCCTTGCGGCGGCTGGCCAGATGATCGCCGCCGCCGAGGACGCGCGGCAGCCCGCCATGGGCGGCGCCTTGGGCGAAGTCGCCCACGCGCCTCGCGCCGCAACCAGCCATGAAACCTTGCTTGGCTGAGAAAAAGCCTTCGCCGTTCGATTTGTGACGCCGCCTGCGCTTACGCCCTTGCGCATGCGAGCCCCCGCAGCTATACGAACCCGTCCGCGCGGTCACGCGCAGCCGCTCCGTTCGTCTATCGGTTCAGGACAGCCGCCTCTCACGCGGCAAAGGCGGGTTCGATTCCCGCACGGAGCGCCACTCACCGACCAGCATACACCTCCAAAAACGCTCAACTGCGGGCGGCGGCGCTATTTGCGCCATTCGGAGCGGTCCGTGCGAGGTTTGCGCGCGAGGCCCTGAGGCGCATCCTGAAATGCTTGGCGAAAAGCAAATGAGAGCTGTTCCAGGCGCCTCTGTCCGCCGGACACAAAAGAACCCGGGGCGCAAATCATCGATCACAAGGGGCGCTGATGGAAGGTGGCCGCGATCAAACCTTGCCGGATACATATTGCCAAAGCTCGGCAAGCCGGGCAAATTTCGGCGTACACCGGTCGACCTGGGAGGGTTATCGGTCCAAGGGAGAGAAAAATGAAAAAAATTGCTGTTCTTGCTTACGCCGCCGCCTGTGCGCTCGGCGTCTCATCTGCTTTCGCGCAACAACCGGCGGCGCCGGCTGCGCCCACCCAGCCGCAATCCCCCGACATGACCTTCTTCGTCACCGGCTCCGGCCCCGGCAAAGGCGCCGATCTCGGCGGCCTCGAGGGCGCCGACGCCCATTGCCAGCGGCTCGCGACCGGCGCGGGCGCGGGGGCCAAGACCTGGCGCGCTTATCTCAGCACCCAGCCTACCGAGGGCAAACCCGCCATCAATGCGCGCGACCGCATCGGCAAGGGGCCCTGGCAGAATTTCAAGAGCGTCGCCATCGCGAGCAGCGTCGATGACCTGCATGGCGCGGGCAACAAGATGGGGATGGAGGTCTCGCTCACCGAACGTGGCCAGAAATTACCGGGCTTCGGCTTCGCGCCCAATGTGCATGATGTGCTGACCGGCTCCACCATGGAGGGCCGCGCCTTCCCCGCTGGCGATGACCGCACCTGCGGCAACTGGACCAGCAGCACGAAGGGCGCCGCCATGCTCGGCCATATCGATCGCATGGGCGGGGCCGACACAGTGGAACAGCGTTCCTGGAACGCGGCCCATCCCTCGCGCGGCGCCGAAGGCGGTTGCAGCCAGAACGACCTCAGAGGCACGGGCGGCGCCGGATTGCTCTACTGCTTCGCGGCGAATTAAGGCTCGGTGAAACAAAGTGCACGCCCCTTCGCGGGTTTGACGTACAACAAGAAATCCCGGAGCGCATACGGTTCAATTTGATCCGAATGCGCTTCGGAGCGAACAAGGCTGAGGAATCTCATCGACCCCTCGCCTCATGGCATAGGAGCGACGGCGCCCGAGCAACAGCCCGTTCCCTTCGGAAGTAAGATCAATCTGAAGGCGCCTGTGATAATGGGAAGCAACGAGCGCATGACGGGAGCGCGGACACGAAGGGCGATCACGAGCGCGGCGCTGTTTTCGCTGGCCATGGGGGCATTGTTCGCCACCGGGGCGATCAGCATGGGTTTGAAGACCCTGGGCCTGTCGGCCTCAGTAGACGATCTTCGCCGGCTGACCTATGCGCAGGCGCAGACCATGGATTGGAATGATCTGGTTTCGTCCGAGGATGTTGCAAGCCAACCGCTTACGAGCAAAGGAGAACCGCCGCGCGGCCGTGTCCGCCATGGCGAACTTGGAGCAGCGGCTGGACCGGCGCAACCCGACGACGAAAACCTGCCCATGATCGCCCGCACCCTTGGCGGCTATCGGGACCTGTCTGCACCGCCGCGCAACCTCGCCGACAGTCTGGGAGGCCTTGGCAATATGAGGGCGTTGCAGCCATTGGGCGGCGAAACCCGCCAGGAACTGGACGGCCGTATGATCAGGATCAGCGGATTCATGACGCCCCTGACCTTCGAACGTGGACGGATCACAGCCTTCCTCCTGACGCCCTATACAGGGGCCTGCATCCATGTGCCGCCGCCACGCGCCAATCAGATCATACATGTTTCCGACCTTGGCGATTTCCGGGCCGATCAAGGACTGCTGTTCCCGCTTCGCGTCACCGGCGCGTTACATCTGGCGGCGCTTGATACAGATCTGGCGCGCGTGGGATACGCCATCTCGGGTGGACTGATCGAAAGATTAGATTGAAGCCTGCAAAGGGCTCGCGACGCTCTGGACATGAAACGGCATTGGCGCCAAAAATATGCCAGAAAAAATTCGGGGGGATCAAGCGTCGGGGCGAGAGCGTCGCGCCGTCAGCGTCCGGATCCATGACGCCTTGTCGTGAAATCCTGATTGGAAGACCCTCTCGTGTCAATCGCGACCAAACAAGGGTCGCCAAGAATAGAGGGAACACAAATGACTGGAAATGGGGCTCATATCTCCCGTCGCGGCGCGGTGTTGGCGCTGACGGGGATTCTCGCGGCGGCCGTCAGCGGCTTTGAGCCGCTCGCCGCCCAGGAAGGCGCCAAACTTTCTACGCCCATTCTGGTCACCTCCATCGGCCAAAGCCTCGACGCCTTTCAGGTGCAACTGGCGGTGAAGCGTTCGGGCCTCGCGTTCGAATATGACGCCCATGCGGAGCCCCCCGCCCTCGCCAATGCAAAAACCCTTTTTCTGGCCGTAGGGGCGAGCCTGAAGGGCTTCGGCGATGCGGGCATCACCATCAAGGACGAACTGGCGCGCACCACCCATCTGCTGGATGAGGCCAGGAAGCGCGGCATCTATATCGTGGTGCTGCATATGGGCGGCGAGGAGCGCCGCGACGCGCTCTCCAACCAGTTGATCGAACTGGCGGCGCCCGCGGCCAACCGGCTCATCATCCGCAACGACAGCAATGCAGACGGCATCTTCACCAAGATCGCCACCGCAGGCAAGATTCCGCTGACCGTGCTCGAAAACACGGTGGCTCTGCGCGAAACCCTCAAGGAGATGTTCCCGAGTGGCTCGTAACAGGGACGCGTGGCGCCCTCGACAGTGACCCAGCCGTTTCCCGGCGGCCATATCGGTGACGCCCGTCTGTTTCTTCTGGCCCTCGGCTGCTTGCTGATCGCCCTGGTCTGGCTTGGCGTCGCGGCTTCGCTGCACAGGCGCAATCTGCGCGCTGTTCCCATTCGCATCCATGTGGCTGGCGCGCGGGGCAAATCGACGGTCACGCGCATGATTGCGGCGGGTCTGCGCAGTCCGGGACTGCGCGTGATCGCGAAGGCGACGGGGTCGGAACCGCGCCTGATACTGCCCGATGGCTCCGAGGAGGCCTGGCCACGACGCGGTCCCGCATCGGTGCGCGAGCAGATGCGTTTTATGGCGCGCGCCGCTCGCGAAGGGGCGCGCGCGGTCGTGGTCGAGTGCATGGCGGTGCGTCCCGAATTCATCTGGGCGAGCGAGGCCCATCTCGTGCGCGCCACACTCAGCGTCATCACCAATGCGCGACCCGATCATTTCGAGGAACTGGGCGCCGCGCCCCAGGCCATGGAGCAGGCTCTCGCCTTCGTCATTCCAGCGGGCGGGCGACTGATCCTGTCCAGCGAAGCTGCGACGCCGCACATGCTGGCGGTGGCGAAAGAACGGGGATGCGCAGTCACCATCGCGCCCACCAACGGATGCGATCCCCCTGAAACCAATCGACGATTGGCTCTGGCGGCCTGCGAGGCGCTGGGCGTTGACCCGAAGGCCGCAGCGCAGGGCATAGACGATGCGGGGGAGGATCCGGGCCAGTTCTTCATGCAGAACATGACTTTGGAGGGCGCGAGCTTTCAATTTATCAACGCCTTCGCCTGCAATGACGTCGCCTCGCTGGAGGCGCTGTGGACCGGCCGCAGGTCGCAGGCGCCCGCCACCGTGCTGCTCAATGCAAGGCGCGACAGACCCTTGCGCACGCAACATTTCCTGGAGTTTCTGGCGACCCGAAATCCAAGGCCTCGCCTCTACGTGACAGGCGATCCGCTGGCCATTCGGCTGGCCCGGCGGGCGGGTTTCCCCACCAGGGACGTCAGCGCCCTGAGGGCTCGGGACGCAAAAGCGACCTTCCGGGAATTGGCGGCGGATGCGGGGCCTGATGGGGAGGTCTGGGGCGTGGGCAATTATCAAGGCGCGGGGCGGGAGCTGATCGCCTGCGCCAGACAGACGGCGCAACCATGCTGACCGCTTCTCTCATCGCGGGGGTTCTGGTCAGCCTGCTGCTGACCGAAATCACCGGCCTCTCCGCTGGCGGCGTCATCGTGCCTGGCTATGTCGCCCTCTTGCTTGACCGACCCGTTTCGCTGGCGGGCTTTCTGATCGCCGCGCTCGCCAGCCGTGCGCTTGTGCGTCTGCTTGGCGACCATCTGATGCTGTTCGGGAACCGCCGTTTCGCCGTCACCCTGCTGGCGGGCATGACCCTGAGCGTAGGCGCCCAATGGGCCTCACCCTGGCTGGCCTCCGCCCACCTGGAATGGGCGGGCCTTGGCTTTATCGTGCCGGGCCTGCTGGGGCATCAATTCGACCGCCAGGGGATCTGGCCCACCTTGCTCATCCTGGCGATCGCAGCGCCAATCGTGCGCGTGATCGTGCTTCTGGCGGCGCAGTGATGATGACGCCTGCGCACCCGCCGCTGGCCCGGACGAAAGTGCGTCTGCGCTGGCTTGTCGCCGCCGCCATGACTGCGACCTTGATCTGGATGGGCGTGGAACGCCTGTCCAGGCGCGCCATACATCCGCAATTTGCACAGATGCTGACAGCCGCCCGGACGATGCAGGATGCGAGCATGGTCCTGCGCGGCGAGAAGGAGGCGCTGGGCCTTCTGCAACCCCCTGACATCGATCCAAACCGGACCGGCATGATCGGCGCGGAATTCACCGGGCTCACGACAACGCTGGGAGATCTGCCCGCCAAGCGCACAGCTACGAATCCGGATCTGGCGGCGCTGCTGGTGAAGCAGCTTGCCGCGCTTGATCCGCCCCATGGCGCGCCAGTTGCGGTGGTGGTGTCCGGCTCCTTCGTGGGCGCGGATGTGGCGGCCATAGCGGCGGTGGAGGCCCTGGGACTGCGCGCGGTGCTCATCGCCTCGCTTGGCGCCTCCATGTGGGGCGCCAACGACCCCGCCTTCAACCTGCTGGATATGCTGGTTCTGCTTCGCGCGCGCGGCGTCATCAAGGCGGGCGTGGCGGCCGCCGTGATCGGTGGCGAGGGCGCTGTCGGCGCGGGCATGGACCCGCAGATCATCGCCGCGCTACGAGCCTCCGCCTCCAAAGCGGGGACAAGGATCATTGACGCGCGGCCCCTCGCCGCCACCATCGATGCGCTGATGACGGCTATTCAAGTCGCCTTGGGAAATGGCGCGCAGCCCGCAGCCGTCATCAATGTCGGCGGCGCCCTCATCGGCCTTGGAACCTGCCTGGGCGCCCATGAACTTCCGCCCGGCCTCGTGCGCCCTGGCCCCTGTAAAAACGGTGACCCAGGCATCGCCTTGAGGCTGGCGCAAGCGGACGCGCCGATGTTAAATGTGATCAACCTGAAGCGGCTTGCGATCGAAGAGGGAATGCCCTTCGATCCAAGGCCGCTTCCG
This sequence comes from Beijerinckiaceae bacterium, assembly GCA_947380915.1. The sequence goes on from CANCSY010000006.1 coordinate 14,861, forward strand.
ACGCCGGGAAACAACCCGGCGATCTATGGCCAGACAAGAAAAGGATCCCATTGAAGGATCCGCTCAAGGGGGGAATAACGAATGGTCCTTGCATTGCATCCCGGGGTCTTGTTCGCCATGGCGGCGGCCCTGTTCCTGATCCTTCACCTCTCTCTGCACTGGCCCTTGCCCATCGCCTTTATCGCTGTCGCCGTCGCCACAGCGCTCGCCGGTGATTTTGGTTTTCCCTATCGGCATCTGGTCGAGGGGGGCTTCGGTTTCCTCAATCTGATCCTCGCCCTTTTCGCCGGGGCCTTCTTTGGCCACATGATGAAACAGAGCCAGTTCGCGGAGGCGGCCGCCAATGGCATGGTGCGCGCCGCCGGAGGAAGCGTTTTCCTCGTGCTGACCTTGATCGGCTTGCCGATCTTCATCGTCGGCATGTTCGTTGGCCTGTCTGGCGTGGCGGTTCTGGCGGCGGGCGTCTTCGCGGTGCCAGCCATGCGGCGTGTGGGCTTCGAAGACGCCACGATCGCGGCCTTCATCACCGTCATGGCGACGGCTGGCATGATCGCCCCGCCCATGAATGTGCCCGCCATGCTGCTGGCAGATGGCGTCAACATGCCCTGGACCGGCGCAACGCGGCCCCTGCTGGCGATTTCCGTCCCCGTGGCGCTCTCAGCGCTGGTCTGGTTCACCTGGGGCCAGGGGCCCAAGAGGGCGGCGCAAGACGCGCAGCTTGACGCGCCCGTCAGCTTCGCAACCGCGCTGGGCGGGTTGGCGCCTTTCGCCCTGATGGTGGCGATCTGGCTGTCCGTTCGCCTCTTCCCGGACCAGGTGGTGGATCCCGCCAGCCCGCTCATTCTCGTCATTGGCGGGCTTGTGGCGGTTCCCTTCGTCAAACGCGACAAATTGCGCGAAGCGGTGCTCGCCACTTTCACCGGCACGCCTCTAGTGCTCGCGGCCGCGCTCGTGGCCATTGGAGTCTTTGTGCAGATCATGACGCTGACCGGCGTGCGTGGCTGGGTCGTGATCACCACCATGTCGCTCGTGGCGCCGTGGATCTATCCGGGGTTGCTGATCGGCATGCCGCTGGTGGGCGGAGCGCTGACCTCCATGGTCGTCGCCGACGTGATGGGGGTGCCCGCGGCCTTTTCCTTCATGGGCCAGAACATGATCATCAATGTCGCGGCGCTGTCGGGCATTTCGGCCCTGGCCGAGTTCATTCCGCCCACATCCATCGCGGCGGCGCTCGCCTGCTATGTGGTGGGCGGCGGATCGATCGGACAGGTGTTCAGGCGGTCATGGCCGCCGCTGCTGGTGCTGGCGGCCATATCGGTCCTGATGCTGGTCTTCGCCCGGCAACTGTCGGGGATCATCACCTGACCGTGCAAGCCATCACCCTTTTGGAGCCGCCGCCTTATGATTTTGGCGGCGGCTTCAGGAATGCGCCCAGCCCCTTTTCGATCACCTCCTTATAGGGAGGAATATTCTCGACGATGATGGGCGCTTCAGGATGCACTTCGTTATAGGCGTTGATGACTTCCTCGATGGCCACGAGATGGCGGGCCACACGCACATTCAGCGGCCAGCCGGCGTCGTCGATCTTGACGAAGGTGCGGCCAAGCTGTGAGGCCCTGACATAGTTGGCGTCCTTGCCGCCGATGACGAGATCCTCGCTCAGGCGGCCACGGAACCGACCCATGGCCGGATTGGCGGTCTCCGCCAGCAAGGCTTCGACGCCTGCATGGTCACCGAACTCCCGATGGCTGAGGCCGTGAAGGTTCTTCGGCGATTTGTCGAGCCCCATTGGAATACGGCGCGCCTGAAGATTGGCCTGGGCGGTGGCGCCCGTCTCATAGGCTTTCTCGTGGACGACCATCATGTTGATGACCGGATATTCCGGCTGGGCCTCGTGCAGATCGAAGGCAATGGTGGATTCCTTCGCCAGTTTGGTGAGCGCATCGCTCACCCGCGCCGTCAACCAGCCCGTGGGGCGACCGGGATGATTGCGATTGAGGTTGCGCGTTTCGTGGCCGACCAGACCCTCGTAGCTCGGCAAATGGATGAACACATCCGGATCAGGCCATTGATCGACCGGGTTCGACAGGCGCATGCCCACCCGGAACCAGCGTTGCCCGGCTGGCGTGTCCACGGTGAAGGAATGCAGATAGGCTTCCATGGGGTCTGTGTGGCTGAAGCCGCTGCGATTGGCCTGGGGCACCACGACCAGCCGCCCCTGCTTTACGGTCGCGTTCTCCACCAGCAGCACCGCCGCCAGCATGCCGCCGATTTCCTGCGGATGGGTGCCGCCAAGCACCAACAGGGAGCCGCCATCCTTGGCGCCTTTGAATTCATAGACAGGCGTGTCCCCGGGACTGCCTGACAGCGTGCCATTATAGGCGCTCAGCATAACCTGCCGGGTGACGCCGGCGCCTGTGATGATGGGCTCGACCTCACGCATGGACAGAAAGATCGAGCCGGATGTGGTGGCGATAAGCGCCGCCGCAAGGGTGAAGGCCAACGCGGTCTTTTTGTTTGAAGGGGTGTCAGAAGGCGCCATCATTTGATCCCGAATGCGCGCAGCAGGAAGGGGATGAAAACGAGCGTGGCGAAACATTGCGTGCGCCAGTCCCGATCCCGCCACAGGACGAAAAGCATCATGGCGGCGACCAGCAAGGCCATGAACCTGTAGAGAAACATGATGATCAATTCAGCGGTCACGAGACCTCCCTGCGCGCCCGGCGGCGCCAAAAGGCGTGCGCGCCCTGCGGCCCGCACGCCCCTCAATGGTGGTTGGCGTCAACCCCGGTAATTCGGATCGACAAGCTTGCCGAGAGACCGATCAATATAGGGCACGTCCTGCATCAACTGGGCGCCGGGCGTCTTGTTCAGATTGAGCCGAAGCGTCTCGTTCTTCCAGGGGCGCAGGAACATCACCGGATCTTCGATCGTGACATCATAGGCCAGAACATCGCCAGTCCGCTTGAACTTCTCGATGACGACCATTTCGTTGCTGTGCAGATAGCCGGGCCAGTCGAGCCAGGTATCGTCGGAGAAGCCCATGCTGGTCACTGTCAGCGTGTCGCCTTCCCAGCAGCCGACAGCCAGACCGTTCATGGTCTGGTCGAACTTCAGCACCGGATCATGCTCGCGGCAGTCGGTGGGAACGGAGCGAAACTGGTTCTGGTTCTCGTAGAGAAAGAAGACCTCTTCGCCAAGCTGAACGATCTGGTTCGGCGGGCCCAGGCGCGGAACGCCAAGCGGCAGGTTCTTCCACTGGGGATCGGCGTATTTCTCGTATTGTCCACCAGCATTCGCATGATAATCGCGCAGGCGGACCTCATCCCAGAAATGGGGCTTGTATTCGGGCTTGCTCACGCGGCCGCGATGTTGCACGCCGCAGTCCTGCTCGAAGGTGATCCACTTGGCGCCACCCTTCGCGCCATTGGCGGCGAAGCGCTCCTGCTTGTCATTGTCGAATGCGTCCACCTTCTCGCCGCACATGGCGGATTTGGCGGGCGGCGGCGGAGCCGCGCCGGGCATCCAGATCCCATTCAGATTAGGGCGCTGAGGCGCAGGCGTCTGCGCCGCAACCACGCTGGCGAATGCAATGCACAGACTGGACGCAAGAACGATCTTGCCCAGTTTTCCAAAAACAGAATTCATAAGGTCCTCCCTCGCATATCGGGCATGCCGGTCTGAGCCAGCTCGTGCCCTCGCAATTAGTTGGCGGTGATTTCCCCATTCGGATTCTCGGGGAAACCTACCTTGATGAACTTCCCGTCAGGGAAGGTGAAGGCGTTGGTGAACCCAAGCTTTGCGCCAGAGCGGTCGGGGCAGATATCCACCTTGTAGGTCTCGCCGATCTGAAACAGGCGGCGATCGCTCAGGCCGAGGCGACGCAGACCATTCGGCCCCACGGTCTCGGTCGCCCATTGCTCGATGGTGCCATCGGCTTTCGTCACTTCAAAATGGAACCAGGCATGGGGATTCTGCCAATCCACCTTCACCAGTTTGCCGGTGATGATGAGGTTCTTGGTCACGTCGAACTGCGCCTGCACGGCGTGATGGGCGAGCGAGGGATAAACTGCGGCGGTGGAAAGGGCCAGCACGGCTGCGCCAATCAATGCCTTCTTCATGGGTCTGCTCCTGATGGATGTAGAGATATCGGATATCGGCTTCGGTGATGGGGAATTCACTGCCCCTGCGCGAGAAGCTCGGGCTCAGGATAGATCGTGTAGGGATTGTTCCAGCCCTCCGAGATCAGGAGATCAAGCACGCTCTTGCCCTCCATTTCGAAGACCACGCGACTTGGCCAGAAAACACCGTTGTGAAACTTGTCGAGGGCCTTGTCGCCCATCGCCGCGAAATTCGCCATTGTCTTTTCGGCGCTTTCGCCAATGCGATAGCCGGAATATTTGGCGATGATCTTCTTCGCCCCGCCACCGCTCGGCAGATTGACGGTCGTTTCGACGGAAGCAACACGCTTGTCGTCGTCAAGGACGCCTTTATAAGCGCGCCCCTCGATTTCCAGATTGATGACGCTCTTGCCGTTTTCCGTTGCGACGGACCATTTGGTCTCGCATGCCTTGATCTCGGGCGTCATGCATTTCTTGGCGGCTGCGAAGGCGGCGTGGGAGAGGAACATCTGCGGCTGAAGCCACATTAATTCGCCCCGCAGCCTGGCGACCGCCTCTGACACGGGCGCAGTCTTCAGCTTCCTCACCGGGCCCGCCTTGCTGGCCTCCTCATACCAGGTCTCATCCCAGCCGCGCTTGCCCTTCACCACGCGGATGGTGCGCTTCTTGTCGGCGCCGATGATCTCCTCGCGGGAAGCCCACATCTGCTGATGGGCGTTGTAAACATAACGGCTCACGGGAACCGGTGCGCCAAGGCTGGCCGCCTCCAGATCCACCATCGTTCCCTGGCCGACATATTCATAATTGTTCATCTGCCCGATCTGCTGGGCGATGGCGCGCACAAGACCATGTGCGCCAGCTGCTTCGGCCAGGGTCTTGTCAAGATCCTTGATGGGCACCTGCGAACCGCAGAGCGGGCAAGGCCCTTGCGCGAAAGCCGCGCTGCTCAGCGACATCAAAGCGGAAATGGCCGCCCCTATCAGGGCGATTCGAAAAATCGACTTCATGGTCCCTCCACTGGCTATTAGCCAACCGAACTTATTGTTCTCTTGCGTCATTTTTTGACGTTTTTTTCTAACCATCTGATCGCGATTTTGCGGCAAAACCGGACAAATCGCGACCCTTTATTCGATCTCGAATTTAAGTTGGTATTGTGACTTCGGTCAAGAGAGCCGCTCCATAAATTTGATCTGATCAAGGCCTTGATGGGTCGGTCGCCGCCATGAAATCTGCATGGCAGGAGTCACAGGAGGTGCGTAGCTTTTGTGCAAGATCGCGAAAGCTGCTCATATCCGGGGCCTGGCTGGCGTCCAGCGCGATCGTGGCGGCCTTTTGGGACGCCTCATAAAAAGCGTCAAAACGTGTCCATAAGGTCATCAGCGCCTTGGTGTCATAACCCGGATCCGCCCCGCCCTCGACCGGTATCGTTTCCGGTGGGAACAAATGGGGGAACGCGCTCATCAGCACATTGATCATGTAAGCGCGGTTCTTCAGGTCGGGCAGCCTGCCATCGGCACGAACTGACGCTACATCAATGGGCATCATCTGCTCTTCGATGGCGGCCATGAGAAGTTGCCGCGCCTGGACGACATCGCCCGCCTTGCTCGCGCCGGTCAGACCGGGGGCAAGGCTTTGAGCATAGGCCGCAGAGGCAGAGACAAAGCCCAGAAAAATCGACGCCGCCAATGCCTTGTTCCAATGAGCCGGCCAAGGGAGCCCCTGCGGGATGACTTTCATGGATCAGGATCCGTATTTCACACGCGCACCAGGCGGTGCGAAACGCGGCGGTCTGGCCGAGACCGCCGCGCCACTTATTACTTGCGCGACTCAAGGTTCTTGAAGGCGCCGTCGCCGCTGAACACAGCCCATGTGCCCGCCAGCGGAACCTGTCCCACGCCGGGCTTGCGGTAGTCGCAAACGCCGTTGGGGAAGATCTGGCGCAGTTTCCCCAACTGCTCTTTGTTGGGGCGCTTCTTGTAGTCGGCGGCGTCAACCGGCTTGAGCTGGCACTTGAACACATCGTCCGTCGCAGGCCCGCCCGCCGCCAGACGCGCATCGCCGGCGAAGGGGAAGAGCTTGTTGCACTTGGCCATATCCGTGACCTTCTCGGTCGCGCCGATCAGCGCGCCGCTGGCGGTGGGATAGCAGGAATCCACGAGGTCGGCGGGCTTGTTGGCGGCGACTTTCTTCGCCATCGGCATGTCGCGCTTGTCATTGGCGATGTTGGTGAGCCACTTGTCTAGCGCAGCCAGCCCGTCGCCGGAAACCTTCACGAGCGGCGTTCCATAGGTGGAGGCTGGCCCACGGGTATCAAGCTGCACACGGCCAAGGCTGGCGACCGTCATGACGACATGATTGGCGGCTGTCCCGTTCGCCTTCAGCAGGCGGGCGCGCATGACAGCGCTGTGGTAGCCATCATGCACATCCACATTGGCGTCGCCGACCCCGATGGGGTCGCCGTCAACATAGGACCTGATATCCACCATGGGCGTGGTGGTGAGGCCGCCAGTCGTGCTGTTGACGCGGCCGCTTGCATAGGCCCGGCGAAGCGCCTCGAGATCGCCGGACATGCGAGTGGCGACCACCTTGCCATCCACATCCAGGCCGCCGATGCGCCCGTTCAGGTCGAGGAACTGATCGAAGCTGATCTTGCCGTCATTGAGCGCCTTCAGTCCATATTGCACGCCCACATTATCAAAGGGATTGCGAGCGAAGCCGGTCTTGGGGTCGCGCCCGTAGACATTCACCAGATTGTCCTGGAAGGTGCAACGCACGCCCTTCTGCTTGATCACGGGATCATTGGCCACCGCATCCGCTACCGTGGCGTCGCAGAATGTGGGACGCGCATTGGGATAGCGGGTGCCGTTGCTGACGCAATAGCCCCAATATTTCCCGGCGACGGCGCCCTTCTGCTCATAGGTCCATTTCTGGCCGGAGGTTTCGGTCGCCTTGGCGATCAATTCGCAATCATACAGCGGTTGCAGGAAGGTCATCACGTCGGGATAGCTGCGCGCCGGCATGATGCCATCGAGCAGACCCGGGTAATTGTTGGCGATGAGATGCTGCTGCATCGACCCGCCGGACGCGCCATGCCCTATGGTGAATTGCGGCGCGCCGAAGGTCTTGCTGAAATATTCCTTGACCTTCGAGACTGTCTCGGCGGACTTCACATCGTCATTGTTGGCGCCCATGACGTTGAGCGAACCAGCCGCCACCGCATAGCCGCGCGTCACGAATAAGTCGGACAGGCCGCCGCCCATGTCCTCGATGAACATCTTGTTGTCGGTGCCGGTCATCCCGCCGAGCCCGCGGCCCATGTGATAGTTGGCCTGCACGCCGCCGCCAAAGCTGTAGATCAGCTTGCCATTCCAGCCGGAGGCCGCCGACTTGGCGCCCGGCGCGGGAGCCGCGCCCGCCGCCGGATCATGCAGGATATTGATGAGATAGGCGGACCGGTTGATGACGCCCTTCTCCTGCCGCACGATCAACGGCACGTCCTTGCCGTCGATCTTCGTGACGCCGATATCATTGGGGCGAGCGGCGCTTGCATCAAAGGGTTTCCACTCGCCGCCACGATTGCGGTAGAAATAATCGACACGCGCGGGCGCTGCGCAAGTGTCATCCTTGGCGGACTGGAGCTTGAAGGTTTCGTTCTCGCAGATGAAGGGGTCCTGTTGAGGGCCCGCGAAGAGCGTTGCGTTGATCGGATGATTCGAGAGCGTCAGCGCCGCTTCCTGCCCGCCTGCCTTCGCCACCAGCTTGTTGGCGCCATCCTTCAGATTGCCGACGAGGCCAAGCCATCCCCCCTGCGGATCGGCTTTGAAAACACCGGAGACATCTGCGCCATCTACGGAAACGCTTGGGGCTGCGGAGGAGCCGGAAATGCGGACAAGGGCGCTGCCGCCGGACACAAGCTCCGGCCGGGAGGAAACAACCTCGACCTTCAATCCATTAGCGGTCTGCGCGACGGCGCCTGCGCAACCCAGCGCCGCCGAAAAGACGAGGCCGGACATGGCGATGCGTAAAGCGTTCTCATTCATGAGCATTACCCCCCATTTTGTTGATCGGCCGCATTCAAGGCGACCTTCTTGGTCGTGACTATATTACGAATCTTTCCGTCCGCAAGCCTTTGCCATGGCGATGCGGCTTCGTCATGAAGGGCGCGGCCTCCGACGCTTCATGGCGTGGACAGCGCATGGTGGAGCGCGTCCAGATTGCCCCGCAGGATGGACTGATAGCGGTTCGGATCCGGCTCGACCGGCGCCTCCCGGCTGGATCCCTCGCCGTCGTCCAGAATGACGAGTTGCGCGCCCGCCATCTCAATGGCCGCCATGATTTCGTCGCTTGGCCGCCAGTGGTGGATGACCCGCCTGACGCCGCGCGCGGACAGAAAGGCGGAAAATGCGGCGAGATCATCCCGGGACCAGCGCAGGTCATCCTCCAGAAAATAACCGCTGACGAAGAGGCCTAGATCATTGGTAAGGTAGACGAACCGATCCGTCAGGGAAAAGACTTGCGGGTCTTCGAGTTGCAGGAATTTCGCGTCAAATTCGGCGCGCAGCCCCTGCATCCGCCGGGAGAAGGCGGCAAGATTGGCGTCTACGCGCGCCTCGTCGGCAGGCGCCAGACGCTTCAGATCCGCCGCGATGATTTCAGCCATGCGGATTGCATTGGGCAGGCTGAACCAGACATAGGGCGAGGGACGGGGATCGGGCGCAGCCACCCGCCAGGGCGCATTGGAGGAGGCCCGTTGCGTCAGCATGACGCTCGCCGCGCCCTTGCCCAGCGACCGCGCGGCGTCGATCTGCACAATGCGGATATTGCGGGCGCGCGCCTCGCGAAAGAGGGGATCCTCCGGCCATATGCTGGCGATGGTGATGACCGCATCGGCCCTCGCCAGCCCCTGCGCCTCCGCCGCGCCAAGGCGAGACAGCGCGCGCGGCGTTTGAGCAAGCCCGGGCATTGTCGCGGGGATGGCTTGCGCCTCGATATTGGCGCCCTGCGCCAGAGCCGACAAAATGGAATAAAGCGGTTGCAATGAGGCGACCACGCGCACCGGTTCGCTTGCGGCGGATACGGAGCTTGCCGCAAGAAGACTGGCCACGAAGTAGCCCATCAGGATCAGCGCGCGATTGATCATATGTTCGTCCTGAAGACGGCCAGCAGATTTCGCAAGATGGCGGTGACGGCGAAAACGGCCGCAGCGATGAGGATGATGGCGCCCCCCGATGGCGCGGGAATGTTGTAGTGCATCGGCGCGAGGATCCCCAGCAGCGTGGAGATGGTCGCAATCGCCATGCTGTAGAAGACGAAACCGCGCAACGACCGGCTGATATTCCTCGCGGCGGCGGCGGGGATCACGAGCAGCGCCTCCACCAGCACTGCGCCGATGATCTTGATGCAAGCCACCGTCACCAGCGTGATCAGCAAGACGAAGACATATTCGACCAGCCGGACGCGCACCCCGCGCGCCTGCGCCAGACTTGGGCTGAGGCTCGCCAGCAGCATCTGGTTATACAGCGCCCCGCCAATGAGGGCGCAGAGCAACGCGACGACCAGCAGGATATTGATGTCCGTCGGGCTCACCGTGAGGATGGACCCAAACATGATGTTCTCGAGCACATGGGTGTTTGTTCGGGCGGAAACAAACAGGAGCAGCGAGGCGCCGACGGCGAGGGAGATCGACAGGAAGACCCCGATGAGCACATCATTGGAAAGGCTGGTGCGCTGCTGGGTATAGCGCAGAAGGAGCCCGAAGATGATGCAGCAAGCGAAGGTCGACACATAGGGCGAGGTGTGCGGCTCGCCCAGCAGGATGCCGATGCTGACCCCCGTCAAGGCGGCATTGCCGATGGCCTGACTGAAGAAGGCCATGCGCTTGACGACCACCATGGTGCCCAGAGCGCCGAGCAAGGGGCCTATGATCAAACCTGCGATGACCGCATTTCCAACGAACTGGAAGAAGATCGCAGAGGGCAGCAGGCCCTGGTTGCCGAGCCATTCAAGGCCCGCACGCAGGAGCGCATAGACATCGCTCATCGCGCCGCCTCCAGGGTCAGGACATCCCGTGGCGGCCCATGGGCGACCAGTTTGCGGCTGATGATGGTCGCCGTGCTCGCAAGCCTGCGGATCTGGTCCCAGTCGTGACTGATCCAGACAATGGTGACGCCCGCAGCGCAAAGCTCAGCGACCACACCCTCCACCAAACGGGCGCCCGCCTCGTCCATATTTGAGGTTGGCTCGTCGAGCAGCAGCAAATCGGGCGCAGGGAAAAGCGCCTGCGCAAGCAGCAACCGCTGTCGCTCACCTCCCGACAGCGCGCCAAACAGGCGCCGCGCCTTGCTCGTGAGTCCTACTTTCTCAATGACGGCGTCGAGATCCCTGGCGTTATGCTTCGAGCGACCCAGAAAGACGGGCTTGCGCTGGTTCATCACGGCCAGCACATCCAGCACCGTGAAGGGAAGCGTCCGGTCAAGGTCGAGCGATTGGGGCGCGTAGCCGATGACGGCCTCCTTCGGGCCGTCGATCCCGATGGTTCCGGTGAAGGGGGTCTGGCCGAGCAAGGCGCGGATAAGGGTCGTCTTGCCGCCGCCATTGGGACCAACCAGGCCATGAACCGCGCCCGCTGCAAGATCGAAGGAGACATCCGACACGATGTCCTGACCGCCGAGGGTCACCGAGACATTGCGGAACGCAAGCGAGGGGCCAGCCATTCACCGACCCTCCAATGCGCGGGCGAGGGTTTCGATGTTGTCGCGCATTTCCGTCTCGAACTTGTCGGCGGTGAAAGGTCCGTCCGTGATATGGGACAGGGTATGGACACGAACCCCGGTCTCGCGCTGCACCATATCGGCCAACTGACCGCCGAAATATTTCTCCGCGAAAATCACCGTGACATTGGCGGCCTTGATATCCTCGATGGTGCGGGCCAACTGGCGGGCGTTTGGCGACACGCCATGTCTGGGTTCGATCACCGCCGCTATGCGCAGACCGAATTCCTGAAACAGATAATCATAGCCCGCATGCATGGTGGCGACACGAAAATCATCCTTCGGGCGCGCTGCGATGCGCTGCATGAAGCCGGCGCGCAACTTGCGGATGCGGGTCGCATAGTCACGGCCATTGTTGCGATAGACATCCGCGTTTTTCGGATCCAGTTCTCCAAGGCGGCGGGCGATCTCATAGATCTGCTGGATCGCAGCAGTGGTGGATATGAAGGTGTGCGGATTGACGATCTTCTCCGCTCCCATGTCGCCGCTGATGGGGATCATGGCCACGGTCGCATTGGCGTAGATCAGCGGCAGCTTGTCCTTGCGGCCCGCAGCCTCGATGATCTTGAACACGAATTCATCGTGGCCCACGCCATTCACCACCATCACATCCACCGCCATGGCGCGCTTGATGTCTTCAGCCTGCGGCTCATAGCCATGCGGATTGACCTCGCCGGGGATCACCGGAACAATCTGCGCCCGATCGCCAACAATATTGGCGACAAAGCTGTAATAGGGATGCAGGGTCACCCCGACCCTTAGTTTGTCCTGCGCCCAAGCGGAGAGGTCGCCCAGGGACAGCAGCAGGGCGGCGAGGACGAAAGCGGCGATATTGCGGGCTGATCTCGTCATCCTAACGCCCCTTCAGACGGCTGAGTTCATCCGCGCCGCTATAGACGACAACCTGCTTCCATCCAGCGGAAATCAGCGCCTCGGCCTTGGTGCTGGCGGGTGGCGGCGGATCGGATGCGCGATGAATCCAGATGTCGATCTGGTTGGCATAAGCGGCGCCAACGTGACGATGTCGGAACAGCAGCAAATAGGAATGCTGCCCGGCGGCTGCGCCATGCACGCCCAGATAGCCGGTGTCGCCGCCATTCAGATAACTCGCCGCGCGGATGAGGCGCCAGTCCACGGCGCCATGCTGATTCCAGAACTCATCCTTGACGAAGGGCGGCAAGAGAATCTTGTCCAGTTCGTCGGGCGACGGCCAGTCGCCAAAATCGGAATTCATATAACCGATTTCCTCCCCGGCGACGATGAGGGCGGAGTGAATGGCCTGATCGCTTTCACTGAGGTCGGCGAAGGAACTGACCTGCCAGTCGAGCAGCGCAGGCAGCCGATGATCAACACCGCGCACAAGGCCGAAGGTCACCGCAAGAACAACAAGAAACGCCACGACTGCGCAGATCAGCAAGGTCTCGGCCTTCTGATGGACCTGCGCGGGAACGACGGTTCTCGAAGTCATGGGATGCGCCGTATTTTCATTTCACATCGAAAGCCTGCACCCAGAGCACGGCATCCTGCGACAGTTTCTTGCCCTTGTGGGTCTTCACCGGACCGACGTCGAGCGCCGCGATCCCCCACCATCCCGCGCGCGGCAGAGCGACCGTGAATGTTCCGGCGGCGTCGGCCCTGAGACTCATGGGACCAAGGGCTGGATGGGACGGATTGATCTGCTGTTCTCCCACCCATGCCTTGCTGGCGAAATCGGGCTTGCGATTGACATATTCGACTTCAATCTCGGCGAAGGGAACCGGCTTGCCCCTGCTGAGAACGACGCCGCGAAAAACGCCGCCCGTCCAGTTGGCGTAGGGCTTGTTCAGCGGACGGATCTCCGTGGGCAAGCCAATGGGCTTGTCCCAATTCCCGGGCATGCCGCCCACATTGACGATGGTCTTGGTGAATTGCTGGATATATTTGTCTTCCGTCGCCTCCAGATAGGGCTCGGGCTCCAGCACGAAGACATAATCGCCCAGGGAGCGCACCTCATTGGCGGGCAGCGCGACCCTGTAGGCGGGGACCGGATCCTTGCCGCCGCCGCGCCAGTCGAACTTTTCCGCCTGCTTCAGAAGGTCGACTTTTTCGGGTTTGGCGTCGCCGCCCCTCTGTTTGACGACATAGAGCGCCTTCGGCGCCCCCATCACCATCGAGGGGGCGCCATGGAACACATGGGTGAAAATCGCCAGCAGCTCCAGCGGGCCGCTATTATGCATGCGCAGGGACTCGCCGGGATAAAGCATCTGGAAATGCGCCCCGGCGGGCAGGCAAGACGCCATCGTTACGCTGGCCAAAAGCGCGAGACTGCGGATGATCTGCGCATGCCGCCGCAATGCAAGAGCAGGAAAAACCGGGTTCATTGGCTAAGATCCTCGCTGTCGAATGTGGCCCTGTGGGATGTATCCCCGATGAATTCGACAATGAAGGCCATGCCCGGCTTCTTGAAAGTGAAGGAACTGTCCTTGCCGAATTTGTTTTCGAGGATCAGACGCTGGTTGGGTTGCGAGACGCGGATTGTCTGGCCCGCCGAGGGCGCTCCATCGCTATAGCCGGCCTCGCAGGTGATGGTTCCAGTCTTGTTTTCAAAGCAGGAGAGGATCGGGTCATGGGCGAAGACCGCGCATGAGGACGCAAGCCAGATAGCGAAGCCCGTGACTGGCGCTGCTATCCGCCGCCGGGCGCAAGTCCACAGAACCGGCGTTCTCGCCTCCCCCATCTGCACGAAAGCCTCCTTTTTCTTCCCCTCGATATCACCCGCCCATCAGCTGCGACTGGTCAATATGCCATATTCCACGCAACCCATGATGATGAGAAAAACGCCCAGAAACATCAGCCCAGTCAATATAAAACCCAATACCGCATGGCTGAATGGCGCGGGAACGCGATCCTGCCTTGGCCTGGCTTCACCCACAACTTCGTTGGGAAACCAACGCGGCTGCAAGGAAAGGTTCAGATACAGAAAAGCAGCGAGGCAAAGAATGCCGGGGAAGATCAAGCTTATGGCTGTCAACATGCGCGTCCATCCCTCTACAATGCGCGACGGGTTGCGACCCCTTCCGCGTCAATGCCCTTTCCCGTTTTCATCATATTGGCTCAAGAAGGCGACCACATCCGCAATGTCCTTGTCGGAGGCAAGGCCGTTGAACAGCATGCGGGTGCCCGGAATGAGCGCCTTCGGCGCCTTGAGAAAGCGCGCTAGCGTCGGCTCCGTCCAGGTGAGGCGGGCGCTGCGCATCGGCGGACTATAATTGAATCCCGTATCGATGGCCGACTTGCGCCCCACAATCCCATTGAGGGCAGGCCCGGCCTTTCCAGCAGGCGGATTTGGACCAAGGCCGTGACATGCCGCGCATTGCTTGAAAACCTCGGCGCCCGCAACGGGATCTCCTGCGCCCTGCGCCATGGCGGAAGCGGCCGCCATGGTGGCGGCCAGGGCCAGACCAAAGGGGGCTGCGCCTGGCGCCACCGATTTCAAAAGGCGGCCCCGATCCATCAATTCGTCCCGATCGTGAAGATCGGCAGCCAACGGCCGATCAGAAGAATCGCGACCCACATGAACAATGAGAGCCCCGCGAAGATCTGCGCTGATCGCGGCGTGGCCTCGCCGGGGCCAAGGAGCGAAACGGAGCGCTGCTCCCAAATGGCGAAAGCCACAGCATTGACGCCCGCCAGAACGATCAGCCCCATCTTCAGAAGGAAAGCAGGATTCTCAAGGTAACTGGCCGGAGCGCTGGTGAACATGAGCCAACCGGATCCAAGATTGATGAGGAAGCCAAGCACCGCGAAAGGGATGAGCGACAAAACCGCCTTTACATGCAGGTCCTTGAAATAGCCCATGAGCCGCAGGTCAATGAAGATCATCGCCCCGAACAGCATGCAAAGGCCAATGAAGTGCAGGGTCTCGCCGAAGGGGAACACCCACCCGCTCGCGCGCACCAGCGGCCCCGGCCATGCCTGCTTGAACCATTCGATCAGGGCGGGATCATTCAAAAACATGGGGCGATCTCAAGAACGACAGGCGGTTGGCGGCGATGGGGCGTTTCGATTGCAGTCACAGCGGCGGCGGCGGCTGCGTGTAGCCGATCAGTCGCCCCGCCACGATGGCCACGATCCAGAAGATGTTCAGGGCGAAAGCGAGGAAACGCAGATTCAAGGGCACGATTTCAATCCGTGGCCCGCCACGCAGGGGATTCGGCGCGGTCTTGAGTTTCGCCAGCGCCTTTTGCAGCACGAACATGGTGATGACGGCCATCACGATGAAGCCCATCTTCACCCAGAAAAGCCCGGTCAGGAATTCGCGGCGCGGCTGCGCGCTGAGCAGGATCATCCCGGATGCAAAGTTCAGATAAAAGCCCCACCAGCCAACCCGAAGCAATTTATTGGCGGCCTGCAAGGACAGGAATTGCTGAAACCCGAAGATGCGGATGCTGAGAATCCAGCAAATGCCGACAACAGCCGCCATGCCGATCGAATGGGCGCCAAGCAGGGTGTAGAAGGTTGAAAAGGGCTCATAAATGTCCCCCTCACGGACCCAGGTCGCAAAGTCCGTCGATTCAAAAGTCTTCAGAAATTCCCAAATCACGACGCCTATCTTCCCCCCCGGCAGTCTCGATGCGCACGGTTTATTGTGCTGCTTTTGATGGAGACAATAACCTTTTCAGGAAGGTGTCAATAGCATCCGGCCAAACCGCGATAATCCCACCGCGCCCAAAACTATGGCCGGCAGCGCGTCCGATGACAGGGCGCCGCCCGGATGAATGAGGTCTGATCCCGTCAGATGGAACCCGGACGCTTTAAGATATTCATCTTTTCGCGAACCAAAGCCGACCAAATTGGCATTATTGGAGCGCCACGCGCGCCAAAGCCCCCTGACCTTGCAGGTCACGAGGCGAGGGGGCGGCGCACCATCAGGAAACCGTGGCGGACTGCATTTCCCACATGCCGGAGGCGCTGGTTTCCGCCTCTTCGCTCAGAACACCCGGCTTTTTCGGGGTGTCGCCGCTTTTGGAGGAGCCGGACATCAGCATGGCCCATGCCGCTTTCATGCCGGTGGGATCGCCCCTCAGGATCGCCTCTTCGAGCGCGCGGAAATTAGGATTTTGCAACAAATTGTTGGCGGCCATGACCGAGGGGGTCGAAGCCGCATAGGCCCGGGCGCCACCAAGGCCCGCGCCAGAAAAACCGCTGGCGACCGTCAACAGCTGCAAATCGTCGATCATGCTCTGGAGGGCGGCGCGCGCCCGCACGGGATCGCCCATCTGGATCGCCTGGTTGAGGGCGAGGGTGGGAGAGACCTCGCCACCTGGATCGCGGGCGTTGGCGGAGGCGGCGTCCGCCGCAGCGGCTCCGGAAACCTGGGCGTTGCGGTTGCCGCCATTGGTCATGAGTTGGCGAGCCAGAGCAAGGTCCGCCGAGCGCAGGGCCACGCCCATCTTGCCAAGGAAACTATCGGGGCTGACCCTGCCGCCAACCGGCAACTGGCCGATGATGGTCGCATAGGCCTCGTTAGCCCCGGGCAGATCACCCTCGGAGAGCGCCTTGGCGAGCGCATCATAATCCTGACGGCGCTTCTGCCACTGCGTATCCTGAGCAACAGGGGCGTAGCCGCCGCCATGTATCCTCAAGTCCATACCCGTCTCCTGTACAATACAGGAGGTTTCTTAGCATTTTTCATGCCAAAATTTAATACAATTAAAACAGTGGTTTGATTGCGCACCCGACCCACCTGCATTTTTTTCGCAGGGTCTGGGCCGAATGCGCCCCTCGCGCGTTACAGGAGGGAGCGTCGCCTTTCGTCAGCCCCCCAGCCCCGGCGGCGCTCCGGCCCCGGTCATCCCCAAGGGGTGATCGGGGCTCGTCAGGCGCGCGCCCAGGCCCGCCCCCGGACCGGGAATAGCAAGCGATCACTGCGCTTGACCTTGGCTAGATATGTGTTAATTTTAGAGTAATTATTGTTTCTTTGGTAGTGAAGGGGCCGTGTCATGTGGCGATCAGGCTATCAGGCTTCTCGTGAATTTTCGCGCGATCAATCCGGAACCTCCACTGTGGAGTTCGCCCTCGTAGCCACGCCTTTCATCGCCATGATCGTTGCGGTGGTCGAGAGCTTGATGACGCAATATTATGCCTCCTCCCTCGATCACGCCGTGCAGAGATTTGCGTCCGACATACGAAGCGGCGCTGTGATTTTAGGCATCGCTCCCTCCGCAATGACGGCGCAGGGCGTGAAAGACAAGCTCGCGCCATTCCTGCCGTCCAGCTTCAACCCGACAAAATTGCAGGTCAAACTTGTTTCGCGCAATTGCAGCGGGTCGGGATGCTGGAGGCCTGATTATAGCAATTTTCTGTTCGGTATCCGCCCCCCTCCCGCGTTTGACGCCAGCGCTGCGCCTGCCTTCAACATCGGGGCGGCCGGCGCACGCCAGTATCTGACGGTCTATTACCCCGCGCCGTCCTTATCATCCATCTGGAGCAGAGCTCCGACCGCCATTGTCAATGGCGAAGGAGTCTTTGGCATTCTGTCCACGGCGATTTGGACCAATGACCCCTCCGTTGGCGTTTTTTGAGGTGCAAGATGAAGATCCTCGCTGCCAAGTTTTTATCCCTCCGAACCTTCCTGACAGCCACAAGCGGGGCGACCCTTCTGGAGTTCGCCTTCATTACTCCCATGCTGATGACAGTGCTTGTCGGATCGAACGAACTGACCAGATGGATGCGGGCCCGTCAGCATCTCGAGGACTATGCGACAATGGTCGCCAGCGACATTTCGGGCGCGTCCGCTGCAGTGTCAGCCGACGCTCTGGCCGAGATGATCGAACGCATAGGTCTCGTCGCGCCCGAACTGGTGGATCCGTCCAGAATAGCATGGTCGTATGATGAGAATGACTATCTCGCCGTCACAGTTTCCATGGCCATGATGACCTTGCCAGCCGGTTCGTCCTGCACGACCAATTGCACCTATGACGTCAAGTTGGCCTGGACTTTCGGGGTTAACCAACGCTTGTGCGCACGTTCTGGCGGCGCAAGCACTGGCAGCCCATTGCCGATCGGGCTGGACAAGCAACCAGGTGCGGCGGTGATTGTGGACGTGCGATCCAAATACAAATTCGTTTTCGGCCTCAACTCATCCATCGCCACAGAGCCGACCCTCACCACCACAGTCTGGCAACCCCTAAGGAATTGGCGTGGCGCCGGCACATTTCCGCCTCTGAGCTCCACCTCTGCTAGCGTCTGGAGCGGAAACAGATGCGTGTGAATTCAGGCACACCACACCGCCCGCCATCTCGCCGAGGATGAGACGCGCCTGCAAAGCACTGCAATCGGCCTGATGGTCGCCAGTTGGCGATCTTTTGAATCAAAGCATTAGTCGCGCAAGGTTGACGAGACACAGTCAGAGGGAGTGTTCCATGGCAACGAAGCTTTCGGAAAGTGAACCACGCCGTTCCCTGCTATCCTTGATACGGGACTTTGCAACCGCCCGTTCCGGCAATGTCGCCATGATCAGCGCCTTGATGATGGTGCCCATGATGGGCGTCGCCGGCATTGCGGTTGATTACGGTTTCGCCGTGAAGGGGCAAGGCAAGCTGAATCAGGTCGCCCTCATCGCTGCGACCAACGCGGCCAACACAGCCCGAAACATGCTGAACGTGGCTGGACCCGGAAGCAACAGCCTGGATAGCGCGGCGCTCGCCGAGGGGAAGACGGTTGCCGAAAACTTCTTCGATAATCAAGCAACGACCATCTCCAATACAACCGTCGGCTCCAAGACTGTGACCGTCAAGCGCACCGGGAACACAATCACCGCCAATGTGACTTACAGCGCCACCGTTTCGACGTTCATTGCACCGATGTTCGGCGTTTCGAGCCTTAACATCACCGGCGGCGGCTCGATGATCGTGGGCTTGATGGATGCGGTCCCGACTGCTTCAAGTCAGGGCCTTGTCATCGACGAAAATTGGTCCTTGCCTGCCGGGACAAGTCCGAATTTATCCGACGCCAGCCTGCCAGTGATCAACGACTGGTATAGCGGCACGAGGGGTTCGGTTTCGCCGCTCGTGACGAACAGGCCCGTCACGAAATCCGATGGGACGACGTTGGCCGGCGCCGTGCTGCGCGTGGGAAATCCAACACAGACGATTGCGCCCCTTGTCTCCAAGAAGGTCTATCTGGAAAAGGGCGACCATGAGTTGCGGTACTGGTACAGGTCGACGGTCATATATCCGGAGTATGAGCCGACTTTCATTTGCGGCACCGTTGAAAACGAGATTTATTGGGCTACATCGATCACCACCAGGGCGGATACAGCGGTTCCGGGACCAACTTCAGTAGACCCCAAATTGAAGCAAAGCGTGCGCGCAGGCGTGTATCTTGATCCCATCTTGACCAATCCTCAATTGGCGACAAGCGCACCGGTTAAAGATGACTTCCCTTCGCCGGGTCTACTTGCAAATGGGGTTGCAGAGAATACCCGCAATCGCGTTGACATTTGCGTCTACTCTTCCAGGTGGATCCAGCGCAGCATTCCGATCAAGGTCGAGTCGTCCGGCTATTTCTGGCTGAGCTTCGTTTCCGAGCCCTTCAGCTCCGATAGCGCCCTCACCACCCGAAATGGCTTCTATCTCGGCCCAGTGCAATTCTGCAAGGGAACAGCGACTGCAGTGTTGGCGGCTACAGCTTGCAGCGGCGCCCTGAACAACAACTGGCCATGGGCTGCGGGCACGGTCCTTTACGAGGATACATTTGATGAAACCCCTGCGGTTAACGTGACACCCGGCAGTAACAATTTTAATAAGTCGAGACAGGTTATTACCGCATCATCCAAATATGAAACGCTCGCTCCTTGGGTAACGAATGCTTATAACGGAGCGAGATTTGGTGCTGAAGCCCTCGTGTATGAAGCAACGACAGGTGGCGGTGCGAGCGATTGGGGGCGCGGCAATATCGTTCGGAGCACCCGGCTTGGCATAGGGCTCTACCGTAAATTGCTTCTACAGCCGGGAACATACAGGTTCCAGTTTTCAGCGAGCGCGAACGAGCGTGCTGGGTCTGCAGGGCGTCACTGGTGCATGGTGGACGAAACCAATCAGAGTCTTGGCTATGTGCAAAAGCCCCTCGGCTCCTGCATCTGTCCGGCGGGTTGGGTCACAACATTGGTTCATTCTGACGAAGGTTTGACTGGTGATTCCGGCCGCAACGCCTTCGTCACAGGAACTGCCCCTCCCGGTTACAAACCCGGATCGGGCGGCGACGCCTTCGCCATGTCAGATTGCCACTCAAGCAACCCCACAGGGAGAGCCAATGGTGACGTCTACTGCGTTCTGGTGCCGCGCACCCAGTATTATGGCTTCATGATACGGGTCGCCGGTCCTTATCTGGAGACCACCCGGACAACCTATCCAGGCTTTGACGCCCAGCTCGGTACAGGGGGCGCCTATTTTGATCATCTGCAGGTGAAAGTTCTGTCGATGGGGGTGACAAACAACTTAACGGCTGATTTCCCGAACTTTACGCGGGATTGCAGAACTCCTCTGGTGGATAACAGCGACGTTCCAACCCCGAGTAACATCATCAATGGTCGCATACCCATGTGGCCGGGCTATACTACGAAAACCAACGCCCGCGTCACCGTGACCGCGCCGAAATTCTGATCGGCGCAAGATCGGATCTGCAAGCAAAAGGCCGGCGCCATGGCGTCGGCCTTATTTTTGCCCGGGCAGGTGTCGACCCTCGCGATTTTCTCCGGATCGTTTCCCTTATACAGGCGCCGGACTGGCGCCGGGCGCCGGCAGTGCTTCCACCTTCGCCAGGCCCGCGACCACAGCCTTCTGCACCTTCTCGAAGGCGCGCACCTCGATCTGGCGCACACGCTCGCGGGAGATGGAGAATTCGGCTGACAGCTCCTCCAGCGTCACGGGCTCGTCCAGCAGGCGCCGCGCTTCGAAGATGCGCCGCTCGCGCTCGTTGAGCACGCCAAGCGCCTGCCGCAGGGCGCCCAGCCGATTGTCGCTCTCCTCGCTTTCGACCAGCAGAGACTCCTGGCTGGAGCTGTCGTCCACCAGCCAGTCCTGCCACTCGCCACCCTCGCCCTCCTGACGGATAGGCGCGTTGAGTGAGGCGTCGCCGCTCATACGGCGGTTCATGTCCACCACGTCCTGCTCGGTGACGCCCAGCTTGGTGGCGATGGTCTTGACCTGCTCGGGGCGCAGGTCGCCCTCCTCCAACGCGGAGATCTGGCTCTTGGCCTTGCGCAGGTTGAAGAACAGCTTCTTCTGGTTGGCGGTGGTGCCCATCTTAACAAGGGACCAGGAGCGCAGGATATATTCCTGGATTGCGGCGCGGATCCACCACATGGCGTAGGTGGCCAGGCGAAAGCCCTTGTCCGGCTCGAAGCGCTTCACCGCCTGCATGAGGCCCACATTGCCTTCGGAGACCACTTCGCCGATGGGCAGGCCATAGCCGCGATAGCCCATGGCGATCTTGGCCACGAGACGCAGATGGGACGTGACCAGCCGCTGGGCGGCGTCGCGGTCGCCATGCTCGCGCCAACTCTTGGCCAGCATATATTCTTCCTGCGGCTCCAGCATGGGGAACCGGCGAATTTCAGCAAGGTAGCGCGACAGGCCACCTTCGGCGGATACGAGAGAAAACGCAGCAGCCATTTGAACCTCCTGGGAGCCCCCCGGAGCGCCTTGCGCTCTGGTCCCGGTTGTGTCGCAAGGTCTACGAGATGTTCGGCTCGTTGGACCATGCAGCCGTGGGGCGCTTCGCCATCGCCCGCACCGAAGCGCGATT
This sequence comes from Beijerinckiaceae bacterium, assembly GCA_947380915.1. The sequence goes on from CANCSY010000006.1 coordinate 36,540, forward strand.
GACGGCCAAGCTCATATAGGGTCGCCAGACCATGGCTGAAAGAGGGCGGCCGTCTGGCGTAAACTCGGCCTTATGGTTAAATTTCGGTAACCCGCGCTTTCGTGATCAATGCGGCGCGGGGCCGCCTGTTCCAGAGCGCTCAGGACAGGTGCTCGGCCAATGTGGCGAGAATGCCGCTCAGCGGATTCTCGAACATCATCTCCTCGCCGGTCACCGGATGTTCAAATCCCAGTGAAGTCGCATGCAGGGCCTGACGCCGCAGCCCCTCCACCAGGCCCCGCGCGGGCTCGGCCAGATGGGCCGTCTTGGTGCGGAACCCCTGCGCATAGAGCGGATCGCCCAGCACGGGATGGCCGATATGGGCCATGTGGACGCGGATCTGATGGGTGCGGCCAGTCTCGAGACTGCAGCGCACCAGCGACACCAGAGCCCGGCCATTGGCGTCGCGGCCAAAGCTGCGCTCAACCTTGTAGTGGGTGATGGCCTCGCGGCCCTTGGCGCCGGAGACCACGGCCTGCTTCTCCCGGTGCCAGGGGTGGCGGCCCAGCGGCGCGTCGATCATGCCCGCC